>NZ_JASOOL010000001.1:0-307533 GCF_030217745.1 Bifidobacterium sp. UMB1197 | reverse complement strand
AACCGAGGAGAACCAGCCGCGCTGAGCAGCAAGAGATAAACTTACACCAAACCAGACTCAAAAGCAAATCACCCCCATACCAACAAGCCAAAACCATTGAAACAAAGCCAAAACATCGGCGTGTTGAAAATATATGCGTGTTATATATAGGTATATGAGAAATAGCGAGAATAACAGCAAGAAAAATAGCAAGAATAACGCACACCGCCACATTGTTGTGTTAACAGGCGCGGGAATATCTACCAGCGCGGGCATTCCAGATTTTCGCGGTCCAGATGGAGTTTGGACCAAACACCCAGAGCAAATGAGCGTTTACGACATAGATGCGTTTTTAAGCAGCGAGGAAGAACGCGTGTACTCTTGGCGCTGGCAAAAGGAGTCGCCTGTGTGGAATGCTCAGCCAGGAACAGCACACAAATCGCTAGTAAAACTTGAGCAAGCTGGAATGCTGGACTTAATCGCCACTCAAAATTTTGATGCACTTCACGAAAAAGCTGGAAACAGCCCAGATATTGTAGTGAACTTGCACGGAAGCATTGGAACATCTCATTGCATGAGTTGCCACGCAAGCTACAGCACGGCCGACATTATGCGCGATTTAGACGCACACCCAGACCCACATTGCAGGCGCGCGCTGCCATACCGCGGAAATATGCCTTGCAACGGTCTTATAAAAACAGACGTTGTATATTTTGGAGAAGCTCTGCCCGAAGGCGCAATGGAACGCAGCGCACAGGCGATTATGCACGCAAGCGAGCTGTGGGTTATTGGATCTACGCTAGAAGTGTTTCCAGCTGCAAGCCTTGTGCCGCTAGCCGCTCGCGCAGGTGTGCCGATTACAATAATGAACCTGGGCGCTACGCAATACGATTATTTGGCAGAGCGCATAATACGCGAAGATATTGCAAAGGCTCTGCCAAAGTTGGTGGACGAAACTATTGCAAAATAATTATTGCAAGCTAACAGCGATTCCTTCCCAAGGCGAAAGCGTGCCATTTTTAAGCGATTTAAGGGCATGATCCGCACTGTAGGTAGAAATCATCACATCATCAGACGATACGCCGTTAGAGGCGATATTACGCAACAATTCAGCACTTTGCGCAGGTATTGCTACAGATGAATCCGTCATATTTATCAATACGAGCAACTTCTTTACAGAAGCGCAAGGCAAATCGCAAGCAGCCGCGCTTGAGGAATTCGCGGACTCCTCAAGACCCGCCTCAACTGCATTACATGCATTACCATTCTCACAAGCCTGCTCAACCTGCCTAATAAACGCGTAAACACACTCGTCATCCGCATCAACCAAATTCCAAGAACCGGCCGAAACAACAGGCTGCAAATGACGCAACGCAATTAAACGCTTGTAGAACGAGTAAACGGAATCCGAATCTTCCATCTGCTCCGCCGCGTTAATGTCTACATAATTAGGATTCACGCTAATCCAAGGCTGCGCATTATTTTGCGACGGAACATTAAAAGGCATAAAGCCGGCGTATTTAGACGCATTCCACTGCATTGGAGTTCGAGAATTATCGCGACCGCGCTTTGCGAGCGCATCCATCATAGACTCCGCAGACTGAATATGCGCCTGCTCTACGCGCTGCTTAAACATGTTAAGCGCTTCCAAATCGCGATACTGCTCGAGGCGAGTAAAGTGCGCGTTTGTCATGCCAATTTCTTCACCCTGATACACGTACGGAGTGCCGCGATGCATGTGAAGAAGCATTGCAATCGCCTTAGCGGAAAGCACGCGCATTTCATCACTAGCCTCGCTGCCCCAGCGAGAAAGCGCACGCGGCTGATCGTGATTATTAAAGAACAGGCTAGCCCAACCAACATTTGCCACAGCCTGCTGCTGATCTGCCATTGCGCGCTTT
Source organism: Bifidobacterium sp. UMB1197 (assembly GCF_030217745.1). Taxonomy (NCBI): domain Bacteria; kingdom Bacillati; phylum Actinomycetota; class Actinomycetes; order Bifidobacteriales; family Bifidobacteriaceae; genus Bifidobacterium; species Bifidobacterium sp. UMB1197. Next base: position 305,653 of record NZ_JASOOL010000001.1, on the reverse strand, counting down.
AATGCCGTCAACTTAAGAGGAATAGGATTCCACTTAGTGCCATTTGCGCAATCAACATTAACTTGATCAAACAAGAAGAGCATGTCTAGCTCACCATTAGCAGGATTTGTAATATAGGTGTTTCGATGTGCGGAAATTCCAGGAGCCTCGCCAACAGTTAAGAAGCCTTCGCGACCCTTGAAAACCGCCTCGCGCATCTCGCGCAAAAACTCGTCTAAGCGAGGGCCATCGGAGCAGAAGAAATACGGCGAAGAGTAGCCGTCGCTGCCTGCAGGCGCATCTTCAATCTGCGAACCATACTCCCCAGGCAAACGCCCTTCGCTATCTACACGCTTAGAAATTTGCGTAATCACATCCATGCGGAAGCCGTCAATTCCGCGATCCATCCACCAATTCATCATCTTGTACACGGCAGCGCGAACCGCAGGATTTTCCCAATTTAAGTCTGGCTGCTTTGGTGAGTACTGGTGGAAGTAATATTCACCACGCTTTGGATCGTAAGTCCACGCGGAACCGCCGAAATACGATCCCCACTTGTTTGGCTCCGCACCTGGCTCTCCAGGCACATGCCCTTTGCGCGCTGGCCTCCACCAATACCAGTCTGCGTAGTCGCTAGAAGCATCCCTTGAAGCCTGGAACCAAGCGTGCTCGTCGGAAGTGTGATTTACTACCAGATCCATAACAACTTTAAGTCCGCGCTTGTGTGCGCCAGCCAGAAGCTCGTCCATATCTTCTAGAGTGCCAAAAAGTGGATCAATATCTTGATAATCGGAAATATCGTAGCCGTTATCGTCTTGAGGAGACTTGTAAACAGGGCTAAGCCAAAGAACGTCAACGCCTAAATCAGCTAAATAATCAAGGCGCGATGTAATGCCCTTTAAATCGCCGATTCCGTCGCCGTTGGTATCTTGGAAGCTTCGCGGATAAATCTGATACACAACTGCATTTGCCCACCAAGGGTTTGGCGTAGCGCCGTTTGATCGTACGGATTGCGGCAAGTTAGCTCTGTCAAAAGTAGTCATTTAAACCCCATTAATTTTGATTATTTGTTGCTGATTATTTATTGCTGATTATTTACAACGTTTACAATTCTATACTTTAGCTATCTTTGGATTTTAGACGTCTCTTTTCACAGCCCATTTAGGTAATCCATCATGTCAGAAGCAGTATGTGATTCATGGGTAAATTCGCGATTTTGAACTTGCTTACGAGCTTCATTGTTTTTATTTTCGATAGCTTCTTCAATATACTTTTGAAGTTGTTCTTCGAGTGATTGATAACGCTCAAAATCTTCACGGTTAATAATGAAGTACATTGGTTGATTATTTTTTAGCACTGTAACTGGCATACCAGAACTCACCTTGGCAAAAGCCTGTGCAGATTTACCATTACTAAAAGCACTAATCGGAACCATAGTGCTTATTGGAGCGACTGTAGTCATACGCTTTACCCTAACTTTTCTATAGATTTATAGACAATCCATGCACATACTTAATACATGTATATTTACTATACTTTTTACAAGTATATATTAAAGTTGTTATACTTGTAAATGTTATAGTTAAAAGAATACAAAAGCGGCCCGAAGTAGAATCGCGAGCCGCGGCTCCTTACTTATTCATTTCATGATTCTATTTTGTGCGAGAGTTTGTGCGGGAGTTTGCGCGCGCAAAAAAATCGCTTAAAATCTGTGCACACTGCGATTCGCAAACGGACCCAAAAACCTGCGGATGCGAGCCAATATGAGGGTCTCGCAAAATATCCCAAACAGATCCACATGCGCCAAGTTTTGAATCCCAAGCGCCAAAAACAACGCGGCTAATATGCGTTTGTAAAATCGCCCCAGCGCACATTGGGCATGGCTCCAAAGTAACAACAAGCGTACAATCGCTAAGATTCCAAGACTTACGCGCATCTGCCGCCTGCCTAATCGCAAGAACTTCTGCGTGAGCAAGCGGATCCGCGTTTTTCTCGCGAAGATTAGAGCCGCGGCCAATAATCGCCCCAGAGCTATCTACCACAACAGCGCCAACTGGAACTTCTTCGCAATCGGCAGCAACTTGCGCAAGCTGCAATGCTTCTTGCATGAATGACGTATAGTTGCACACACTAAAAGTCACATTAACCCCGACGAGATATTATGAAGAGCAAACCAAGAGCGAATATCGCCAAGTTCTTCCATATGAACTGCGTGATCAAGGCCGCGGTAGCGCTTCTCTTCCAGCCACGTATGCTCCTCAAGCCATGCTGCAGCCGCCGAAAACTCGTAAGGAGCAATAACAGCATCATCCAAACCGTAGCCAAAGAAAACAGGCGTATTAAGCTCGGCAAGAACATCGTCGTTAAGCGAAATATCTTTGGTAATATTTGGAGCCACAAAGCCAGAAAGCGCAACAGCTGCGCGGTAGCGATCTGGGTTAAGCCTAAGAACATGAACCGCTAGAGCAGCGCCTTGCGAAAATCCAAAAGGCACAACAGCGCGGTCTTCGGGCACATTTGCTGCAACCCACTCGTCGATTGCAGCTGCAGCAGCATACATGTCTCGATCCAGGTCTTGACCTTGCGGAACGGCATCGTGGAACCAGCTGTAAGCGCCTTGAGCTAAGCGAAGTGGAGCACGTAAAGAAATCGCATCGTTATAGGGTGCCACAACGCGCAGCAAATCAAGCAAATCATCCTCATTTGACCCCCAACCATGCAGTAGCAAAAGAAGAGGTCTTGTGGCATAAGCGGCAGCCTCGCCGCGAGAATACTGAGCAACGCTTACATGCAAATCTTCGCCAAATCTGCCTGGAACAACACTTGATTCACGGCCAGCATGCAGGCCATTTGAAGCATCAGAAGCATTGTCTTCGCCGCCAAAATCGCCGCCGCCAAAATCGCTATCGTCGAACTCGCTGGAGATCACACCGTTATGATTAGTCATACTTACAGCATACGGCACAGCTTTGGCATTTGGGCTAGGACTCAGTCCACATAAAAATTTAACCCCGACCGTTCAAGTCGGGGTTTAAATTTAAAGGAAAAAATATGAATAAGCTTTCGTGAAATACCTTTTAAGTTTTTCACTAATATTATGAAAACACATAATTCTTAGCGCTGCTAGTGAACTAGCTGATAACTTCCTGAAAGTTTTCTACTTTTCCTCTGATTTTTCTTAGGATTAACGCTGATTATCGCTAATTAATGCTAATTAACGCTGATTAACGCTAGTCATCCAAATTTGCGCGATAGAAATTCTCGTAAGACCTAGAAGGAGTTGGACCACGCTGACCCTGATAGTGAGATCCGTTAACGGAAGACCCATAAGGATTCTGGCAAGGCGAGCTGAGCTTAAAGAAGCACATCTGGCCAATCTTCATGCCTGGCCACAACTTAACTGGCAAGGTGCTAACGTTTGAAAGCTCCAGGGTAATATGGCCTTCAAAACCTGGGTCAATAAAGCCAGCTGTGGAATGAGTTAAAATTCCAAGACGGCCAAGAGAGCTTTTACCCTCTAAACGCGCAGCAATCGTAGAATCTAACTTCACATACTCCCAAGTGGAGCCAAGCGCAAACTCGCCAGGATGCAAAATCCAAGGCTCATCTGGCGCAACTTCAAACTGCTCAGTCAATTCGCCTTGATTTTCCGCTGGATCAACGTACGTGTAGGCGTGATTGTTGAATAAGCGGAAGAATCGATCCAGCCGAACATCAATCGACGCAGGCTGTACCATTTCTGGGGTCCATGGGGTCAAATCAATATGACCCTCTTCATGAGCTTTGAGAATGTCGCGATCAGACAACAGCATAACGTCAAATCTCCTTGCGATATTGCGTAAAAACACATAAACACACTTATATGCCAAGTGTAGCGCGTGCCTAGGTCGACGCAAACATTACGCAAACATTACGCATACATTGCAGCAGATGATGCAACTTTGCGTTTAGCCATAAAGCGCAAAACACACTTTCTTAGCTCCGAAGCAATAAGCACAACCATTGAAAGTCCAAGACACTCCACCCACTCCATAAAATCGAGTGGAACTGTGCCAAATGGACCATTAAGGAATGGTATATAAATTACAGCAAGCTGCAACACTACGGAAACTGCGATTGCACCCCAAAGCCAACGATTTGCAAACAAGCCAACAAACACGCTTTGCAAATGCGAGCGAGAAGCCAAAGCGTTAAGCATTTGAGCAAACACAAGAATAGTGAAGCCCATTGTGCGCGCGTGAGTCATTTGGGCAGCATGAGTCAAAACAGTTGTGGAGCGGTCGGTAAACAATCCGCCAGCCAAATGCATGTCCATGCCAATCAGCGTTATAGCTGCCATAATCACGCCAATAAACACAATGTCTCCCCACATTGGCTTATCAATAACGCTATCTGTAAGTCTTCGCGGACGCCTATTCATAACGTCATCCGTTTGAGGATCAACGCCCATTGCAAGCGCAGGAGCAGCATCTGTAAGCAAATTAATCCACAAAAGCTGCGTTGCAAGCAAAGGCAAAGTTACGCCTACAGAGTTTGGCTGCGTAATTCCCAAAGCGCCAGCAAACACTACGCCACCAAACACGGTGAACACTTCGCCAACGTTGGAGCTAAGCAAATATCTCAAGAATTTACGAATATTGTCAAAAATTCCGCGGCCTTCGCGCACTGCTGCGACGATTGTAGAGAAGTTGTCGTCTGCCAAAATCATCTTGGCAGATTCCTTGGTGACTTCCGTACCCGTAATGCCCATTGCAACGCCAATATCTGCCGACTTTACAGCAGGAGCATCGTTTACGCCGTCGCCAGTCATAGCAACAATATTGCCCTGCCTTTGAAGCGAGGAAACAATCGCAAGCTTGTGTTCTGGAGCAACTCGCGCATACACACTCACTTTGCTAATTGCATCGTCGAAAGCAATATTGTCGTCGTCTCTAGAAAGCAACTCGTCAAGCTCATCGCCAGTAAGAGCATGCTCATCTTTTCCAATAATGCCAAGGTCGCGAGCGATTCGAGCAGCTGTAAGCGGGTGATCGCCCGTAATCATAACAGTTCGGATTCCAGCACGATGCGCTTGAGCAACACTATCTCGAACTTCGATTCTAGGAGGATCAATAATCGCAACCATGCCGTTCCAAATTAAATCGGACTCCAAAACGTCGCTTTGCTCGGCAACATCTGCGATTTGGCCAGCAGCATTAGAAACCATGCCTGGAACTTTGGCTAGACTATCTACGCCAAGCGGCCTATACGCCATTGCAAGCGTGCGATAAGCTTCGCCAGAAAGCTTTTCCACGTTTGCAAGAATCTCTTCGCGGTCTCCTTCTGTAAGCGGGCGAACAGCGCCAGCCACTGCGATTCGCGTGCAATAAGAAAGCAAAACATCTGGAGCGCCTTTTGCACAAACAATAAGATTCCCAGAATCCGAATCGTCTTTAACAACCACAGACATGCGTTTGCGCTCAGACGTAAATGGCACTTCCGCAACACGGCTAAGATGCGCATAACGCTTATCTGCCTTAGTTTTTCGAGCTGCAACAATAAGCGAAACCTCGGTAGGGTCGCCAACTGGCTGCCACGCGCCAGACGCTTCATCGAGATGCAAATCGCCATCGTTTGCTAAATACCCAGAGCCGAGAGCGCCAATCACCTCTGTAGCCAGCGCTGGAGGAACCGCCAAATCCGCATCTAAAGAACCAAGCAAAACCATACGCCCATCTGGCTTATACCCACTACCCGTAAGCTGCACTTGGCCGCTAGGCGTTATAACACGCTCAACAGTCATCTCGTTTCGAGTTAGAGTACCCGTTTTGTCGGAGCAAATAACGGATGCAGAGCCAAGAGTTTCTACAGACGAAAGCTTTTTAACAACAGCATGATGCTTTACCATGCGCTGAACGCCCAAAGCAAGAACAACCGTTAAGATAGCAGCTAAGCCTTCTGGAACAGCAGCAACAGCAAGAGAAACGGAAAGAAGCAAAGAATCTATAACGTCTTCAATGGTATGGAAGCCTTCAAGCGCCCACATAGAGGCAAGCACAACGGCCGCAATAATACACACTGCGATTCCAAGAACCTTAGATACGCGAACCATCTCCTTCTCCAGAGGAGTGGCTTCTTCTTGCGCACTAGAAAGCATATCTGCGATTTTTCCAACCTGAGTTTTCATGCCCGTAGACGTGACGATTGCGCGACCAGTTCCTTGCGTTACGGCAGTGCCATTAAACACCATGTTTGTGCGGTCTGCCAAAGACTTTGGCGAAGCTAGAGTTTCTGGGCGCTTGCTAACGGCAACCGATTCTCCCGTAAGACTTGCTTCCGCAACTCGCAAAGAAGCGGCTGCAATAAGCCTTGCATCTGCAGAAACAGCATCGCCTTCGCCAAGAACCAAAATATCTCCAGGCACAACATCCGCCGTATCTATGCGCATAACTCGCCCATCTCTAAGAACGGACGTTTGCGGAGCGCTCATTTTTGCCAGCGCCTCAACCGCTTCTTGCGCACGCGACTCTTGAATATAGCCCAAAACTGCGTTTGCTATAAGAATCACGATTATAACTATTGAGTCAAATGGCAGAATCTCTCCGCCACTTTCGCCGCCATGTTGTGCGCGCTCAACAAACCATGCAATCGCAGAAATAATTGTGGCCGCTATAAGCAAGTAAACAAGCGGATCTTTAAACTGTTCGAGGAACCTCTTCCACGCTGGCGTTTTAGGAGCACCAGCTAGAGCGTTCGGGCCAAATTGCGCGAGCCTTCTAGAAGCCTCATCACTGCTTAGACCAGTAGAAACGTTTACGTTAAGCGCATCTGCAACACTTTGTGCGTCTTGCAATGACGGATCTTTGGATTGATCGCTTTGATCAACCATATTTTCCCCCTTGGGAGCGCCGCGGAGTAGTCAACAATCAAGATTTATGCAAAGTTGACTCAAAATCTTGATTATTGCGCGGTTGTGGATTATTGCAATAACAATAATTTGCAATATTAAGTACCGTTCTATTATGCCACATAAAGCGCCAAATACTAATGACTTACTAATACCTTATTAATGCCTCGGGGGCATGTGAGAATAGGAATATGGCTATGAAAAAAGGACCGACCAAGGGGTCGGGTGGAAAACATCGTAATGCATTGCGCGGCAAAGGGCCTACACCTAAGGCAGAAGATCGCGTTTACCATAAAGCTTATTTCGCCAAAAAAGCTGCGATTAAGCGCACTTTTGCAGATCCGCGTTTGGCGGCAAGACGCAGAGTAGATAAGTTGGGCACAGATAGCGATGAGTTGGTTATTGGGCGAAACGCAACTCTTGAGGCTTTGCGCGTAGGCGTTCCTAGCACGCAACTTTATGTGGCAAATCGCATTGAGCACGACGATCGCACGCGCGAAATCGTTAAGCTTGCTGGCATGCAAGGCTTGCGACTTTTGGAGGCAGATCGCCTAGAGATGGATCGCATTGCCCACAGCACTAATCATCAGGGCATTATTTTAAAGGTGCAGCCTTATCAATACTATTCTCTGCAAGAGCTTGTTGATCGCGCAGAAAAGAAGGCTCGCGCTATGGAGGCGGCGGATTCTGCATCTGCACGCATTAACGCACGCCCGTTGTTTATAGCGCTAGACGGCGTTACCGATCCGCAAAATCTTGGCGCGGTTATTCGTTCCGCAGCCGCTTTTGGCGCAAATGGCGTAATTTTGCCTGAGCGCAGGAGCGCATCTGTTACTGCTGCCGCTTGGAAGGTTTCTGCAGGCGCTGCAGCGCACTTGCCTGTTGCTCGCGTGGTGAACTTAAACAAGGCGATTCAAGGTTTGCGCGAACGCGGATGGTACGCGATTGGCCTGGACGGCGGAGGAGACAAGCTCGTTGGCGAAACTGGCTTTGAAACCGATCCACTTGTTGTTGTTCTTGGCAGCGAAGGCAAAGGCATGAGTCGCCTAACGCGCGAAGCTTGCGACGCCATTGCTGGAATCCCAATTTCTAACGCCGTTGAATCGTTGAACGCATCCGTTGCTGCTGGAATCAGCTTGTATGCTGTGGCTAATGCGCGTAGGCTTGCCGCTTTAAGTCAAAATTAGCAATTGTATTGCGATTAAGAGTATTGCAATTAAGAGTTAACGGTAATGCGGATTTTAAAGCTACGCAATTTATGTAATTCGCGCAATTTACGCAATTCGCGCAATTTACAAAGCTCGCATAACGCGCGCACATTGGCACTGCTTTTAGCTTTTGTTTTATACATTGCGATTATTGCAATCGTAATGTGTTTCCACGAACCTTGGTTTGATGAAGCTCAAAGCTGGCTGATTGCGCGCGATTCACCGCTTGCAAGCATTTTTAGCGTTAGACCACATTACGAAGGCCACCCTCCTTTTTGGAATCTTTTACTTGCGATTGCAGCCAAAAGTGGCGTTCCATACGAGTTTGGAATTAAGGGAATTCAGCTGGTTTGCGCAAGCTTACTTGGCGCGTGGCTTATTTTTAAATCGCCTTTTAAGCGTGCGGGCAGCCTTGCAACTTTTCTTATTCCTTTTACTTATTTTGCTTGCTTCCAATACGGCGTTACTTCAAGACCGTACGCTTTGCTTTGCTTGAGCTTGCTAGTGGCTGCACATTATTGGAATAGTGCGGATTCTAAGACTTCTAGCGCTTGCAAACTTGCGATTAGCCTTATGTTTATGTGCCTGCTTAGCGTGTATGGAATCGCGTTTGCTGCAGGATTTACAATTGCGTGGATTTGGCGAGTTTTTAGCAAGAATATTGGCAAGAATATCAGCAAAGACATTAGCAAAGACTGTAGCAAAACTCTTAATTTTAGTGCCGTTTTTCACGCGATTAAAACAACAATCTCATCAAATTTGGCACGACTTATATCTTGGGGATTAATCGCCATTTTTGGCGTTGCAAACCTTGCTCTTGCATGGCCCGCGCCAAACGCCTTCGCCACACGCGCAACGATTGATGGCAATTCAAATATCGCAAAATTCTTTGCTTTTATATTTGTAATGCCTTCCGAAAGCATGTTTACAAGCTTTTATGGCGATGTTTCAATGCGAAGAATGCCTTTTGACTTTTGGCCAATCGTAGTATGCACTCTGTTTAGCCTTGCGATTTGGGCATTTGCCATTAGAATCACCATGCGGCGAAAACTACTTGCCGTGCTTATAATGCCCTATTTTGTTCTTACAATCGTAGCTGTGCGCTATTTTACGCTTCATCACGCAGGCCTAATCTTTGTGTTTTTGCTTAGTGTGCTTTGGATTAGTCACATAAAAGAGCCGCTTAGCAGCAAGGATATTCCTACGATTTTTGTTAAAATCATCCCTAATAAATTCAGATTTATAAAAAACAAAGCTTTGAAAATCAACGTGCTAATTTCAATAATACTTGCCCCAAGCCTAATTTGGAACGCGTTTGCTTGTGTAAACGACATTCTGTTTGACTATTCGCCTTCCAGGGCTGTAGCGCAATACATATCTAGTAATCACTTGCAAAATAAGCGTTTTGTAGCATCTTGGCTCCATAATTACGAGCAAGTTGACGAAAGTGGAAACGTTATTTCGCACGAAGAAAGCGACACTCACCAATATTCGTGGCTTTTAGTGGGCGCAAATCCTTATTTTTCTAAGAATCTTATAGACTGCGCTTACAAAAACAAGACTTTTATAACAAACGAAAGCTCGTCTGCAAACCAGCAAGAAAAAGAGTTGGCGGCGTGCGCTGCAAAAGGCGAACCAGAGTTTTTTGTTAGCGAATCCAGCCAGCCGTGGTACTACTTCTTGGCATTAAACTACAACATTTCGCATTACAATGCGCATGCTGTTTCTAACGTTAAAACGTCTTGGAAGGCTCTTGTTTGGGAAAGCACTGCCACTATTTACGAGCGCAAAGCACACATAAAATAGGACTATAGCAGCTCAATCTTTGGATGCTCAGCTCTAAACTCGTTTGTGTGCGAATCGCTAGCATACCCAAGAGCAAATCCAGTTAAAAGCTCCATGTTTTCTGGAACATCAAACTCCGCGTCTAACGGATCTCGCCAAGTTGCCAAAACTCCAAGTGGGCAAGAGTCAACGCCTAAATCTTTAGCAGCAAGAAATAGCGTTTGCAGCATAAGGCCAGCGTCCATTGCAGCAAACGGCATAAAATCGCGCCTAGCTAAAACAAAGCCAATAACGGGCGCTCCAAAAGCCTCAAAATTCCTACGCGTATGGGCGTTCCTGGCTGCAAAATCGTGCCTTTCGATTCCCAAATGCGAATATAACGCTAGACCAAGTTTAGCGCTTCGCTGCTTTAGATCATCAGGGTACGGCCTTGCAACAGGAACGTCGCCATTAGGCGCTGACTCTTGAGCAAACTGAGCGCGCTCAGATTCACTCAAACTCTTATCTTTGGCCTTAAGCATTGCATTGCACTTATCTAAATAAGCTTTTACAATGCTGTCTTTTTTGCTGCCTTGTGCAATCGCAAGCGCATAAGCCCTTGTGTTACTCCAGCTTGGCGCAAGAGAAGCGGTGTGCAGTATTGACTCTAAAACGTTTTGCTCAATCGGCTTGTTTAAAAAGTCGCGTGCAGAAAACCGCTCCGATGCAAGTTGGCCAAAATCTTTGTAAGTCATGCTATCAGTTTACCAGAAACCGAATGGATCAAAAATGCCGCCGTCGTCGGAATCGTCGTCTCCGCCTCTAGGAAGCTGATCCAAAGAATCGTCGTCGTCATCCGAAGAACCGCCGCCGTCACCCTTTTGACTCTTATTTTGCGAAGAATCAGGCTTCTTGTTGCTGCGCCTTCTTAGCGAGCGAGGGTCTTGGCGAGTTGCACCATTAACCGCAGCTTCTTCTTGATTAAACTTAACAGTTAAGTTGACGGTTCCGTTTCCACGAACAACCGTTATTGTTGCCTTATCTCCCAAAGCTGTAGCGCGCACAAATCCAAGCAGCGAGTAGTTGCTTGTAACCGACTTGCCATTAAACGCTACGATTGTATCTCCAGCGCGCATTCCCGCCTTTGCAGCAGGAGCGCCAGGCGTTACAGACGCCACTTGAGCACCGCCACGCGTAATGTTATTTTGCGTTACGTTTACGCTTTTAACCATAATTCCAAGAGCAACGTGCTTTACAGAACCATGCTTAATGATCTCGGTTACTACGCGCTTAACAAGGTTGGAAGGAATAGCAAAGCCGATTCCAATGGACCCTGCTGTGCCACCTCTTGCAGAAGTTGCTGCAATAGACGAGTTAATGCCAATCACTTTTCCAGCAGCATCGAAAGTTGGGCCGCCCGAATTGCCTGGGTTGATTGCTGCATCAATTTGCACAGCGTTTGTAACGATTTCGGAACGACTTTGATCGTCCATAACGGAAACTGGGCGATTAAGCGCAGAAACAATACCCGTCGTAGCCGTATCGTCGTATCCAAGTGGATTTCCAATTGCCATTACTGGCTGGCCAACTGCGAGCGCATCCGAATCCGCAAAATCAACTGGCTTTACATTATTTGGCAAACCGTCTACTTTAAGCACAGCCAAATCTGTTGTTTTATCGGTTCCAACAAGCTTTGCCTTGTAAATCTGACCGTTAGAAAGCGTTACTTGAAGCTGCTGCATGCCAGCAATAACGTGGTTATTTGTAACAACATGACCCTGCTTGTCGATTATTGCGCCCGAGCCTTTGCTCATGTTTTTGCTGTTGCGTGCCTGAATAGAAACAACGCCGCCAGAAACGTTTTTAGCAACCGAACGCCAATCTGGAGCCTGGCCGCCCTTTACTACGGCCGTTCCTTTTGAATGGCTTTGCGCTCCAACGTCTGCAAGTGTTCCTGCGCCTGGAATAGGAATCAGGCCTTGAGTAAGAGCAAATGCCATTACAACAACGCATACAATGGCAGAAATAATAGACGAAACGATTGCCACCGTAATTGTTGAGTTTTCTTTAGATTCCGCCCTAAATCCGTGCTTTTTATAAACCACATTTGGAGTTTGGAGTGGATTCTGGGATGAATCTTGTGCTGGATTCTGGGCTAAATCTTCGGCAGGCTGATTTTCTGCAATATTATCCGCACTATCTGCATTATCCGCGCTATTTTCGCCACTGTTATCCGTGCTCAAATCGTAAGGATTGCCGAATCTAGCTCGCTTTTGCGCGTTATTATTATATGGATCACCATATGGCAAGAACGGATTATCTAAATCGTCACTATCTTTCGAATGCGCATAATCACTACTGTTTGCGCTATTTGCTCCACTTGCATCACTTGCATCACTTGTGCCGCTTGCACTGCCCAAATTACTCGCGCTGCTTTGCTCTTGATTTTGCAACGATTCGCCAGAGTTATTTACATCACCCTCGTCTACAGGGCCATACGCTCCGTATTCTGGAGCTGGTCGATAAATCTGCTCTGAATTCGCCTGATTTTCCTGCGCACTTAGCGGCTTCGATTGGCTTTGTGAAGCATTGCCATTTTGCTCTTCACTAGAATCGTAGGCCTTGGAATCGTAAATATCGTCAGCCATTAATCCTCCTTAAATCTTTTACAAAGCATACTCTAATCTGATTACACAAATTCATACAAGTTAATATGCAATTAATATGCAATTTTTACACAATTTTGCGTTTACAATACGAGTTAAACGTGCCGCTCTTAAAATTACCTGAATATTTAGCAGTATAAATGCCGTATAAATGCCACATATAACCCATAAATTAGCTAATTATTTTTATAAAAATTATAAAAACACGTAAAATTTAACGAACGGTTGCTTGCGACTTTTCCGCGCGCAATACCGCAACTTACGCGCGTATCGTCATGCCTTCTAATAGAGTAAATGTTATGACTAATCTTATTGAACACCCACGCGGAGCAGAACCTGGTAAACCTGGAGATCGCAGAGAATTCTCGTTTACAACAAAAACGCGTTTGGAAAATGCGGCAGATGGCAAAGGAAAAGACGGAGCCAGATACGGCCGCACTGGCGTAATTCGCACGCCTCATGGAGATATTTGCACGCCTGCGTTTGTGCCAGTTGCCACGCAAGGCGCAATGAAGGCCGTGCTACCAGAATCAATCAAAGACTTGGGCGGCCAATGCATGCTTTCTAACGCATTCCACTTATATGAGCGCCCTGGCGAAGATATTTTGGACGAAGCTGGCGGCCTTGCAAAGTTTATGAACTGGGATGGCCCAACTTTTACGGATTCTGGCGGATTCCAAGTGCTTTCGCTCGGCGCAGGATTTAAAAAGACGCTTGCAATGGATGTTACTGGCATGAAGTCCGACGATGTAATCGCAGCTGGTAAAGAGCGAATGGCATTTGTTGACGAAGATGGCGTTACTTTTAAGTCTCCGCTAAACGGCTCTATTCATCGTTTTAGCGCAGAAATCTCAATGGGAATTCAGCACAAGCTTGGCGCGGATATTATGTTTGCTTTCGACGAGCTTACAACGCTTATGAACACTCGCCGCTACCAGGAGGAGTCTGTTGAGCGCACTTTCCGCTGGGCTAAGCGTTGCGTTGAAGAACACAAGCGATTGACCGAGGCGCGATTAGGAAAGCCGTATCAGGCGTTGTATGGCGTTGTTCAGGGAGCAAATTACGAGGATTTGCGCAGGCACGCGGCACAGCAGATTGCTTCGCTCGACTTTGACGGCGTTGGAATTGGCGGTGCGATTGAAAAGCGCATTATTGGAGACACTTGCGCTTGGATTTGCGATGCTATGCCAGAAAATCGCCCTCGCCACGTGCTTGGAATTGCAGCAGTTGACGACATTTTTGCTTGCGTAGAAAACGGCGGAGATACCTTTGACTGCGTGGCGCCTGCGCGATGCGGCAGAAACGGCGCGATTTTTACTCGCCACGGGCGCTACAACGTAAAGCGCGCGGAATTTAAGCACGACCAGGGGCCACTTGAAGCAGGCTGCGATTGCTACACTTGCACGCATTATTCGCGCATGTATGTTAGCCATTTGCTGCGCGCTAAAGAGATGAACGGATACACGCTTGCTACGATTCACAACGAGCGATTCTTTGTTAAACTTCTAGACGACATTCGCGCGTCGATTGACGGCGGGTATTTTGAAGACTTCAGAGATGAATCGTTAGCCCATTATTATGAGAATGGGTCGCGCGGATAATTTGCTTGGTGTTGCGCGCGAATCGACGATTTCAATCTGCACACTTCCCCATGTTTGTTTACTTTTTCTTGCTTTTGTTTCCAAAATCGGCCGAAATGTAAACAAACACGGGCAAAAAGAAACAAACGGGGGCGCGACGACCTGCCTGAGCGCTTAGAGCGTAGTGCGCGAAGGCAACTTGGAGCGCTGAGCCGCTTACATGTAAAGTCCAGTGGACTTTACGTGCGGCGAAGACGTGAGCGCGCTGTAACGCGCGAACAACTTTCCCGCGTTTGTTTCCAAAATGGGTCGAAATGGGAACAAACGCGGGTAAAAAGAAACAAATGCGGGCCAACACACAAATGGCGATATTTGCTAAACGGCTACAAATATGGTAGTTTTATGGTCTGTATGCGAACGTGGCGGAATGGTAGACGCGCTGTCTTCAGGTGGCAGTGAGTGTATACTCGTGCGGGTTCAAGTCCCGCCGTTCGCACTCTTTAAGAACGTTGATTTTTCAACGTTCTTTCTTATTTTGTAGCATCATATTGCAACATCATATGCAACAATTGTGCATTTGCTTAAAAATGTGTGATAGACTGAATAGTGAACGTCATAAGACGTCAGACGTGTTAAAACATAGTGGTTTTAATTTTTACGGTCATGGAGGACTAAAATGGAACGTCGTTCAACGAAGACGACGAACCTGGGTGAAGAAATTGCCAATATCGGGGGTTCGGCACACACGCGATTCAACCATGCCACAATAAAAATTACACCAACTAGCGAAAATAGCGGGAATCACGGGAATCAAAACGAAGGAATAATAGGGTTCAAATTTGTAGCAAATGCAGATTGTGATTTATTAAATATTAAGCCCGCACAAGAATCGGAAGCTTCCGCGCATCAAGAGGACGCAACTCCAATAATAAAAATAAGTATTAAAGAAGATGCTCCCCTGCTTAGTGCGCAAAATCTTTTAGAAGATAGTGCCGACGCAAATGGTGCAAAAGAAATTGCACTGCACATGGAAGATGCGCTAGGCGCGGGCAACGGGCGCGAACACGATTTTGCAATAACGTACGGAAGTTTTGGAAGCCGATTTTATTTAGACGGATACCAGTGCTTTGCGAGCGCAACGAATCTTGGACCGCAAAGAGTGTGCGCAAAAGCGGCGGAAGCTTGTGCAGCGCAGGCAGAATCTTCGCAAATCTACGACTTTTACCACTCAAGCCACTTGCCGCAGCCAGAAGAAATTGCAAATTCGGCCACTCAGGCGCAGCCAGACATATGGTTTGCGGGGCCTACGATTTGCGCAAGAGACATAAAACGCATATCTTGCAAGGCC
Organism: Bifidobacterium sp. UMB1197; assembly: GCF_030217745.1. Taxonomy (NCBI): domain Bacteria; kingdom Bacillati; phylum Actinomycetota; class Actinomycetes; order Bifidobacteriales; family Bifidobacteriaceae; genus Bifidobacterium; species Bifidobacterium sp. UMB1197. The sequence continues at coordinate 290,222 of NZ_JASOOL010000001.1, read as the reverse complement.
AGCGGAACGCTGCACATTCAATTTAGATTGCGCGGGCCAGGCCAACACGGAGTGCTTTTTGCAGCTGGAACTACTGGAACTGCCGGAACTGCCGGAACAAAAACTAAGCAAGAACCTAGCGAAAAAATAAGCGTGTACGCGGGTCCAGAAGGCATAAAAATCACGCTAATTGACAGCGAGACGGGCGTAAAAAGCGCAATCGAAGCAGCCGCAAGCATTGACGATGGCGAATGGCACGACTTGATTATTCGTGCAAATCGCGGAGCAACTGACATTTACGTAGACGGATACAGCCAGTCGCACAACATAGGCCAATTCTGGTTTGCAAACATACCAGACTTAGACGCCGTAAGCATTGGCGAAAACCTGCGCGGAGTGCGATTAATGGGCGAAGCCAGAACGGGCGGAATCTACTTTAGTGCGCTAAGCGAAGGCCAAATCCAAAGAATATCGAGAGTAAAACCGCTTGTAACAACCGCACTATTTGACACAGGCTACGCAGGCTCTCGCAGCTACAGAATACCGTCGCTTGTAAAAACGCGCATGGGAACGCTAATCGCGGGAGCAGACCAGCGAACAAGCGTTTCGAACGACGCTCCAAATCACATAAACTTTGTGATTCGCAGATCCGCAGACGGCGGAAAAACGTGGGAGCCTTTGCAAACCGTAATCAATATGCCTGGCAAAAACCTTGGAAAACTGGGCGCCAGCGCAATCGACTCCTGCCCTGTTTTAGACCCAGAGGGCAAAAGCGAAAGAATCAACGTATTAATTGACATTAATCCTGGCGGAATTGGGCTAACAAATTGCAAAACAGCTGTAGGCGTGGACGCTTGCGGAAGAATCAAGCTTATAGACCGCTTAGGTGGCCACTATGCGGCGGCAATGGACGCAAGCGCGGCCGTAAAATTGCCATGCGATTCCAGCGAAAAAGAATGCGCAACAAACTGGCTAATTTACCCAGATGGAAGCATAAAAAATGGCGATTTGAGCGGAGACCTGAGCAGCGGATTGCACAGTAACCAAACTTGCGACCGTTCCACGTGGAACATATGGCAATCACCCGAAACAGCGAGCAAAAATCAGCCATTATTCGCCGAAAAAACTTGCTACATAGCGCAAATCTACTCGGACGACGACGGCGAAACGTGGAGCGCACCACGCTTAATTGACCACATGGTTAAAGAACCGTGGATGAGCTTCGCTGGAGTATGCCCAGGGAACGGAATTGTTATTAGGCGCAGCGAAAAACATTACGGCAGAATACTCGTGCCATTTTATTGCAGCGGCCAAAGCAAATCGCACTATTCTTCGGGAGCGCTTATTTCGGATGACGACGGCAAAACGTGGCGCCGAGGCAAAATGATTAACGAGGGGCGATTAATGGGCGTCAAAATCGTAGACCCTGTAACAATGCAAGACGACGATGCAACAAGCTCCGAAACCGTGTTTGTAGAGCGCAAAAATGGCGATATTCTGGCGTTCTTCCGCAATCAAAATCGCTCGGGCTGCGTAGGCAAGGCCATTAGCCACGATTGCGGCGAAACGTGGAGCGAGCTGATTTTTGACCAAAGCCTGCCCGAGATATTCAGCCAGCCAAGCGCAACCTGCTTTAGCGGCGAAAACGAGGGAAACGCAGACTGCATAGCATTTGCAAACGCAAGCCAAATGATGCCGTACCGCGGCCGCGGAGTTGTGCGATTTAGCTTCGACGGCGGCAAAACGTGGCAAAAAAATGTGTGCATAAACCCATTCCACCACGTTTATCAATGCCTTACCTCTAGCAATAAACACACTTTGCAGCTACTGTGGGAAAAAGAGACTACTGGAATTTATATAACAGCAATAGATTCCTCGCTTTGGCGGCAAGATAGTTTGCAAACAGGTTTCAAAAACACAATAGACAAAAACACAGTACACAAAAACAAAAGAACAAAAGATTCAAAAGATTCAAAAGAGGGAAGACTCACGCGAACTGAAAGGAGCCAAAATGGAAGAGACATTTAGCAAGCACGAAGACGATGAGATGACAACACTAGACCGCTTATCGCTATTGCAGGCAAGCTCAAACTCCGCTCCAATCGCAGCAAGAAAGCGCTGCGACGAAACAATGGACGCAATCAGGTCGCTTATATTAAGAGAGCGTTTGCAGCCAAAAGATATGCTTCCAACCGAGCCAATGCTATGCAATTTGATTGGCGCATCAAGATCGTCGGTGCGCGAGGCCATTCGCAAGCTAGAAGCGCTTAACATTGTGGAAGTTAAACAAGGAAAAGGCATGTTTGTTGGCTCCTTGTCTTTGGATCCAATGGTGGAAACGCTTGCATTCCGATCTTTAATCTCCATTAATAAGAATTTTGAAGACTTGAGTGACGTTGTGGAAATGCGCAAATTCCTAGACCTTGGATGCGCGGATAAAGTTGTTGAGTCGCTTAAGGGAACGCAGCATCCAGAGCTGGAAGCGCTTTCGGAAACAATGACTAAAGAGGCGCATGCTGGAAAAACGTTCTTGGAACAAGATATTGCTTTCCACACGGGCATTTTGCGCGCGGTAAACAATACGATCGCAGAGCAATTTGTGCGATGCTTGTGGCTTGTGCATATGGCTGTTTTGCCGCAATTGGGGCTGGAAGTTTCGGACGAGCTTGAAAAAACCGCTAGAGCGCACGAACTTATGCTTAAAACGGCTATTGCGGGAGATGCAGACGGATATAGGCAGGCTGTAAACAGCCATTACGAACCAATTCAGTCGATTTTGCTTAATAGACTGCAAAAGCACTGAAGCACATACATTCTATAAAATGGAAGAACCGCTCTAGTTTAAGGAGCGGTTCTTTCATCTTCAATGGTGATGCCTGAGTACTACAGCATCACGATTAATCGCAACGATACGATTTCCGTTACGAAATTTTATGGCCGTCGCACCAAACGTGCTCAACTGCCAAAGTTCCTGGATTAAGCAAAAGCAAATCGGCCGCGTACCCCTTTTCAACCAAGCCCAAAGGAGCGCCAGTTATAGCATTCGGCTTATCTACTCCAAGCACATGAGCAGGAACAACGGTTGCCGCAGCAATGGCCTCTGGCAATCCGATTCCAAGCTCTTTAACAGCGCGCTTAATAGCAACTTCCAGAATCAAAGTAGATCCCGCAATAGCGCCATTAGAAACAAGCCTTGCGTGGCCGCCCGTAACCGTAACGTCTAAAGCGCCAAGCTTATAAGCGCCATCCGCGCATCCTGTTGCAGCCATTGCATCCGTTACAAACGCAATCCTTCCAGCCGCCGCCTTAAACGCCATTCGCAAAACAGGGTTTTCAACGTGGAAGCCGTCGTTAATAAGCTCAATCGTTACTCGCGGGTCTTCCAAAGCTGCAGGAATTGGGCCTGGCTTGCGGTGATGAATGCCGTTCATAGCGTTAAACATGTGAGTCATAAGCGTAGAGCCAGCGTTAAAAGCCGCGCGCGCGGTTTTATAATCTGCGTCGCAATGCCCCACTGCTGGAATTACGCCAGCCTGTACAAAGCGCTTAATAGCCTCCATGCCGTGTTCTCGCTCTGGAGCCAGAGTAATCTGGCGCAAAGTGCCATCCGCCGCCTCAAGCAGCGCCTCAACACGCTCGGGGGTAGGGTCCACTAGGCAATTAGGGTCGTGCGCGCCTTTTCTAGAAAGCGCCAAGAACGGCCCCTCTAAGTGAGATCCAAGCACATCTGGTCGCGTTTGCATAACGCGCTTAACGGTGCGCAAATTCTCTTGCATTACGTCAAGAGGATTTGTAATCAAGCTAAGAACTTGCCTAGTTGTCCCATGAAGCATGTGATACGCGCGCGCAATGGCAATCCCTTCGGCACCGTCGTCAAACGAATGCTCCCAGGCTCCATGAGCGTGCAAATCAATATAGCCTGGCGCAGCAAAATAGCCGCCGCCGTCTACAACATTTAAGTCAGATGCGCGCAAGCCGCAAGCATTAATCGCCAGCGCAAGGTCTTCGTCTAAAATGCCCGTTTCTAAAATTACGCCATCTTTAACCAAAATCCAAGCGTTAGGAACAATTCCGCGCGCGTCTACAACGCTTACGTTGCGCACTACAAAACTGCGCCCCTCGTTTGATTTTAGTGAATCATCAATCTTATTTACGGCATCTAAGTATGCATTTTTTGACATTTAACCCACCTGCGTTTGTGCTTTTGACGTTTGTGCTTTTGAATACGTTACTTAATTTTAGACTTATCTATCAGAGGTATCGGATCCATAAGATGTATCGGATCTATCAGATTCCCTGCCAAGATGGCTTATTTGCGTACACCCAGCGATAGTAGTCTGCCAACTTAAGCTTGCTTGCTGCATCTTCGTCTACAATCACAGTTGCGTGCGGATGCATTTGAAGCGCGGAAGCTGGGCATAGCGAGCTTACTCCGCCTTCTAGCGTTGCCGCCACAGCATCTGCCTTATTTGAGCCAAACGCAAGAAGAACAAGATGCTTAGCGCGCAAAATCGTTCCAATTCCTTGGGTTATGCAGTGAGTTGGAACCTGGTTAATATCTCCGTCGAAGAATCTGCGATTATCTACGCGAGTCTGCTCGGTTAATGTTTTTACGCGCGTTCCAGATGCAAGCGAAGATCCTGGCTCGTTAAATCCAACGTGGCCGTCGGAGCCAATTCCCAAGATTTGCACATCGATTCCGCCAGCGGCCGCAATCGCAGCATCGTAGTCAGCTCCAGCGTGTGCAATCTTGCTGCCCTCGCTTAATGGCGCTCCGTTAAGAACATCTCCCGGAACGTGCACTAAATCTGGGTTTAGGCCGATTAAATCGGTTACGGTTCTGCGAATTGTGCTGTGGTAGGACTGCTCGTGCTCTAATGGCAATCCAATGTACTCGTCAAGCGCAAATCCGCGCACGCGACTAACGTCAACATTATTTTCTTTAACAAGCTTTGCAAGATGCTCGTAGGCCTTTAATGGGCTAGATCCTGTAGCCAAGCCAAGTACTGCGTCTGGCTTGCGTTCAATCAAATCTACAACTGCTTTTGCGTAGAGCTCGCCAGCTTCATCTTGATCTTTTACAATAATAACTTCTGCCATCTTTGCTTCTCCTTTAAAGCTTTAAGCAATTATTAGCATTGCGGCATGCGAATCAACGCACACCGCAACACTATTTACTTACTATGCACCATCAATAAAAGGCTTTATTAGATTATTTATGATTATTTATGATTTTTACTTAAGATACGCACCTAAGATACGCACTTAAGATACGCACTTAAGTCGCTACTTAGTGGAATCGCTCACTTCTTGCGGAGTCTTTGCCAAAGTCAAGCCAACTTCCTTAAGAACGCCAGCCACGGCTTCAACATTTTCTCCCTTAAGTGGGCAAACTGGATCTGGCATCTGATTTGTGTCAAACACACCAAGCAATGCCATTGCGGTCTTAAACGCTCCAACGCCAGCGCCAAAGCCTGCCACTCCGCTAGGAACAGTAACAATTCGCATCAAAGCAGCAAGCCAATCCTGCTCCTTCTTAACCGTTGCCCAATCGCCAGCCTGAGCAGCCTTCCACATACGCACGTAGCCAGTGGCCTCAACGTTTGCAAGACCAGGAACAGAGCCGTCTGCACCAGCCATGTATGCTCCGTCAACAACAACCTCTTGGCCCGTAAGCAAAGTCAATGGGTGGCCAGCCTTATTGTTGTCGTCTACAAGGAACCTAAACGATACGTCGTCGTTGGAAGAATCCTTAACGCCAGCAAGCACGCCATCTTTGCCAAGCTTTACAAGCAAACCGCCTGGAAGCTTTGTGTGCACGCAAACTGGAATATCGTAAGCAAACAGAGGCAAATCTGGAACAGCTTCGTGAATAAGGCGGAAGTGACGCTCAACTTCTGCCATGCCGCCGAGTGCATAGAATGGCGCTGTTGCAACGATTGCAGATGCCCCAAGCTCCTTAGCTTCCTTTGCATGCTCAATAACGCGGTTTGTTTCCGTATCGATGCAGCCAACCAACACTGGCACGCGGCCGTCAACAATGCGCATTACGGTTTCAATGATTTCGCGGCGGCGCTTATCTGTGCTAAATGCCACTTCGCCAGAAGATCCAAGTGTAAACAGGCCATCTACGCCTGCCTCAATCATGCGGTTAAGAGAGCGCTCAAAGCTAACAACGTCTACTTCGCCGTCTGCCGTTAATGGCGTAACTACTGGTGGAATAACGCCGTGGAATTTTTCTGCCATGATTAAACTTCTTTCGTATTTTTTATGACTTTTTATGATTTATGATTTATGATTTATGACTTTAGGTTTTGCAATTAATGGGCGGCCTGCATGGATTTACTGCAGGTCTTAGCAGACCGCCCGCGCATTTAAGCTAGCGACTAGCACCTGCCGCTTACTTGCACTCTTCTTCCGTTGGATGCAGCAGCGAAGGCGCCGCGCCCATCAGAATCTTTGTGTACGCATCCTGCGGATTATTAATCACCTGGTGAGTTTCGCCGCGCTCAACAATCGTTCCGTGATTCATAACAACAACTTCGTCAGATATGTATCGGATTGTTTGAATATCGTGGCTAATAAACACCATGGAAAGATTCAGCCTCTTCTTTAAGTCGGAAAGAAGATTCAAAATCTGAGCACGCACAGAAACATCCAAAGCGGAAGTTGGCTCATCTGCGATTATTGCATCTGGATTAAGCGAAAGCGCACGAGCGATTGCCACACGCTGACGCTGGCCGCCAGAAAGCTGACCTGGCAAAGCGCCAAGAACAGAATGAGGCAAACCAACCATTCGTATTAGCTCCTTGGCTCTAGCATCGCGCTCAGCCTTGCTTCCAATCTTGTGCACAACAAGCGGGTCAATCAGCTGATCAATCACACTCATACGAGCATTCAAAGCCATTGCTGGATCCTGGAACACAACGGAAACCACGCGTCCAATATCCATGCGCTCTTTTGCGGTTCGGTGCGTAACGTCTTGCCCTTTAAACAAAACCTTGCCGCTCGTAACCTGCTGGAGTCCGCACATAATGTTTGCAGTAGTAGACTTTCCGCAGCCAGATTCACCAACAATACCAATCGTCTTGCCTGGCATAAGCTTAAGATTTACCTTGTTTACGGCTGTAATCTTGTTCTTATGGAATAAGCCAGATCCTGCTCGAGTAGTGAACACCACTTCGGCGTCGCGCAGCTCGATGATTGGAACATCGCCATTTTCGTTCTGTACTTTGTTTGTTTCGTTAACATTCATGTTCATCGCACATCTCCTTGATCGGAGGCGGTCAAAATTGCGGAAGGTGCATCCGATTCAGGCTCTGGAGGCGCGGCGTAGAAGTGCCACGTTCCTGGAATGCGCTTCATTACTGGGCGCACGTCTAGTCCTTGATCTGGATGAGAAGAGCGAGGAGCGAATCGATCTCCCTTAGGGAAGTCGGATGGGCTTGGAACCGTTCCTGGAACCTGGTGCAATCTTGGAGCACCAGCCTCAATGGAGGTTACGGAGCCAAGCAAACCACGCGTGTACTCGTGATGCGGGTCGGTGAGGATTTCCTTGGTGGAGCCTTGCTCAACAACCTGGCCTGCGTACATTACGGTAATCGAGTGCGCAACCTTGGCAACAAGAGCCAAATCGTGGCTTACAAACACCATTGCAAATCCAAGCTTTTCGCGCAATTCGTTAAGAAGATCAATCACCTGCTTTTGAACAGTAACGTCCAAAGCGGTTGTTGGCTCATCTGCGATTATCAACTTTGGATCTCGCGTAAGTGCCATTGCAATCAACACGCGCTGACGCTGGCCGCCAGAAAGCTCGTGTGGGTAGGATTCAAGCGTGCGCTTTGGATCCAAGCCTACAAGCTCCAACAACTCTTCGGCGCTACGAGTGCCACCTCTAGAAGTTAGCTGCTTCATCTGCGTTTTAATCAGCATTGATGGGTTTAAGGAAGACAAAGCATCTTGGTAAACCATTGCAATCTCGTGGCCGCGCAAAGCATTGTGCTCCTTTGGGCTAAGCTTTACAAGATCCTTGCCATTAAACAGGATTTGTCCGCTAATCTTAGCTTTTGGATCAAGCAAGCCCATAATCGCCAGCGAAGTGATTGACTTACCGCAGCCAGATTCACCAACCAAGCCCATTGTTTCGCCTGGGCGAACAGAGAAGCTCAAGTGGTCTACAACGTTTACGCTGCCGTAGCGTGGGAACTGAATGCACAAGTCTTTAACCTCAATAACTGGAGGCTCTGTAGACGTTGGCTGCAAACGATCCGTGCGCTTTAATTCGGCCGCGCGAAGCTTTGCCAAAGACTCAACCAAAGCGTCGTGCTGCTCCTCGTAAGCTGCCACTGGGTCGGTAAGAATCCTATCTTCCTTGCGAGCTGCTTCCGCATCTGCAGCAGTCTTAGCTACTGGAGCGGTTGGAGCTGCAACCATTGCATCCGTAATGCCCTCAGAAAGAATGTTAAGGCACAAAACGGTAATCATGATTGCTAAGCCTGGGAACAATGCCTGCCACCAGTAACCAAAGATAACGCCTGCTTTAGCAGAAGACAAAATGTTGCCCCATGTTGGCGTTGGCTCTGGAATACCAGCGTTAATAAAGCTAAGGGAAGCTTCGAACACGATTGCGTCTGCCACAGAAAGCGTTGTGAACACCATAACTGGAGCTGCAATGTTACGCGTTACGTGCTTGAGCAAAATCCAAGGTGCGCGAGCGCCAGAAACGATTACTGCACGCACATAGTCTTTTCCATATTCGCTTATTATGTTTGCGCGCACAATTCTTGCGATTTGTGGAACGTAAAGCACGCCAATGGAAATGATGATGCCAATCATGGATTGTCCAAGAATTGCAAGGCACACAGCCGCTAATGCGATTCCTGGGATTGACATTACTACGTCAATCAATCGCATTATAAGCTCAGATATCCAAGTGCGGCTCACAGCTGCGATTGCGCCGATTATCGAGCCCATCACCAATGCAAAGATAACAGACGACAAGCCGATTACCAGCGAGTAGCGAGCGCCGTACATAACGCGCGAGAACACGTCTCTACCAAGGTTATCGGTGCCAAACCAGTGCGCTCCTGTTGGCGGCTGATAGTTTTGCGTAATCTTTACTGGGTCGCATGGCGCTAAGAAGCGTGCAAAAACAGCGCAGAACGCTAGTATTGCAATAACAACAAGCGAGATTTTAGAGCCTAAGCTCATCTTGCTAAATCTATTAAATTTGATGCCTGGTTTTGATGCGGCATCTACTACCTGATTCTTTCCAAATAGCATGTCACACCGTCCTAATTCTTGGGTTGATTAACACGTAGAGCAAATCAACAATAATGTTTATAAAGATGAATGCGATTGCAACAACCAAAACAACGCCTTGCACAAGCATCGGCTGGTTGCCATTAATGCCGTCGAACATTGCAGTACCCATTCCTGGTAGTGCAAAAATCACCTCAATAACGATTGCGCCACCCATAAGGTAACCAATCTTCATACCAAGAGTGGTGATTGGTGTAATCAAAGCATTGCGGAACACGTTTCTAGCAACCACTACGCTCTTTGGAATACCTGCGCCGATTGCGGTTCGCACATAATCCTTATCCAATTCTTCTACCATCGAGGTTCGTATGATTCGCGTAAGCTGACCTGCTACTGGAAGGCCTAGTGCGAAGCAAGGCATTGCCATTCTGGCCATGTATGCTTCTGGATCTTCAAAGAACGGCACAAAATCGCCAGAACCTGGGAGCCATGCGAGCTTGATTTGCAAAACGTAAATCAAAAGAACGCCGAGCCAGAAGGATGGAGTTGCGATTGCAATAATCGAAAGCACGCGAACCGTTTGGTCAACCCAAGTATCACGGTAAAGCGCTGCAAAAACGCCGAAGATTACTGCAAAGACTATTGCGATTAACAAGCCAATGAAGGTTAACTGCAAGGTGATTGGGAAGGCGTCCGCCACTCGCTGAGCCACGGAATCCTTGTTTACGCCGTAAACACCCATGTTTCCTTGGAAGAGTCCAACTATGTAAGACCCAAACTGCTGCCACCATGGCCTGTCGTAGCCCATTTCGTGGCGGAAGGCTGCCAGAGCTGCTGGAGACGAATTTTCGCCTAATGCTGCAACTGCTGGATCGTATTTAGAAAATGACATAAGGAAGAATACGAGGAACGTAACACCGAATGCCATGAACGGCAGGGCGATTAGTCGCCTACCTAAAAGTCTAAGAAAATTACTCATAAGACATCCACACATCCATTGAAGAAAATTGTTATTTTTGCATAACAAAACCGGCCCATCTGCACAAAGGCGAGAAAGGTAAACAGTTGGGCCGGTTTTGCGGTTAGAGGTTAGGGAAAATGAAGTTTGTTACTTTGACTTGCACCTACTTTGTTAGCTTTGCTTTTACAAGGTTGATGCCAGTGGAGCCGATTGCATTCCACTCAGCCAATGCACCCTTCTTTACAGCGGTCGTAGTCTTACGATGGAAGAGTGGGTACAGAGGCACTTCGTCGCTAATCAAATCGAAGCACTGGTTCCAATACTTCTGACGCTCAGCTGGCTTGCTGGCAGCCAAAGCCTTGTCCATAAGCTCGTGGAGCTTTGCGTATCCTTCGGAGTTCTTCCAGAAGGAGCGCTGACGGGTCCAAGCGTTGTCGCCGTACCACCAGCTCATCAACAAGTCTGGGTCGTTGCCGAACACGGATGGATCGCCTGGAGCAAGAACCATGGAGTAGTTTGCATCGTCGCGGTCGGTAATCTGTGGGTAGAGTGCGGAAGACTTCATAGACTTGATTTCCACATCCATGCCAATCTCAGCAAGATCGTTCTTGATTTGTGGAGCAAGCTGGGTAATCCAAGTGTGATCCGTGGTGTAAAGAGTGAACTTTAGTGGACCATTTACGCCAGCTTCCTTAAGCAAGCTCTTTGCCTTAGCAATGTTCTTGGTGTAAACGTTCTTTGCCTTGTGGTAGTTTGCGTAGTTCTTTGGCAAGAAGCTTGTTGCTGGCTCACCCTGGCCGCTCATCTGATTTGTAATCAGCTTGTTTACGTCAATTGCGTAGAGAGCTGCCTGGCGAACTCGCTTGTCGTCAAATGGCTTCTGCTTTGTGTTGAACATAACAAATGGAAGAGTAAAGCCCTGTGCGGTCTTAAGCTCAGATCCAGATGCCTTCAAAGTGTTGAATGCCTGTGCTGGAACCATTTCCATTACGTCGGTCTTGCCACCCTGCATTGCGGTTACGCGAGCAGTATCGTCAACGGTTACATTCCAAACCATCTTCTTGGCTTGTGCCTTGTACTTGCCGTTGTAAAGATCGTTGCGCTCAAACTTTACCTGGTTATCGGTAATAGAAACATACTTCCATGGGCCAGAGCCGATTGGCATGTTCTTAAGATCTGCATCAGACTTTGCAGTTGGAACAATCTGAATCAAAGCAAGGCGCTGCTTGAACAGTGGGAACGCCTTCTTTAGCTTAAAGATTACGTGACGATTGTCTTTTGCTTCTACAGAGTCAATAAAGTCGAGCATAGAGATGTAAAGGCTGCCCTTTGCGGTTGTGCGCTTAAAGGAAGATACTACGTCTCCTGCGGTTACCTCTGTTCCATCCGAGAACTTAGCGGCATCGCGAATGGTTACTTCGTATTCCGTATCGGAAATCTTCTTTGGCTCACCCTTTGCAAGAGCGTTGAAAACCTTAAAGTTGCTGTAATCAAGAGCGTAAAGTGGCTCCGTAACGTGCCAGTTTGCTGCCATTGGCAACGCGCCAGAGGTTGTAGATGGCGCAAAGTCGCGGCTTGCGTATGCAACCTGTGCTGTAATCGTGTCTTTAACAGCGGTCTTTGCTTTTACGGCCTTGTGGGTTTTTGCTCCACCGCAGCCAGAAAGCATCATTAATGCTGCCACACCAGCGGCGAGCGCCGCGGTTAGCTTCGAGTTAATTCGTGCCATATTTTCTCCTCACCATTGAGTTTGGGTTTTTTGCATTTCATCTTCGAATGCGAAAACATTTTAAATTATAGCGCGTGCATTATTTTCACGTTACTTCAAACATAAGAGGTCTGATGTCTGATGTCAAGTTATGCGTGTGTCGAATTTGTGAAAATTTTGATTATTTTTTAAATCGCGAAAAATTAGAACAAAATCGCACATAATCGACACACATATAACCACTATTTTTATTTATTTGTTACTTACGCACGCGTAGCGAATCTGCGGTTGCTTGCGACTTTTCCTTAACGCTCCCAGCCGCATCCGCCTACCCACTCGCCGCCTACAACTTTGCTGCAAACCAGCGCGTAATCGACGTTGGGTGCGTAATCGCCGTTCCAACAACAGCAGCCCAAGCGCCCATCTGCATAACCTTGTGCAACTGATCTGGAGTGTGAATACGGCCTTCGCAAATAATTGGATAATCTGGGAAAGCCTGCAAAATCTGGCCTAAAAGCTCAAAATCTGGGCCGTCCGTTTTTGGCCTTCCAGGCGAAGTGCCAGCCAAAGTGGTAGATATAATATCCGTTCCACAATCCGCTGCGCGCTTGGCATCATCGAAGTTGCCGCAATCGGCCATAACAACTATGCCTTCGTCGTGCAAAGCGCGAACAGTCTGCTCGTAAGTCAGCCCATCTGGGCGTGGCCTATCGGTTGCATCAATCGCAATAATATCTGCCCCAGCAGCAGCACAGCAACGCGCATGACGCAAAGTCGGAGTTATGTAAACGCCTTCGTGACCATCTTTCCAAATGCCGATTACAGGCACATCTACCTGCCCTTTAATCGCAGAAATATCCGACAACCCCTGGCATCTAATGCCAACAGCTCCACCTTCTACGGCAGCCATTGCCATTTGCGCCATTGTTTCTGGGTGCCTAAGCGGCTCCCCTGGGTATGCCTGGCAGCTAACCACTAGGCCACCCTTGATTTTTTCAATCACAGGATTCATAGCGATTCCTCCTTTTTAAAATGTGACTAAACTAAACAAAATTAAACCCGATTAAACGCGGCTAAACGCAACCAAACGCGATTAAGCGCGATTAAGCGCGATTTGAGTGAACAGCAAAAGCCGCGCCAATAAGCGGAGCAGATCCTCCAAGTTTGCCCTTAACAATCGGCGTACTTTTAATCAGCGTTAATGCCGAGTCTTCAAACCCGCTTCGCATAGCGTTCCACCAAATATCGCCAGCTTCTACAACAGAGCCAGAAAGCACAATCACATCTGGATCTATAAGATTCGCCATTCCCGCAACGCACTGCCCCAAGGCCTTGCCGCTCCTAGCAAGCGTTTCTTTAGCATGCGCATCCTGCCCAGAATTTGCGCGCACACAAACCTCGTAGCCGTTTTGTGCAAGCTCGGTGCCTTGTGGAAGATTGCTGTTGTAAAGAGTTGCCAGCCCAGTTCCAGAGGCCACTGGCTCAATATGCCCCGCATGCGCTCCGCACGAGCAGTCAAAGCCAACTCCCAAATCGCTAACAACATGGCCAGCGTGCCCAGCAACTCCGTGCGCTCCTGTAAATAGCTTGCCGTTTATAATAATCGCGCCGCCGATTCCAGTGCCTATGCCAACGGAAAACACAATCGACTTTCCGCGGCCAGCACCGTAAATCGCCTCTCCAAGGCCATGACCGCCAACGTCGCCAATCATATAAACCGGCAAGTCGGTTACGCTCTTAAACGCGTCGTAAATTCGCTGACCTCGCCAACCTGGAAGAATGTCTGTAGCTGCTACGATTTCGCCAGTTTTGCTATTTGGCACTCCTGCAGCCGCTATTCCAATTCCGCTAATTTTTTTGCCACTTTTCGCCGCATCTTCCAATATTTGCTTTGCGCGCGCTACTAGGCGATTCTTTATGTCTTCTCCGCCTTTTGCAGCTTCCGTTGGCATAGAGCCATAGTCTTCTACTGTTGGAGAAGCACAGTCTGCGCTTTCTTTGCCAAAGCTAGACCCTGCAGATTCTAAAGACCCTGCAGACTCCAAAGACTCTGGCAAAGTCACCAATCCGTATGCGATTTTTGTTCCGCCTATGTCAAAAGCAAGATATGTAGAGCGAGAATCTTTTACTTCGTTCATAACAATTTCCGTTTTCTACTCGCGTTTGAGCTTTCTTTTACTGTTTATCCAGCCTGTTATTCAGCCTGTTACTAAGCCTGCGCTCCAGCCACAGCATCGTGAATGCGCGCCAAATATCCCAAGCGCTCCTCAACGCTCGCATCTTGTGGAACACATACTTTTGCGCCCAAATAGTCGATTGCGTAATCGTCTTTTAGCGCCTCGCGAGTGGTTTCTTGAATTTCTTTAGACGTCATTAACGAAGTCGGCTCATCTGGGTTCATTGGCAAATGGCCATCAATCCACTCATATCCGTATTGCGTTGCGTCTGGACCAGCTCCCGAGAACATTAATCCTTGCAGAACACCCGCTTGCCTTGCCGCGCGCACGTGCTCTACTGCCGCTTGAGCATTGCGCTCTTCTACAACGCTTCTACCCCAGTTGATTGTAATTCCAATTCCCGCTTCTTTTGCAATCTGAATCTCTTCTTCTAGAGGCAGGAATCCCTTTTCTGGATTTTGGCCTTCAATGTATCTATCGCAATGCTCAATCACCAGCTTTGCTCCACACCAATCGAGCTGAGCGAGTTCTTCTAACGACTTCTTCATTGCATCCGCCTGAGCTAAGCGAGTTGGCGCCGTGTGTATTTCTACATGAGATATATCGCAGCTATCTCTAATGTCTACAACGTTTGCGATTGCTTCGCGAATATCCTTAAAGAAAGCCAGCGCACGATGTCTGCCTTCTTCGCTTGGGCTTGCAAGTCCAAATTCTGGATCTGGGTCAAAGTTTATGTGACGCATTGTTCCTGGAATTGCTGTAATCGTGTTTGCATGCCAATGCGCTGGTATTGCGCTTGCTAGCCATGCGCGGTTTTGTGCATCTGCCAAATCACCTGGGTATGGAATCTCTGTTCCAGCAATCCAGCTTTGCTTGCCCAGCAAATCGTAGTATTTTTCTTGATCTTCGCGAGTTTTTGGCAACGATGCGTATGCGCCTACAACGAATTTAGCTTTCAGCATGATATCCTCCTTGAAATCGTCGCTGATTTGTCTTTTGATTTGTAGACTACACCAATCACACTACAATTCGTCAGACGTCTGATAAATCTTTGTACTTGCGACTACACTCGAGCAAAGCTCCTATTCATACTAACAGTGCTCAAATCTGGGGTTTCTTTTTGCACCTACCCCCCCCCCATATTTACATTATTTACATTAAAAAATGTCATTTTGTATACGACGCTTCATTGGAAAATATACACCACTGTTACAAATAACATCATCAATTATATGAGCTGTTTTTAATACTGCTCTATCTCCACGAGAAAGCTGAGATGGTTCCAATGATTTATCAATCATCGCAGCGCGCGAAGAAATAAATAATGCCATATCAATCATTTGTAATCCAAAGTATTGTTTTGAGTCTTCCCAATGGAATGGCATAACAATATGAGAAAGATTTGAATTATAAAAACCCTCTGTATTTCCATTCTTTTGGTATTGCTTAATGCGGCCTTCATGTGCCTCAGGATCAGCCACTTTATCAGCAACAATAGTTATATCAGTTTTATATGATTCAGCAATAAAATTAACTCGTTCAAGACAATATTGAAGCGCAACATCATGAGGTGTATGAGCATGTTCTTTATATCGTTGCTTTAATTCAGCAGCAGCAACACCGCGAATAATAACTTTTGCACACGATTTTGCCAAAATGCGCATTGCAGATCTATAAATACCAGTAGATTGTGCATATAGACCATTCATACATTTCCAATCGCCCTTGAACTGGAACATACAATGACCATGAAATTCAACATCACTTGGAACATTAAATTTTTGTATGACGCTTTCTTTTAATTCTTCAAGACCCTGTTCTATAAATTCTTTTTGCTGCTCGTCAACAATTAACGCGCCGATATAATATATATCTCCGCCAATTTTTCTATCTACAGGAGAATGAGATTCATCAATATAAGCAGTTAACATAGCATTATTATTGCACATGAGTATTTCAATCATCAAACTAGAAAAATAATGTGCATAACCCATATAAATTAAGTCTTTATTTACTACAAATTATTGCGCAAAATAGTAACAATATTAAAAACAACTTCACATTTGTGCTAGAACTCTATAAGTATATTCTTCTAAATTTAATAATTACGTTTAACATGTTTTTATATTGAAAAAATTATTAATGCAACACGTAATCATAAAATTTGTAAAAATAACCAAATTTGTATATGCTTATATGTACGACAAGCTCACTTCACTATAGGAAGTGTTGATTGCTGTTAGCAGGGGGTCACCAATTTGCGTGACCCTCTAGCATATTTACTTTTCCAAAACAATGCACAGCTGAATTATAGATTTTTCTAACACCTTTTATCCACAATGCGTAGAAACTGTTGGGATTATAGGCCAAAACATCCTAGTGGAGAAAGAAAATCAGCCCACACCGAGAAAACCCAGGCGAGCTGAACTATTGTTTAGTACTTTAGCATCCAGACTAAACTAAAGCATTCTCGGGTTATAGGGTTATAGGCCAAAACTGTGTAAAAAATCACACATCACGCATTGCAATACAAGCATTTTGCAGCAATTGAATCTATTTTCTGCACATTCGCCACCTGGACAAAAAGTGTGTAAAAAATAAGCTCATAACCCTTATGAATGAGTTGCCCTCACCAAGAGATTGACTCGTTTGGGGTGGGTATGCTATTATCGCTAGTAACAAGACCGGTTCCGCTGCCCACTTCGGTGGGAGTCCAGGGCCGGTCCCTTTTTATCATGGAGTTTCAGTGAAGGTCAAACCATGGGGTTATAGGCCAAAAAGTGGGGTTATAGGCCAAAACTGTGTAAAAAATCGCGCATCACGCATTGCAATACAAGCATTTTGCAGCAATCGAATCTGCGCTATCCTTTACCTGCAAAATCATTCCAAACAAAGATATCCCAATATTTAGCGCAGCTCCATGTTAATGGTTTTATAAATCACTATTATTCCGATAAATTAAATATGTTATTCCGATACTGTTTATATTATTCCGATAAAACGTTAAAATATAATAAAACGCCACAATGATTAAGGGTATTTTATGTACATAACGGTAAAGCAAGCTGCTGAAAAATGGGGCATATCAGATAGACGAGTAAGAATTCTATGCTCCGAAGGGAAAATTCCAGGAGCATATCGGGAAGGAAGATCCTGGAAAATACCGCATGACGCATCAAAGCCAACCGACGGAAGGTATAAAATTAGCGAATCGCTAATTCCAATCATAAAAACTAAATTAGAAACCCTTAAAACAAGAAGACCTCTAACTGAAGGAGAATTAGAAAGACTTAATGAAGAATTTCTAATAGAATATACATATAACTCAAATGCAATTGAGGGAAACACTTTAACACTGCGCGAAACAGACATGGTTCTTAGAGGGCTTACTGTTGATCAAAAATCATTAAAAGAGCATTTAGAAGTTATTGGCCACAAAGAAGCCTTTGATTACGTAAAACATCTTGTTAGCGAAAATAAGCAAATAAATGAAAAAGTTATAAAAGACATACACTATTTAGTTTTAGCCAATAAGAAAGAAGATAGAGGCGTTTATAGAAGAGTCCCCGTTAGAATTATGGGATCTACACATGAGCCAGCACAACCATATTTAATCGCTTCAAAAATGGAAGAATTATTGACAAAATACAAAAACAGCGATGAAGATATTGTTACTAAACTTGCTCGTTTTCATATAGAATTCGAAAGCATCCACCCTTTTATTGATGGAAATGGAAGAACAGGAAGACTGCTGGTCAATTTGGAGTTGATGAAAGCAGGATACCCACCAATAGATATAAAATTTACTGATCGCTTGAAATATTATGAAGCTTTTGATGAGTATCACACAAAACATAACGTGTCTGCCATGGCAAACATGTTTGCAAGATATTTAAATCAAAGACTTGATTTGTATTTGTCTATTTTATTTGAATTATAGGAGCTATACACAAAAAGGCTTGTTAGATTTCTAACAAGCCTTTAAAACTAAAGAACAGAATTCCGTCCCTAGCGGAAAACCATCTCTAGCAACAAGCATTAAGCACCCGCAAGCAGAATAAAGAATCTACAAGGTAAGAAAAGGAAATTTCGGCAAACCAAGCAAACCCTAAACCCAACATGCAAGCTGCAGCGCGCAAAACACGCGCTGCGGCCTAACGCAAGCCTTAAACAGCGCGCACTCGCGCTCTAAAACACACGAGTGCGCGCGCAGTGCTTAGTGACGAGCCTTGCGAACAGCAGCACCCATACCAGCAAGCATGGTTGCAGCCAAAGCAGTCAAAGTCACACCAACACCAGTGCCTGGCAACTTCTTGCCATCATTCTTCTTCTTCTCAACTTCAGGCTTGCCTGGCTTACCTGGCTGACCTGGCTGACCTGGCTGACCTGGCTTACCTGGCTGGCCTGGAACACCAGGAAGAGTAGTTGGAACCAATGGATCAGTAATCTCTGGAAGATCAGCTGGAAGCTTCACACCATCGCGAATAGCAGCATTGTAAGCAGCCTTATAGGCCTTCAAAGCATCGTTGTAATTACGAGCAGCCTTCTCAGCCTCACCCTGAGCCTTCGCAAGCTCATCAGCAGCCTTCTTTTCAGCCTTAGTAGCAGCATCCAGCTCAGCAGAAGCACGATTCTGAGCATCCAACAAATCGTTGTAAGCAGTTGGGTTAGAATTATTCAAACCAGAAGCCAAAGCATCAGAAACAGCCTTCTGAGCAGCCTTGAAGTTAGCCGTAGCCATCTTCAAATCAGCATCAGCCTTCTGCCAAGCCTCAAACTTCTCGCTGTAAGTCTTCATCTTATCTGCATGATCAGCCTTAGTGGAATCAAGCTTGACCTTAGCACGAGAAACGTTAGCAATGTGATATTCCTTGGTGTGGAAGCTCTTCTCAAGAGCATCAGCTTCACCAGCAGCCTCCTGAGCCTTCTTCAAAGCCTGATCCAAGTCGTAAACCTTAGCCTTAGCATCGGTAAGATTCTTCTTAGCAGTCTCCAAGGCAGTGTTGTTTTCCTTCTGCTTCTTAACAGCGCCAGCATAAGTGTTAACAAGCTCGAGCTTATCTGCAGGAACATTTGCGCCAGCCTTAACGCCATTGTCATCGCAGTAGGTGTTGTAATCAGCGCCGAGCTTGGTCTTAGCGTCATCAACATCCTTCTTCAACTGCTCAACTTTACCATTTGCATCATCAACAGCCTTCTGAGCCTTCTCAATAGCTGCATTGTTAGCCTCAACAGCCTTCTGAGCATCATCAAGAAGCTGAGCAGGAGTCTTCTTAGGAGCATCAGCAGCGAATGCTGGGGTTGCCATTGCGAAGCCGGCAAGCAAAGTTGCGCCAGCAGCGAAAGCGGCGATAGCCTTCTTATTCATCATTTTAATTTCCTTTCTTCTTCTCCTCTGCGTTAGGGGCGCAGAGAAAAATTTGCTCCACAATCCAAAGGGACTATGGCACACGGCCAAACTAGGTGCGGCCATGTTTGCTATTAACATACCTCCCCCCCCCCGTTTAAAAAAGTCAAGCCCCAGCCACACATGCTAAACCGAAAAAAATAATGTTATACACAGAATAATCCACACTAAAATCCAAATTCACCGTAAAATTTGTGGATAAACAATATTTAAACCGTAAAAATACGTGTTTCAAGGTTTTTAAAGAATTTTCCCAGGTTTTTTTAAGGAAAGGATTTTCGGGTGTGTCGCGCTCATATCTTCGCTTGCGCTGAAAGCATACTGTGCTTTCAACTTGAGCAAGCTCAGCGCTCCGAATTGCCTTCGCGCACTACGCTTTAAGCGCTCAGGCAGGTCGTCGCGCCCGAAAATGTAGCTCGAATCAACGTTTTGGACTACATTCTCGGGAAAAACTTACCGAGAATGTAGCTCAAAATGGCAAAATCAACAACAAAAAGCGGAAATAGCGTTCACGCATCACGCATTGCAATACAAGCATTTTGCAGCAATCGAATCTGTTTTCTGCACATAAAAAAAAAACAAAACAGTAAAGCGCTAATTCAATAGAATCTAATTTAACAAAAACTTGTTAATCACAATCTAAATGAATCAGCGCTTTACGTATATAACTAACTACAAAAATTTAGAGTTAGCAATATTGGTTATGCAATCTTATTGCGCATTGCCTTTGCAAAGAATCCAGCAGTACCAAGAAGCATTACAACCGCAAGAACAATCAACATTGAACTTCCCGTTGAAACTTTACTAAATGCATTACGGTTTGAATCCGATTTTTCACTGCGACTATCCTTCTTGTCTGCAACTGGATTGGCGCTAACTGTTACCTCATTCCAGGCAAGCTGTTCGCCTTTCTCGTTTACAAGCACGATTGTGTGCTTTCCAGAATATCCGTCTGGAATATCAACAGAGAATTGTGCATTGTCTGCAGATCCACGAACCGTTATAAACGAATTGCCATCGGCATCCTTTAAAGCTTTAGGCGTGGAATATATAAACGCATAGGCTTTTGCCGAACCGTTCTTTTGCAGCTGTCGCGCAAATTCCTTGTTGGAAATCTTTCCAGAAATCTTTACAGGCTCACCAGCAACAATCTGATTATTGTTTCCAACGGTAATAGCTCCCTTTAGAGATTTATCCAACTGATCAACGCTGGCTGGAGGAGCTGGGGCAACATCGTCTTTTGCCTTAGAATCCTCTTTCTTTTGCTCAGACTTTTGCTCAGACTTTTGCTCATCAGCTTTCTGAGTCTTAGCTTCATTCCTAGATTGATTACTAACCTGTGGTGCTTGCTGCCTTGCAGGCGCTGGATTTTCCGCAGATTCGGTAGGTGTAATTGCTTCCGATGGCGGATTTTGCGAAGGCTTTTCTGCAGAAGGAGTATCCACAGAAGGTTTTACATCAACGGAAGGAGCAGAAGGTTCAGAAGGCACAACATTATGGCTTTCCACTGCCTTTACAACGCGAATATTAATCACAGACTGAATTCCTGGCAAAGAATCTCCCACTGCATATTTTGCAGACGCAAATCGCACTGGAATCGAAACGGTTGTTCCTTCTTTAACATCCTTAGGCATTGCAATACCTAGTTTTACATTTGCGTTAGCAAAAGGCTTTACAGAAATACCAGTCTTATCTTGAATCTTCCAATCTTTATTTGATTCAGATTGTTTACCTAAATCCTTCATAGAAAGCTTTAAGTCGGAATAATCATGGCTTCCAAGATTCTTAATCTTAACTTCAATATTTTTGGCATTTTGCGGAACGTCAATAACGCTATTATCTGCCGTTACAGGAGTATATCCAAGCCAATCTTCAGATATATGAGTGTAAATAATATTGCTATTATCGCCCTCATATAAAAGACCAAATCCGCCACCATGCTGCTTGTTCAAAACTTCAATGCAAGAATAAGCCATAGAGCCAGACTTAAACAATTTGCCTGTATCCCAAGTTGCACCATCATCAAACGATACGCGAATTAAGCCGTCACTACGCCCATGCGCCGAAGAAGAAGAATACACAAGAACCTTGGCTTCTGGAGACCCCATAGGCGCATCTGGATATGCCCTAGTTATCTGAGCATTGTTTGCAGGGTCTGGAAGCTGCATCTCTTCTTTTACTTCGCCATAAGTTTCGCCGCCATCATTTGATATTGCAACAAGACGATGCCTAAAATTCTGAGGCCTAGAATTCAACATAACTCGTCCGTCAGAAAGTTCTACAACCTTGTTTTCGTCCATATGTGATTTTTCACTTCTAAACCCAACAGGCTTGCCAACTTTCCAAGTCTTACCGTGATCGTCGGAGTAAACCGTTACTGCTTGAATATGTCCCGAGTTGTTTATTGTATACTGCTGCAACAAACGACCCTTATACTTGCCATGGCGAAGCTGAATGCCGTGACCAGATGCCGCAAACCTAGAGCTCCAATGCCCCACGTCTGCAGTCACATCTTTAGTAATGATTTTTGGAGTGCTCCAAGTAACGCCATTGTCCTTGGAGCTAGTAACTGAAGCGTGTAAAACGTTCCTGTTTTCTGGATCTACTCCAGCGCTGGACCAAGCCCAGCCGTTTCTGTAAGACTTTACAGAGAACAGGAAGATTTCATTAGTTTCATGGTCTAACACATAAGACGGATCCGAATATCCCCATCTAGTCTTTTCATTGCCATCATGCCCTTGCTTAACAACAGTTTCAGCTTCAAACGTTTTACCACCATCTTTTGAAATTCGCTGAACAATGGAGTTTGGCATAGGTGCATCGGAGCAATTACCAGGCCTCTTATCGTATGCTGCTAAAATCCAACCATTTGCAGTCTGTGTTATTGCTGGAATCCTGTAGCAAACACTATTGGTTCTGTTTGTAAGCTTTACCGTTTTAAGGCCCAAAGATGAGTCAAATTCTGTATTCTTTATACCAGTAACAGGCTTGTCTTCAACAACAATGTTATTTTCGATTACTTGGTTACCGTCCCTATCTTTTGAAGCTTTCCAAACTGTTTTAGGCGTGAATTTACCCGCTTTGGCATCCTCTTCGGTTACAACATGATACCCAAAGCCGCACTGCTGAGTTTCACCTGGATTAAGATTTGCCCAGCGGCAATTTTTTGAATCCCCAACTCTAATATCAGAAATATTACTTTCATACGGATACGCAGTTATTGGTTGTGAACCCTTATTTGTATATGTAACCGTATATGTTAGCCTGCTATTTATTTGAACATTATCTTTAAGGCTATCAGTTCTTTTAAGCGATATTTGCAAAACTGAACTATTGGGTTTACTGGATTTTTCTGAAGTAGCATTAGCTACGCCAGAGCATAAGCCTATTGCAAGAGTAATTCCAACAACAGTACCAACAACGCGCTTTGCATCTTCTATGACACTTCTACGCATACGCACTCCTATTTTTGTAATTGTTTTACATAAATTCCACAGCATTGTGAAAATCATGAACAATACCTACACCAATGTAGGAATCATTACATCAGATGATATGATGTCTGATGGACTAATTCGTAATATTAACGCTTTTTTGATAAATTTTCACAAAAATATTCACATTTTTTTAGAAATATAGCATATTTTTGCAAAATATACCAACAGATAAGAAGATTATAGGCCAAAAACTGTGTAAAAAATCACGCATCACGCATTGCAATACAAGCGTCTTGCAGCAATCGAATCTGCGCTATTCTTTACCTGCAAAATCATTCCAAACAAAGATATCCCAATATTTAGCGCAGCTTCAAGTTGACCGCAGCTCCAAATTGCCCACAGATTCTGCTTGGCCTATAACTCAAATGCATTGCGCTCCCACAGCGCGCTTAACGGTATTGCCCACAAATTATCCGCCCACTGCATAATTTTTTGACCCATATAAACAACATATCCGCGCTTAAATTCAGATTTTTGCGAAAGAGCTACAAGCCCCTTAAAATCGTCACGATTCACCATGCTAGAGCTTTTTACTTCCACGCCAACCAGATTTCCACGGAAGCTTAGCACAAGATCAACTTCTTTAGGACTGCTACCAGTTTCACGCCAGTAGAAGCAATCTGGATGCGTTTTAGACCATTGCACAGCAGGCATAATCTGATTTACAACAAAACTTTCTAACAGATTCCCATACATAACGGGATCTTCCAAAGGATTATGACCCTTACTAATCATTGTTTGAATGCTTAAAGAAGTATCAACCGGATGTATTTTGGCTCTAGTAAAAGTCTGGCGATTGGGCGCAGTTTTTATATTCGGGAGCGCATTTATTAAGAATCTACGCAAGAATACGCTAACGTAACGCTCAATGGTTCGCCTATCTAAAACAAGATCCTGACCTATTGAACTCGTATTAAGAATCCCGCCAGGAGCACATAGCAACTTATTAAGTATGCCAACAGCCATGCTTCTGTCTAATCGTTCTCCTGGAAGAATGGTATCTCCCAACACTGCAAGAATATCGTTTGAAACAAGCTTTTCTTGCTCCCAAGCCTCGTAAGAATCATATGATTGCTGATATTCTGGGAACCCTCCTGCAGCCATCATTTTATATACTTCTTCTCTGTTTAATTCTTTTTCATATTTAAGATTTGGATTACTTTCTATAAGACTATCTACAATATTTCTACTATTTTGAGTAATTTCACACTGAGTAAAAGGACTCATTGTAAAGTGCTGAGCGCGTCTAGCAAGAGGATCTTGACCATCTAGTCCATTGCGATTTATAAGTGCACTACCTGTTAAAACATATTGAAGATTGTTTTCCGTTGAATTATCAACTATTTCTTTTATTGCAAGAGGCAAATTTGGCAGTCTTTGCGCTTCGTCAATAACAACTGGAGTACTAAGATTTTTTAGCCAACCATATAAATCTGTTGATGCGAGCGCAAATGTATTTTCATCCGCAAGGCTCACGTATGAGAATCCTTTAGACACAAGCTGACGCTTTGACATCATAGTTTTTCCCACAGCCCTTGCGCCTTCAAGAATCACGACTTTTCGTTTTGATTGAAGGATGGAATCAGCAATTGGTCTAGGAAAATATGCGCTCATGAAGACAAGTATACACAAAAACGTATTTTTTGTACATCCGATGTACAATTTTTTGTACACGCAATGTACAAAAAATACGATTTATGCGATTTTTCTAGACTTAGCAAAAGTTATAGCGGCAATACTTACAACAAGAACAGCAAGAACAATCAATGGCGCCGTAAAATAATTTGTGTAAAACTCACGCACATCAACATCTACGGAATTGATAGTGGCAGCATAAGTTGCCCAAGACAATACGCCTAATACAACATCAACAATCGCATATGCATATGCGTTTTTATGCAACTCTTTAACTGACTTGCTGCTTTTAACCCAAAGCATTACAGACAAACCCAAGCCTATTAACATTGATACAACAGCAACAAGTGCAAACAACATATCTAACATAAAACCTCCTAAGCCATTAAATCCTCTTCCATAGCGGATTTAATACGATTTTAATTTAGCTAAGATTTTCGTGTCAATATTAAAAAAAAAATCACAGAATTTTACACATTATTTTCACATTTAGCGTACTTTTAAGACATAAAAACAAGCCATAAACGTTGATATATCAACGTTTTCTACATGGAGCGGACAACGGGAATCGAACCCGCCTCTGAAGCTTGGGAAGCTTCCATTCTACCGATGAACTATGTCCGCATGCTCGGTTGCTCCGCGATTAATCCTGCCCAATAATCTGCCTACAAACAAGCAAATAAATGCCAAAGAATCAATCTAAAAAGCAAACCATCTAAGAATATCACGCTCCGCTAACTGCTACAACTCTGCCCGAAACGCCTTTGCTGTATTCTCTGTTGTATTCCTTGCCATACTCTCTGCCGTACTGAAAGCGAAACACATTGTTTCCATCTAACTCAATGCTCTCATCTGCACGCTCAGCCTTGCCTTGCGTAGATTTACGCATCACTTCTTGTACAACATCCTCTTGTATAACGTCTTGCCCCTTAGCCATAAGCGTTAGGCAATCGACTCGCTCCTTAACAGCAGGCTGCCTAGAAAACAGCTTTAAAAGCTTAGAATCGTAGTTTGCAAACGGATTTACAATCATAAGGGAAGCAATAGCTTGCACTCCCGAATGCAAATCCATTTCATGCAGCTTGGCACCGTAGGCAATCTTGTTTAATGCGGAAGCTAAAGCCGCAGGATCGCCAGTAAGCATTCCTGCACTTCGATCTGCGTCCAGCTCACGCGCGCTAGAAATTGCAATATCAACAAAAAGAGAACCAACGGGCGCAAAAATGGCACTTAAAGCCTTGCCCACAATTCTTAGAGCTGGGCAGCGCGTTTTAGCCGATTTTGCACACTTAGCACCTGAATACATAAGCGTATACCCGGTGTATGTAAAAATCGTTGCAATCGCGCTAGCAACCGTGGAATTCAAAATATCGTGGTTATAAACGTGAATCAGCTCGTGGCTTACCACGCCGCGTAATTCACGTTCGTTTAAAATGTTTAAAAGCCCACGAGTGCAGCAAATAGTTGCGTGACGCTCGCTTCTACCAATCGCAAAAATATTTGGACTATCTGTTGGAGCAACATAAAGATGAGGCATAGGCTTTTCGATTTGCGCGGAAATCTCGCGAACAATACCGTATAAAACAGGCTCATCATTCTCGCTGACTTCGCTAGCGCCAATAATACGAATCGCTAATTTTCCAGAAAGCCAATAGGCACACACGCTTAAGACTGTTGCAACGATTGCAAACCAAATCAACATTGATAGGCGCGACCCAGCAACAATCCACATTAAAGCAACAAACAGCCATATTAACGAAAACAATGCCAATGTTTTCAAGTTGTTGCAATAGCGCATCTTTATATTGCCAAACATATTTTTGATTTTAATAATCGCAACTGTAATTTTGCTGAATGAAAACTGTATATTTAGTATGTTTATGATTTAACACGCTTAAAGCAGGTGAATAAATGTTGAAAAGTGGCCATTTTCTGCGCAATTTGGAGCAATTTTGCTACAGTTTAATGGCCACTAACCAACGTTTACTAATCAATGTTTACTAATCGATGCGCTCACTCAATATAAGCTATTGTTTAACTTCCGCTATATCCATAAGCATTTGTTTAGATACAACTTTTTTGCGAGCGCGATTTTCCGCTAGTCCTAATTCAATCTCAAAAGCGTCGATTCTCTTCCATCCTTCAAAATCAACCACTTTGACTCCTCTAGATGCAAGAAGATTTTCAATAGACTTAGGATCTCTATCTGTTGCCAATCTGCCGGGAAGTGCAGGAAGTGCGGGAAGTGCGGTTTCATATTCTTTGGACGAGCTTTTTGCTAAGTCTTCCAGCATATTTTCAACGATTTGCAAAGCGTCCGACTTTGTAGAACCAATCAACCCGACTGGCCCTCGCTTAGCCCAACCAGTTGCATACAATCGTGGGCAAACAACCCCATCTTGCGCCGAAGTTAAAATCCTACCATCGCTGTTTGCAAGAAGCGCGTTATAAGAATCGTAAGCAACGCCACTAACTTGCGCAGGCTTATATCCAATCGCATGATAAACCGCCTGAACTGGGTATTCTTCAAACTCGCCAGTGCAAGTCATTTTGCCATCCGCGCTTGTAACAGTGCGCTCTACGCGAATCGCAACAACCTGACCGTCTTTGCCTAAAATCTCAACTGGATTTGCGTTAAAGTGAATAACGTAACGCTTATTTGCAGGATTGCCTTCAAAGTCAACGTTTCCGCCGTCTTGCATATCTTCGCTTAAATCGCGTATAGCAAAAAGCTCTTCTACCATTTGGCGAGTCAGCTTGTCTTTTCCAGCAACATCAATAGTTTCGTCGTCCAAGTCAAAATCGTTCTCGTTTACAACTATTTGCACGCCAGAAAGCTTTTCCATCTCGCGCAATTCTTGTACCGAAAACTTAGCTTGGGCAACTCCTCGGCGAATAAACAAGTGCAATGTTTGTGCGCGATTTTTACGCAAACCGTTGTAAACATTGTCAGAAATATCTGTGTGCTCTCTAAGATAATCCGCGTCTCGCAAAAGCTCACGCGCAACATCCATTGCCACGTTTCCGCCGCCAATAACAGCCACTTCGCTTGCATCAAGCGGCCACTCGCGCTCAGCGGTAGGGTACCCGTCGTACCATTCCACAAACTTTGCAGCTCCATACACGCCACGCAGCGAGGCGCCTGGAATGTTAAGTGGCTTATCTTCTATGGCACCCGTGGCAAACAGAATTGCGTCGTAGCGTGGAAGCAAATCTTCCAGCGTAATATCCTTGCCAAATTCAACGTTTGCATACAGGTGAATATCTGGATTATCAAGCGTTTTAGCCAAAGCATCTGCAATGAATTTTATACTCGGATGGTCTGGAGCAACTCCGTATCGAACCAGGCCAAATGGCACTGGCAGCTTTTCAAATAAATCGATTCTAGCGGCCGTACCCAAGCCCATATCGTCGCCTAGTTTTTTAAGCTGACGCAAAAAAATGTCGGACGAGTAAATTCCTGCAGGCCCCGCACCAATAACTGCGATTCGCAATTCGGGCGAATCCGCATTGTAATTTGTTTCCATAAATTTTCCCATGCGTTATTCAAATGTGTATTCAAATGTTGTTATTTAAAACATTACATTTTTAGTGTTTCAAGCATCCCTAAGCCCAATCTTTTTGAAGATTTAAATAATCGCCTCTTTGAATGCTCCACTATTTAGACTAGCGCCTTGACTCATTCAAGAAAAGACCAAAGTGAATATTGTCACTTACGCGCGCTTGCTTTTTAACGCTGTTAGCGCCCAAAGAATTGAAACAACGTCAATCATCTCTTGCATCATGGCTCCAAGAACCGCAGGAATCAGCCCAAAAGCCGCTGCAATCATGCTTATAACAGCCAAACCAATTCCTAGCATAACCGCCTGAACCATAACGCGTTTAGTATGCTTTGCAACACTAACAGCGTTTGCTACTGCATAAATGTTGTTGTTCATAACCACAACTTGCGCGCACTCCGAAGCTGCCGTATCTGTGCCATCCGTCAAAGCCACGCCAATGCTTGCTGCAGCCAAAACAGGAGCATCGTTTACGCCGTCTCCAACCATCATTGTTACGCACTGATTTTGCTTATTTTTATTAGCAAAATCACTCTTATTAGCAAACTCACTCTTGTAATGCTTTTTTACATGTTCCAACTTGTCTTGCGGCAGCAAATTGGCATACACACGCTCAATTCCAACGCTTTTTGCTATTGTTTGAGCAGCCTGCAAGCCGTCTCCCGTAAGCATGCTTATTGAGCGCACACCAAGTTCCTTTAACTTTTGAATCGTCAATTTTGCGTTTTCGCGCGGAACATCTTTTAGAACAATTCGCCCAACAAGTTTGCCATCAAAAGAAACATATGTTGCCATTTCGTCGGCAGAAAGCTCTTCAAAAGCCTGCGACTTTCCTTCGGGATTGCCAGCTGGCGCATTCAAAACGTAGCTTTTTCGCCCAACTCTAACGTTTACACCATCCACAACACCGCATATTCCTTGGCCAGCAGTTTCTTTAACACCGCTTATAACTGGATATTCGCGCACGCTTGGAAGTTGCGGAACGGCAGACGGATGCGTGTTTTGCCAAAGATCTGCTCCAGCTTTTGCAATTCCTCCTGCAAGAATGTGCTGCGAGTAGGTTTCCAAAACGCCTGCAAACATTAGTATTCTATTTTGCAAATCGCGCTTTTCTTGATTCCCCTGGCTCCCCTGCTCTACGTCATCTTTACAGTCCGCCAAATCCACTCTAATAACCTGAGGCCGCTTAACTGTAAGCGTTCCTGTTTTATCGAAAAATACGTGGGTTACTCGGCTTAGCTGCTCTAAAACATCCTGACTTTTTACAACAATCCCAAGCTTTGCAAGTCTTCCTGTTCCAGCCATAAACGCCACTGGCACCGCAATCAAAAGCGGGCAAGGCGTAGCAAGTACCAAAACTTGCGCAAATCTTAAAGCCTGACCAGATGCGGCCCAAGCGACTCCAGCAATCACAAACGAAATCACCGTAAAAGGAACGGAAAGCATATCTGCAAATCTAACTACAGCCGCCTTGGAACTTCTTGCAGATTCCACCAACTTCATAATTTTTTGATATTGCGAATTCTCCGATAGCTTCGTTACTCGCATAATCAACACAACGCCGCCATTTACGCATCCAGACAACACTTGCGCGCCAGCAAACACCTCGCGCGGAAGCGACTCGCCATTTATTGCGCTTGTGTCTAGAACAGCAGAACCGCTTAAAAGCTCACCGTCTACAGGAACTGTTTCGCCTGGAAGAACAACTATAACGTTGCCGATTTTTAAATCTTCCACTGGAACGGTTTTGTATCTTTGCAATTGGCTAGAAGACTTTGCAACTTGCAATATTGGGCATTCTTTAGAATTATTGTGGCATTTTTCACATGATTCACAATTTGCAAAATCTTGAGAATATTCCTGCGATACGTCTAGCGAAGATTCATCGCTTACTTTTCTAAAATGACTATGATCAAGAAGCGCACATTGCTCACAAGATTCACCACACACTATTCCAGGAAGTGTCATTAAATGCGCTGTTTGAGGAGACGCATTTACTAAAAGAGATAGATTTTTCTGCGCTGCATCTTGCGCAAAGTCTTCAATTGCTCCACCTGTAAACACCATTACAACAATCAAATAACTTGCCCAAAATTCGCCTATACAAAGCGTTGCAAGCAATGCAACAAACGCAAGCAAGTCAATTCCAAGTGTGCCATGCGCCAAATCATCAATCATACTTAAAAGCGACTTAACACATGTGTATAAAACTAAACATGTTATTATACTTTGCCCGATTGTAAGGCTTATTTGCACATTAAAATCAACGTTTATTAACGAAAATAAGAAAGTAAACGTCTTGCTTATAGCTTTGCAAAAATCGAGTATAAAAGTCAGATTTCTAGAATAAAACGCCGCAATAAACGGAAACAAAACTAAAACTATTACTAATTGAGGAGCACGACGGCAATACGCTAAAAGTTTACGCATACACTTTCCTTACGCTGATCAGGCTAACTGCGATAAACGCTGCTAACACACGATTTCACGCCTTGTTAACCCACTGAGCAGCTATTTATAACAGCAAACTCAATACACGGCGTAAAGATACTTATGTTTATTTGTTAATGAATATATTAACAACAACCATTGATGAGAAGCGTTCTCATATAACAAGACGCGCGCAAACACAAGGAGCACGCACAAAACACAATACGGACCCCATGAATGAAAAAGGGCTTCTAGCGATTGGCTAGAAACCCTGTTTGTGGAGCTAAGGAGACTCGAACTCCTGACCCTCTGCTTGCAAAGCAGATGCGCTACCAGCTGCGCCATAGCCCCATTCGAAAGAATGATGTTCATTCTATCGTGGGCCCGGGAGGACTTGAACCTCCGACCTCATCCTTATCAGGGATGCGCTCTAACCACCTGAGCTACGGGCCCAACTTGTATGTTGAAAACATACAAGTAGTTAGATTAGCACAGACGCAGAAAATGTCAAATAGCAAATCTAAGCGTGTCGCAAAATTATTCTACAAAATTACTCTACAAAATTACTCTAAATGGCTTCGCATAAACCACTGGAACTTTTCAAGCTGCTGAACATGATCTTGAATAATGTTTGAGCTAACAATATCAAGATTATCAAGCTGTGCAATGGCATTTCTATCATCCGCAATCATATCGTTGTAATACTCAATCAACGCCTGCAAATACTCTTTAGTAGACTTTCTACCACTAAGAGCAAAACGCTTCCATGTGCGAGATGCAACAACATCGTCTGCGCGACCCAATGGGAGCCTCCAAGCGTTGCAATTCGCTCAGCTGTTTCATCGGCTTGAGCTAAAACTTCTGCAACCTGCGGGTCAAGCATTTCGTGAACTGCAATAAAATCTGGGCCAGTAACATTCCAGTGCGCATGCTTTAAGACTAAAGCAGCTTCTTGCTCATGGCTTAAACGATTCTGTAAAATCGCAATAGCTTTCTCGCTTGCAGCTTCATCTAGACCTGGCACAATATGCATCAAAGTCATAATATCCTCCATTTGTTCAATTTTTATTCAAATCTTCGCTCTGCTCTGTTTTTCTAACTTCAATCGTAGCAATTCTGCGGCCATCTACCTCTGTAACGGTCATATCGTAGCCATCCGCATCGTGCAAAACAGCGCCAACTTTGCCCATTGAACCCGTGCGGGCAAGAAAATACCCTGCAACGGTTTCGTAAGGTCCATCTTCCAGCTCAATTCCAGTAACGTCTGCAAAGTCTTCAATCGTCATTCCGCCGTCAACAGTGGCCACTCCGTTTACAAACGCCGTAGACTTGCTATCTCGGCTTAAATCAGACTCATCTGGCAAATCGTACTCGTCTCGAATATCTCCAACCAATTCCTCGGTCATGTCTTCAAGCGTTACAATGCCATCTGTGCCGCCATACTCGTCAATAACAACAGCAAGATGTATTCCGCGTTTTCTAAGCAGCTCTAGGCTTGGAAGCAGTTTAGAAGTTCCAGGAAGACTTATTCCTTCTCGAGTAACATCCGCAACAATTTTTGCATCTGGATCTTTAACGTCTAGCAAATCGCGAACATGCACAAATCCAATAACGTCGTCAAAATCCTTGCCCGTTACTGGGTATCTAGAATACGGAAGATCGCGAATCTTTGCAGCAGCATCTTCTAAGCTTAATGAGCCATCTAAAAACTCAACGTCTGCACGAGGGCGCATAACTTCGGCAACAATCGTTTCGGAAGCGTCGAAAACATCGTCTAAAATCGTTCGCTCATCTTGGCTAAGTTTTTTATTTGAGTTAACCAAAACGCGCAACTCTTCGTCGGAAACTTCGCTTTCTTTTTCGTTTGGATCAAACCCAAGAAGACGCACAAAACCGTTGGTATTCTTAGCAATTAGCCATATTAGAGGCTTGCATATTTTAGAGAATACGTCTACTGCAGGAACAACCGCTCTTGCGATTTGCTCCGAGCGCTGCATTGCGATTCTTTTTGGAACAAGCTCAGAAATTACGATTGAAAAATACGATATTATAAGCGTTAAAACAATAGTGGTAAGCGGGCCTGCTACGTGATTTGGAACTCCCCAAGATTTTACTAATGGCACAACATGAGGCGCTATTGCGGATTCACCAAAAGATGCCGAAAGAAAACCCGAAAGCGTAACTCCGATTTGAAGAGTGGAAAGAAAAGTGTTTGGATCGCGGGCGATTTTTGCTACGCGCGCTCCTCGCGCATCCTGCGCTTCCATTCTATCTAGCTGCGATGTTCGCAAATTAACCAGCGCAAGTTCGGTGGCGGCAAACACGGAGCCAAACAGAAGGAACACAACAATGAGTGCAATGTTAAAACCCAACGACATACTTGCTATCTTAGTTGAATTTAGCGCATATAAAAAGTGCATGTAAAAGCAATGTTGCTAATATGCAGATAATATGCGCAAATAAAGCAATACAAGCAATCAACTTCGATAAAAATACCCAGATGGCGCTTTATGCAAAATCTTGGCTGACTGAACCTTAAGAACAATTCCATCGCTTAAATAGCCCTTTAGCCCAACTTTTCCAAGAGCTATTTTGGCTTTAACAACAACCCACTGATGATGCTCAAATCGCATATTTTTTGGCATTTGTGCAACAAAACCAAACGGACTCATGTCTAAAATGCAGCAAGACATAAACTGCCTAGATACGCGAACCTGATTTTTAGAAAGCGTGGCTTCGCGGCTTATAAACCCTTTTACAACAATCGTATAATCTTTGTATTTATCAAAGTTGTGGTCAATTTCGTTGTACCAATTGCCAAAATCGTCGTCAAAAACAACTATTTTTTTATTCGCCGCATCTAATCCTCTTAAAATTTTTTTATTATTTTTATGATTAGACGCGATTGGTATTGCGCGACCAGATGCATATTCGTCAAAACCTGCGGATTTTAAAGAACCGACGCCTAGTGATGACTGTGCCATTTGCAACGGAATTAAAATAATAAGCATTGGCACTGCGATTGAAACCAATATTTTTTTGGAATCTTTTGCACATACAGAAAAAACGCCAAAAAGCGAGCAAATTCCCAGAGCAAAAAGCAAAATCGCAGCAAAAATAAGGTACGCAAACGCGCGAGGCGTAGTCAAAATTGCGTAAGATCCGCTTAAAGCGCTGTGCATTAAAGCGGCAGCAAGGCAAAAAATAAAAAATGCTTGCAAAACGCTTGCAAATGTTATTTTTTTAAACAATTTTGCGGAATTTGCGGAATTTGTATCAATCACGGCATTACTCACAGCATTACTCACAGCATTACTCCCCACGCAAAATGAACAACAAGCGCCGCAAGCAAACAAAACACAACAATCGTTGCAATTAAGCGCAAAACAAACTTAGTTTTGCAATCTTCAACAAGCATAAGCGTGTTTTTTACATCTAACATTGGTCCAAAAATCAAAAACACAAGAACACAAGACATTGGAAGAGAAGCCGCCAAAGAACGCGCGATTACAGCGTCGGAGCTGGAACAAAGTGAACTTGCATACGCTATTAACATCATTGCTGGAATCGCTACAAAAATAGTTGTTGCATTTACTTTTGATGCAGGGTCTGCGCCAAGCCAAACGCGAATAATCGAAGCAACTATTGTTCCAAACAAAATTATTGGCATTAATCGCATAAAATCCGCATAGACGTGATGAGCATAAACTTTTAAATGATCTTTAAAACTTATTAAAGGCTCATCATTATTGTCAAAATCACATGAATCACATGTTGAGCCACATGATTTTATAAAAAATTTTTCCCTTAAAACCTGCGACTTTACAGGAAAAATCACAAAGCTAACGCCAACTAAAAGAGCAACACCAACACCCAAAGCCACTCGAGTTACAGCAACTGCTGGAACGTCTGCAAAAGCATACCAAGTGGCCCAAATAGAAACAGGATTTACCACTGGCACAGCGCATAAAAACGTTACAGCACAAGGCAAAGGCAGCTTTCTAGCAACAAGACGAGAAAAAGTTGGAACAACAACGCAATCGCAAACAGGAACGCACACACCTGCAAGAATCGCAGCCAAAAAGCCGTTAGCAGTGGATTTTGGCGCATGTTTTTCAATAAAATCTTCCGTAACCCATGTTTCTACAGCAGCAGAAACAAGAACACCAATTAACGTAAAGGGAACGGCTTGCAAAAGTAAGCCGCAAACGCCCCTAATAATGGTATTTACAGGCAGCCACGGATTGCGCGCTTGCAACGCAGGGGCCATGGCAATAATAAGAGCTGCAAAAGGCACTCCTGCAATCAAAAAAAGATAGTTTGCAGAATTTGCTTGTTTTGCTTTACTTGCTTTACTCGCTTTTTCTACTTGGCTCGTTGTTTTTGCTTCGGTTTCTGTTTTTAGCATGACAACACTTCCACCAAGCCGTCACTCATTCGATACCTTGCTCCAACAAGCATCAAAGCGTCTTTGAAAACAGCTTCGCGAATTATTTGTGATTTTTCGCAAATTTCAGCCAAAATATTAGACACGTGAATACGTTCAATATCATCTGTATCTAAATTTTCCTCAACACCTGCGAGCGCAGCAGGCCCTAAAGAACGCAGCAATATTGACTCGCTCGACTCAATTATTTCGCTTGTTTTATCTTCGCCGTATTCAGCAACCAGCTTTTGCACGTTCGGCAAAACAGCCTGTACGGCGCCGCAATGCTCATGCCCAAGCACAGCCAACACTTTTACTCCCAAATCACTTGCAGCGTATTCTAGCGAAGCTATTACGGCATCATCCAACACTTCTCCAGCTGTGCGAACAGAAAAAATATCGCCCAAACCGGCGTCGAATATGAATTCTGGAGCAACTCGCGAATCTGCGCACGAAAGCACAACAGCTCCAGGATGCTGACCGTCAATAAGTTTCATGCGCGATTCTGAATTTACGCCTGCAAACGCTGAATTGCCGTCTGCAAATTTGCGATTCCCTGCAAGCATTGCGTTTAATACCGATGTAGCTAAAACTGAATCTTCATTAGCAAAATCTTCGCTGACTTCTTCTTGCATTATTACCTCCTACACTGGCATTGGCAATATTTTCAGTTGCTTAAAGTGTAAAATTTTTGACTCAGAATATATTGTATCTTTCGTAGTAAATAAGAATTTTGTTTAAGAATATAAGCCTATTATCAAAAAAGCTCCCGTATTGCAATTCGCAAATACGAGAGCCTTCTTGATTCAGTAATTTATTAAAATCATCCAGTGTTTTGTAGGCCTGCAGCAACACCAGAAACTGTGCAAAGAATCAAGTAAATAAACTCTGCTTGCTGACTTTCGCTAAGCTCTTCTTTATCTACCTTGTTGCGCAGCTTGTGGAGCGCAAGCGACTGAATCACAGAAAGCGCATCCACGTACGGCGAACGCACGCGAATTGCCTGGCCAAGCACATGGCGGTGTTGCAACGGCCATTTATTTCCAACAATTTGCAAAACCCACTTGCGAGTAAGTTGCATCTCGGAAAGCACTTTATTGCTCAAATCTTCGCGATCTCCAAGGCTTAGATACATGCGAGCAATGCGCTCATCTGTTTTTGCCAAAGACATCTCAATGTTGTCAATAAAAGTGCTGAAAAGTGGCCATTCTTCGTACGCTTTGCGCAAAGTTTGCAAGTCGCCAAACTCTTCGCAGGCCGTACCCAGGCCGTACCACGCTGCCAAATTGATTCGAGCCTGTGCCCAAGAGAACACCCATGGGATTGTACGCAAATCATCCAAAGACTTTGCGCCAAGGCCTCGCTTTGCAGGGCGTGAACCAATTGGGAGCAAACCAATCTCACTAAGCGGTGTAACGGTTGAGAACCACGGTGTAAAGTCGTTGGTTTGCAGCAAATCAATGAATCGATTATGCGCTGCAACATCAAGCTTTTGAGCCATATCCGCATACTTATGCGTCATCTCTGTGTTTGTTTTTTCAACGCTTGGAGCCGACTGAAGCAAAGTTGCCGCAGCCACGGATTCCAAGTGACGAATCGCCAAAATTGGGTTTCCGTAGCGAGCAAAAATCACCTCGCCCTGCTCAGTAAGCTTAAATCGGCAATTTACCGACCCAACTGGCTGAGCCAAAACAGCACGGTTTGCAGGGCCTCCGCCTCGTCCAACAGCGCCACCACGGCCATGGAACAGCGTTAGGTCAATATCGTGCTTTTTAGCCCACTGAGCAATACGCTCTTGAGCGGAGTGCAAAGCAAGTGTTGCAGATGTAGGGCCAGCGTCTTTGGAAGAATCGGAGTAGCCAAGCATAACTTCCATCTTGCGGCCAGTGGCCTTTAAGCGAGCCTGAACTTCTGGAATCTTAATGATTTCTTCCAAAACATTAACCGAGTTCTGCAAATCTTCCAGCTGCTCAAAAAGTGGGATTACGTCGATTGTTGGCGCATCTTGTGGGTGAGCAAACGCAAGGCGATTAAGCTCAAACACATCGCGAACATGCTGAGCAGACTTTGCAAACGAGATAATGTATCGGCGAGCTGCACGCATACCGTTGCGCTTTTGAATAGCTCCAAGCGCGCGGAATGTGTCTAGAACCTCGCGGGTCATTGGCTGAAGCGGGCCACGCTCCCCGTGCAAACCGTGTTCGCGAATATCTTCCAAAGCGCGCGAATGCACGAGCGAATGCTGGCGGAACTCCATTTCCACCATGTGGAAGCCAAATGTTTGTGCCTGCCAAATAAGATCTTGAAGCGGACCATAAGCTGCGCGCGAATCGCCAGCAGCCGCAAGCGACCTCTGCACAATGTGCAAGTCTTCAATAAAATCTTCGCAAGAATGATACATTAAGTCTGTATCTCGGCTAATCGTTCTGTGCAAACGATCTGCCATAACAAGCATAACGGCTCTATGCGGTTCGCTGTTTGAAACGTCGGAAGCGTTTTCGGTTAGCTGCTCGCTCATTTCTCGCTGGCGATTCCAAAGCTCCAAAAGCTCAACGCTAGGAGGAGTTGTACGCGTTTCCATTGTTAAGCATTTTCCAACTTCACGCGTGCGCGCTTCTAGAGCAGCAAGAACGTGGTCGCTAAACTTTCGAGCAACCTGCCTACTAACTTTTGCTGTAACGTTTGGATTTCCGTCTCTATCGGAACCAATCCAGCTTCCTGGGTGGAAGAATGCTGGGCAACGCGGTGGCACCAAGCCTGCCTTCTTGCCTAGCAGCCAATCGTCAAATCGGCGGTAAACCAGCGGAATTGTGTTGAATAAAGTGGCGTCAAAAATGTCTAGAATCGTGTCTGCTTCTTCAACAGGAGTTGGCTTTTTAAGTGCGATTGGAGACGTACGCAGCAATGCGTCAATCTCGTTGTATAGCATACGATAATTTTCGCGCTTATCCGATCCACCTAAAGTATTGTGCTTGCTTAAAAGCTGCGATATTCTGCGGATTTTACCAGCTACAGCCTTGCGCCTAGCTTCGGTTGGATGCGCAGTAAAAACTGGGTGGAACTCAAGCTTTGCAAGCAATTCCTTAGCCTGCGCAGGGCTCATTTCTGTAAGCAACTTATGATATGCGCAAGTTAACTCGTTTACAGGGTCCACTGGGTTGGAGTCCTCAACATCGCATTCACGCTGATGCAGCACAGAAACCCTGTAGTTTTCTTCGCAAAGGTTTGCAAGATGGAAGTATGTAGCAAAGGCACGAGCTAAAAGCTGCATATCTGGCAAATCCATGCCATTGATTTTTTCTACAGCCTTGCTTAAGCCGTTGTCTTCCTCTTCTTGAGCATCAAGCATTTGCGCAAAGTGGGCAGCGCTTGCATTTACAGCATTTAAGCGCACTTCGTCAAATACGGTTAATAATTTTTCATCAAATTCGCCCAAAACATCGCGCAGAATGTGCAAGCACAAATCCATGTCTTGCTTAAGCGATGCTGGCAGTTCGCGCTCCTCTGGGCCTTTTCGCCCTAAACCAGACGTTACAATCGTTGCGTCTGCTGGAGTTACCTGTTGATTTTGAGTTGTCATCAGACCTCCTTGTGCTAGTCATAAGGTTGCTTGGTCATTTGACTTCCGCGGCTCCTCCGCGGTTATTTAGGTCAAAAGTTGCAAGCCCACAGCCTTTGTTTCCAGCGAGATTCCAACATAATTGTGAACCGACCTTAGGACTGATTTTTTATATAAATTTTTTATAGACAATGTGCTGCGTATACTAAAAAATTGTGAGCATAGAAGATAATAACGCGGATAGTGGCAGTAGTAATAGCAGCAATAGTAACGAGCCAAAAATACTTCGGACTGGCCATATTGTTGGAAAGCCTTCTGGACGCTTTCAAACGCACGCGATTCCGCTAGACATGGAAGACGTTGAGCGCGATTGGGATAAACCAGTTACACAGGCTGGCATTGCCGCAAAATCCAGCATTATTATTCGCGTTGGAGCTTTGGGCTTAGGCGCTGGCACTGGAAGCTATCGCGTTCGCGAGCTAATGCACCGCGTTGGCGAGCCTATGGGCGTAAACGTTCGTGCAGACGTTAATTTAACCGACATTGAAGCAACTTGCACAGATAGGCACGAGCGCATTACAGAAGTTGTTGATTTGCCTACTACTGGCGTAAACACAGAGCGAATCTGGCTTCTTGAGCATTTTGCAGATTGGTTTAACGTTAAGCTTGGAAACGATTCCTTATACCATTCAAAAGCCACTGTTTCTAAGGAGCTAGTAGATACTCTTCAAGCTGGCAGCAACGAGAATGCTATTGTTCAAGCCGCTAAGCAGTCGGAGGAGCACGCTGCAAAAATCGAAGAAAAAATGGCCATTCAAGAGGCGATTCGCAAAGAAAAACCTCGTGGAATTTTTGCACTTCAGCCAGAAAAAACATATGTTGAACATTTTTCTCACGTTCAAAATGTCAAAAATAGCCAAAATAATTTAGATTCTGGGCTTAAAAACAATTCCGCCGCTTCATTTAACGAAAATCCTGCTGGCGATTCTTCCGCGCCGCTTACCGTTCGCCAAGTTCACGACCGTCTAGACCTAATCAAAAACCGCAAACCTCTTTATAAACCGTGGTTCGCCGGCCTTGCCTCTGCTGTAGCATGCGCATCCTTCGCATTTTTGCTCGGCGGCGGCGCTTACGACATGCTTGGCGCTTTTATTGGCGCGGGAATCGGCCACTACGTTAGAAGACGCATGTTTATGCATCATCTAAATCAATTTGTTGTAACGTTTATTGCCGTTGCTGTTGGCGCTTTAAGCTGCATCGCTTCTTTGCGCATTGTTGGCTGCTTTGACCCTTCTGCTTTGTATCACAATACAGCTTATATTGGTTCTGTTTTGTTTGTGATTCCAGGCTTCCCGCTTATTACAGGCGGCTTAGATATTGCTAAGATTGATTTTCCTTCTGGAATTCAGCGGCTTTGCTACACAATGGCGATTATTCTAATGGGCACTCTTGCTGGCTGGATGGTTGCAAGCCTTGTTCAGCTAAATCCTCAAGGCTTTACTCCTTTGGGCTTAAATCCTTGGCTTAATACTGTTCTTAGAATGATCACAGCATTTGCAGGTGTGTGGGGATTCTCCGTTCTGTTTAATTCGCCTCAACGAATGTGTTTTGTTGCTGGAGTAATCGGAGCAATTACCGATACTCTGCGCTTAACAATGGCCGATTTTGGTGTTGCTGCAGAAATCGCAGCATTTACTGGCGCTTTGCTTGCTGGTCTTTTGGCTTCTGCTTGGCGCTCAATTGTGCATAGAGGCTGGGCGCCGCAATACTTGGGCTACCCGCGCATTAGTCTTACGGTTCCATCTATTGTGATTATGGTTCCTGGACTTTACATGTATCGCGCAATGTTTTATCTTGGTCAGTTTAATACGCTTCCTGCTTTAGACTGGACATTCCGCGCATTTATGGTGATTATTTGCTTGCCATTAGGCCTTGCGGTTGCGCGCGTTATAACAGATAAAAACTGGCGATACGATATTTAGTAAAAACTGGCGATACGATATTTAGGCTATACGATATTTAGTCATATAGAGAATAATTAAAACGCCCAGCAACTACTGGGCGTTTTATTTGTATGCAATCAAAATATGCAATCAATCAAGAATTAATCAGTACTTCATATTCATCGCTTCGCGCACTTGCTCAAGCGTCTCCTGCGCAATCTCGGCAGCTCGCGCATTTCCGTCGTGCAAAATATCGCGGATTGAATCCATATCTTTGGCCAATTCTTCTCTACGCTGGCGGTGTGGAGCAAGGAAGTTGTTTACAGATTCAATAACGTACGCCTTTAGCGCACCTGCACCAGCATCGCCGATTTCTTGAGCAATATCCTTTGGATCCCTGCCTGTAACCAAGCCCGCAGTAGTCAAAAGTGCAGAAACCTGCGGACGTGCCACTGGGTCAAAAGTAATTGTTCGCTCGGAATCGGTTGGGCTTTTTTTAATCAACTTTGCTGTTTCTTCTGCGGTTGCGCCCAGCATAATCGAGTTTCCGTAAGACTTGCTCATCTTGCGCCCGTCTAATCCTGGAATCTCTGGCGTATCCGAAAGAATCGCAGCTGGCTCTGGGAAAACAGGATTCTTCTTTGCGTATCGCTCGTTAAACCTGCGAGCAATCGTGCGCGTAATCTCAATATGTGGCAAATTATCTTTGCCAATTGGCACAACATTTGCTTTGCAGAACAAAATATCGCAAGCCTGATGCACTGGGTACGTAAGCAAAAGTCCTGTTAAAGCGTGACCCGAAGCTTCCATTTCGGCTTTAACAGTAGGATTTCTATGCAATTCCGCTTCTGTAACTAAAGACAAAAATGGCAGCATAAGCTGATTTTCTGCAGGCACAGCGGAGTGCGTAAAAATCATTGTTTTTTTAGGATCAATTCCAGCAGCCATGTAATCAAGAACAAGATTTAGCACGTTATCTTTTACGTGTTCAACAGTGTCTCTATCTGTAATCACCTGGTAGTCTGCAATAATCACATTTGTGTTTACGCCAAGATTTTGCATTGCGACACGCTCACGAATCGAACCAAAGTAATGACCCAGGTGGAGCCTTCCTGTTGGCCTATCTCCCGTAAGCATTGTAAAGGAGCTAGGATTTGCCTTTAGCTTCTCAAGCGTTGCGTCTGAACGCTTTTGAGCTGCCATAAAGCTTGCGCTTATCTCATTTCCAGCAGCTGTAACCTGTGCTTCTTGCTCCATTTTAAACTCCTTACACACGCAATTTTCCTTGCGATTTTTACGCCTAAAATATGGCTTTTATGGTAAAAGTTCACTCAGACAATATACTCTGTTGCGGCAAAGTGGTACGCTCTTGTGTGATGAATTGATTGTTTTGGTAAATTAGAGGGGGTCAGATGGGCCGCGGACGACAGAAGGCAAAGCAACAGAAAATTGCCCGTAAGCTCAAATACCTGACGACCGATACGGATTACGACGAGCTTGCTAAAGAGCTTAACACTCACGAGCCTGGTCAAGGATCCTTCGATCCGTTTGAATCTGATAACTACAATAACACCGAGGATTATCTAGATAACCAAGATAATTCTGAAAGTTTATCTGTAGAAGATGATTCTAAAGACATCAACACTAATGCTGGTAATGATGATGCCGGCAGCTTGCATGATTCCGTTTCGAGTGGAGATGACGATTTAGACGACTACGCCGAGTGGGCTGCTCAGTCTGCCGCTCAGGCCGCCACTAAAGACAAATCGTCTAGCAATTCTGGCGCTATTCATCATCACATTCCTATGCCTATGCCTAATTTTATGCATAAAGATAAGTAGTTTTGATTATTTAGCTTGTTATTTAACTTGATTATCTAACTTAATTATCTAAAAGAACTTTTGTAAGTTCGGGCAGCAGATTGCTTAAATTATCTCGCTCTCCAACTGCGCTTATATTTCCAATTTGCTGCTCGTAATCCCATTTTGTTATTGCGCAAGAAAGTCGCAGCCAAACATCTGGGTCAAGTTCTATAACATCTGGTGGCGTTAAATTATGCGGATCCGAATGCGGACCTTCCAAAATTTTCACAGCTCCCCAAGGAGCCACTCTCACTTCCACAGCGCAACCAGGCGCTATCTGCTCTAATACATAAAGCGAATATCTAACAGCCATTGCTTCATCGTTTAAACTAACGCCAATCTCATTGGAATTTACGCAGCATAAATCTTTTTTATCTTTTACAGATTTTATATAAGCTTTTGCACTATTTGCCCACGTTTCAAACGATTTTTTAGCACCACTTATATCAGCTTCTCGTATAACAGACATACTTAAATTATCTCATGAATTATCTAACTATTATCTGCGATTTTAACAGTGTTTTACAAAAGTTATATTGTGAATAATTCTTAATAAGGGTTTGGGGTTGTGCTATCATCAACAATGAAAACGTGTGCATTGCCGCGTACCGTCTTGTTAAGTGCAATTTGGCGCGGCTACAACCAACATAATCAAGGGTTGCTATTCGCACATTTTAGGTAAATATATTATTCACGGCACAAGGAGTCAAATATGACTAAACACGTCGCGCCGAAAGCCAAGACTACTGCGGCGGCATTTGCCAAAGAACTTCAAGAACATCTGAAGTACACCCAGGGTGTCACCCCAGAACAGGCCACTACGGCTGATGTGTATGTTGCCGCTGCTACCGCGGTCCGTCGCCATTTGATGGATTCTTGGATGCAGACCCAGCATGACATGATTAACGGAAAAACCAAGGCTGTTGGCTATTTGAGCGCAGAGTTCTTAATGGGCAAGCAGCTTGAAAACGCTTTGCTTAACGCTGGTCTTACCGATCAGTTCAACAAGGCTGTTACAAATCTTGGTTTTGAGCCAAAAGATGTTATCGACGCTGAGTATGAGCCAGGTTTAGGTAACGGCGGTTTGGGTCGTCTCGCAGCCTGCTTTATCGACTCGCTCGCCTCTATTGGCGTGCCAGCATTTGGCTACGGCATCCAATATCGTTATGGTATTTTTAAGCAGCGCTTTGATGAGCAGGGTAAGCAGGTAGAAACTCCTGATTACTGGCTTAGCAACGAAGAGCCATGGGGACATATCGACTATGGTCGCGATCAGCGCGTTAACTTTGGCGGCAAGGTTGTTGAAGAAAACGGCAAGCGCGTATGGAAGCCAGATTGGGCTGTTCGTGCAGTACCAGTTGACTACATGGTCCCAGGCTACAATTCTGGTCGCGTAAACACTCTTCGCTTGTGGACTGCTAAG
The DNA here is from genome assembly GCF_030217745.1 of Bifidobacterium sp. UMB1197. Lineage (NCBI taxonomy): Bacteria > Bacillati > Actinomycetota > Actinomycetes > Bifidobacteriales > Bifidobacteriaceae > Bifidobacterium > Bifidobacterium sp. UMB1197. The sequence goes on along the minus strand of NZ_JASOOL010000001.1, from coordinate 246,394 downwards.
TCTTACGACGAATTCGATTTGCTCACCTTTAACAAGTCCGAGTACTTGGACGCTGTTAAGCCACAGGTTGAAGCAGAAAATATCTCCAAGATTCTTTATCCAGAAGATTCCACTCCACAGGGCAAGGCTTTGCGTCTTGAGCAGCAGTACTTCTTTGTTGCTGCTTCTATTCACGACGCTATTCGCGTGTTCTACCCAGGCCAAGATAAGCCAGACCTTACAACCTTCCCAAGCAAGATCAACTTCCAGTTGAACGATACTCACCCAGTTATTGGTATTCCAGAGCTTATGCGCGTTCTTATGGACGAGTACGGCTACGATTGGAACACCGCTTGGGGTATTACAACTAAGACCTTTAACTACACTTGCCACACGCTTCTTCCAGAGGCTTTGGAAGTTTGGCCAGCCAAGCTTATTGGCGAACTTTTGCCACGCCACCTTGAGATTATTCAGGGCATTAGCGAGCAGTTCCGCAACGAGCTTCGCAGCAAGGGTGTTTCCGAAGATCAGGTTGAGCGCATGCGCATTGCTACCGACGCCGACGAAAATGGCGAAGGTGCTGTAGTTCGTATGGCCTACTTGGCTACCTACGGCGGTTCTTACGTTAACGGCGTTGCCGAGCTTCACTCTGAGTTGTTGAAGGATGTTACCTTAAAGGACTTCTCCAGCGTTTACCCAGATAAGTTCAAGAACGTTACTAACGGCGTAACTCCTCGTCGCTTTGTGCGTTTGAGCAACCCACGTATGTCTGCTCTTATTACTGAGGGCTTGGGCACCGACGCATGGCAGGGTGATTTGGAGCTTCTCGAAGGCTTAAAGCCATTGGCTGACGACAAGGCATTCGTTAAGAAGTTCGCCGAAGTTAAGAAGCAGAACAAGCTTGCCTTCGTTGATTTTGCAAAGCACAAGTATGGCTTTGAAATCAACCCAGACACAATGTTCAACACCATTGTTAAGCGTTTGCACGAGTACAAGCGCCAGTCCATGAAGATCCTCCAGGTTATCTCCACATACGCTGGAATTAAGAACGGCACAATCGACGTCGACAAGATGCTCCCACGTACCGTGTTCTTTGGCGCTAAGTCCGCTCCAGGTTACGCAATGGCAAAGCTCACCATTCAGCTCATCAACAATGTTGCTCGCGTGGTGAATAACGACCCAGCGTGCAAGGGCAAGCTCGCTGTGTTCTTCCCAGCAAACTACAACATTGAACTTGCTATGAACTTGATTCCTGCCACCGATTTGGACGAGCAGATTTCTCAGGCTGGTAAGGAAGCGTCTGGTACTGGCAACATGAAGTTCGCTTTGAACGGCGCTTTGACCGTTGGTACTCTCGACGGCGCAAACGTTGAGATTCGCGAGCGCGTTGGCGCTGAGAACTTCTTCCTCTTCGGCATGACCGTTGATGAGGTTGAGAAGCTCTACGCTGAAGGCTACGATCACGGCGGCTCCCGCAAGTACTACGAGTCTGATCCTCGTTTGAAGACCGCTGTAGACATGGTTGCCGATGGCACCTTCTCTAACGGCGACAAGAGCGTGTATGAGCCACTCGTTAATGATTGGCTTACTCACGATTACTTCATGGCAATGGCTGATTTCAGCTCTTACATGGACATTCAGGCTCAGATTGAGGAAACTTACCGCGACCCAATGAAGTGGGCTCGCATGGCGGTTTTGAACGTAGCCAACTCTGGTTACTTCTCTTCTGATCGCTCTATCGAAGATTACCTCGATCGCATTTGGCACACTGGTGCTCTTCCAACTGCCGAGTGAGTATTTAAAAGCGTTTAACGCTTGATTTAATAAAAGGCGATAATTGGCATTTGCTGATTATCGCCTTTTGTTTATCTACATGTTTATATACTTATCTATCTATGATTTTGTTTTGCATTATAAAAAGCAGCGTCTTGCAAAAATCACAAAACGCTGCCTAATAATGTTTAAGTTTTAATGCAGAAAAGTTTATTTTATCTAAGCTTCAACTGGTTTAGCTTCTTCAGCTTCTTCTTTATTTTCCTTTTCTACACCCAAATTAATTGGCGAAGAGCTGTTCTCCCATGGCTGCTCCCATGGATCGTAATCAGGATTATGCTGCTTGTACACATACAATGCTGCAATACCTGCGAGCAGTGCTCCAAAGAGCAGTGCAAAGAACTTCCAACCGCCAGAGGACCTGTTCTCCATGATGGCTCCTTTCGTTAAGCTGACCTGCTCGTCCAAGTCAACGTTTTATACCGAGTTTACTCGTGTATTCACTATAATAGTGATTTTTTTTAATACTTGCATCTTTTTGCTATTTTTTTACTACATTTTTACTATTAAGTCGTATAAAATTTTTTACCTTATTTTAGACTGTGATTATTAGACTGTGATTATTTGTGTATGCGATTAGATAATGTTATTTTATGAACAATTTTGATGTAAATAATATTGTTAAACGCTTTAAGACTAATTGCAAAAGCGCAACGTATTCAATTATCTACATTTGCGTGTTTGTATGGATTATTGAGATTATTCTTCACACTTTTTTGCCAAACGCGTATCAATTGTTTATTGAAAACACAGCTTTTGCGCCATTTTTAATCACAAAAGCAAGTTGGACTTGGTTTACATCTATGTTTGTGCATTCTCCAGGATTTACGCACATACTTTTTAATATGTTATGCCTATATTCGCTTGGAATAGAACTTGAAAGATTCTTTGGAAGGTGGAAATTCTTCTTCTTATACGCTATTAGCGGACTCGGTGGATGCGTTGCCACTTTGCTTTACTGCAAACTTACAGAAAACTGGATACTCGCCGCCTATGGAGCATCTGGAGCCATTATGGGACTTATTGGCGCTCTTTTGGTTGCACAATGGCGACTTGGCGAAAGCGTTAATGGAACTTTAATTTGGATTGGTTTAACTATTGCTATGCCTTTATTGGTTCCAAATATTGCCTGGCAAGCACATATTGGCGGCCTTGTTACGGGAATAGTGCTGTCTACTTTGCTTGGTGTTAATAATCCGCTTCTTAAAAAAGCATCTTTTAATGAGCGTTTTGCTGTTTATTCTTTGCTAACTCTTATAGCTCTTTTGGCAATATGCGCATTTTGCTTGATTTAAAACTAATTGATATGCATCTAAATTACACGCGTGTAGTTCTCCACAATTGTGGACATAAAAGTGGATAACCTGGGTATAACGTGGGTATATCTCAATAAGTTATCCACATTGTTATGCACAATCGTTGATAACTCTACTTTTTTAGCCCTGTTGATAAGTGCATAACAGTTATCCACATTTTTGGAAAATTGTGACTTTCTCTAAACCTTAATCAAAAATAGAATTATGCAATCTAACAACACTTGTCCAAGCCAATTACAAAAGCAAAACCAGCAGACGATTGATTTTATTAATCAAAATCAAAACACTAACCCAAAAGATGCTGCTCTAAAAGCGTCTAATAACCCAAACGTTAATGTTGCTTTTGCTGTTAATCAAATAAGCGGCAAGCAGATTGCAAAAACAAAGTTGCCAATATGGTATAAAAACGAGCGCGTAATATATCCAGCTCATATTTCTATGGAACAGTGCTCATCGCAAGCAACCGCACAGTATAAAGCACGCCTTGCAAATCGTCTTATAAAAAACAACAATATTGATAAATGCAAAACAACTCTAATCGATTTAACAGGTGGATTTGGAGTGGACTGCGCAATTATGAGCCAAGAATTCAACAAGGCCATTTGCGTAGAAAAACAAGAAGAATTATCGGCCATAAGCCAACACAACATGATTGCTATGGGCCTAAATAATGTTCAATGCATAAATTCAACAAGCGTAGAAGCTCTAGAAAAAATAGACCAAGCAACGCTTATTTACATTGACCCCGCAAGACGAGATAAGAGCGGAGCTAGAACGTACGCAATCGAAGACTGCACGCCTAATGTTCTTGAACTAAAATCGCATATACTACGCGTTGCGCAATTTTTGCTTATAAAACTATCGCCTATGCTTGATTGGAAAAAAGCTGTTTGCGACTTTAGCGGAAACGTTAGCCAGATACACATTGTTTCGCACAATAACGAGTGCAAAGAGCTGCTTTTAGTGTTGGACTCAAACATGCATTCAAACGTTGATGTTTACTGCGTAAATAACGATTCAGTAACCGTTTTTAACGCAAAATACAATCCAGACTTAAATAAAGTAGAAGAAGAATCGCAAGAACTACACGAATCGCAAGAACCAGATACAAAAAACCAACAAAGCTCAAACGTCTTAAGTATAAATAATTGGGCTAATTGGGCTAAATATGTTTATGAACCAAACGCTTCAATTATGAAGTCGGGCTGTTTTAGGCTTTTAAGCTCCAAATACAACGTCTTGCAAATCGCAAGCAACAGCCACGTTTTTATATCTTGCGAATATGAATCTAACTTCCCTGGAAACATTTGGAAAATAGATAATATTTTTAGTTTAAACAAAAAAGAAATTAGCAAAGCACTTTTAAATGTGACTTACGCAAATATTGCAACATATAATTTTCCACTAAGCGTAAATGATCTAAAGAAAAGACTTAAGCTAAAAGACGGCGGAAAAACTAGGATTATTGCAACTACCGATTCTAAAAATAACCACGTAATTATTCGCGCAAGCAGCACGCAATCAAAATAACAAAAAATGGCTGCACGCTTTACATGCAGCCATCAGGAATTAACTAAGTTGTATAACAACTATCTCCAGCACATTGTCATTAAGAATCCAGCCATAACCAAGCATGCTGCGATTAAAAGATTAAATGCTCCAATTCCAGGAATTGGGAGCGAAGGATTCAAGTAATAAACAACAGCCCAGAACAATCCAACAATCATAAGCGTGCAGAAGAGTGGAACAAACCATCCAGCATTAGCTTTAGTGCCCTTAATGGCCTCTTCAACCCTGCGAGTATTTTCTTCTTGACGCTTCATCATGCGCTGTATTTGCGGAGATAAAGACTCTTTATCTGCAGTTGCGTTCAAAACAGCTTCAACCTGCTCCATAGGAACGCCATACACGTCTTCTTTAGAAGAGTTTTGAGCCTCATCCACATCGGCAGATGAAGTGGTGTTCAATTTATTCAATTCTTCGTCAGCCATAACAGTAACACTCCAATCAATCGGCTACACGCTATAATAATAGTTACACTCGAACGCAAGAAGAAGAATGAGCATTATGGCAAAACAAACAGGTAGGCACGGCGCTAAAAAATCGCTATTAGGTAGCGTTGCCGTAGCATTAGCGATTTGTTTTACAGGGTACTTATTCATCACTAATCTGCGCATAAATCGTACGGCATTTGTTACTTCCGATACGGGCCAGATGGTGGAAAGAAATTCTCAAAGAGCAAAAGATTTGCGAGAAGATGTTAAAGAGCTAGATTCTAAGGTTAATCTTTTAAACAAAACGCTAACAAGCACATCTAATGGTTCTGAATCTTCAGACGATACTGGAACAAGCACAATGCTCCCAGCAATACAGGGTCCAGGCATTACGGTTACGCTAAACGATTCACCACTTTGGAAAACGGCCGTAAACGGGTCTGGAAGCTCCTCAAATATAAATGACTATGTAATTCACCAACAAGACATAGAAGCTGTTGTAAATGCCCTTTGGAGGGGCGGAGCAGAGGCAATGACGATTCAGGGTCAACGAGTGTTGTTTAATTCCGCTGTTGTTTGCATTGGAAACGTGCTTATGCTGCAGGGCCATCAGTACTCGCCACCGTATAGAATATCTGCTATTGGCTCAGTTGAAAACATGCTAGAAGCGCTGGATGATTCTCCAGCAATTCAAACATATAAAGACTATGTCAGCACTTTTGGGCTGGGATGGAAAGTGGAAAAGCGGGGAAACTTAAAGTTCTTAGAATCGTCTGCATTACTGCAACCTCTAAGATTTGCCTCTGTTCCAAAAGATGCCGATTTTATTGGCAATATTCCTCAACACCATTCCACCAGGCAATAAAGGAGTAAAATGAAGCGTTCTAACTACATGCACGAACGTAACGAAACCAAAAGCTCAGGAACCAGCTTAATTTGGACAATAGCTGGTGTTATTGGAGAAATTCTTATAGCTTTCGCAATTGTTTGTGCATTGTACATTGTCTGGCAAATGTGGTGGACTGGTGCGCAATCTGAACACGTACAGTTTGAAACTCGCGAAGCCGTTTCCTGGAAGAATCCTGCTGCTGGAAAGAAAACAAAGATTGCTCTTCCGCAGGTAGACGATCCTCCTAAATTACAAAAAGTAAAGTACGGAGATCTTGTTGCTAGAGTCTATATTCCTAGGTTTGGAGATCAATGGGAACGCAATCTTGTTGAAGGTGTTAGCCTAGAAATATTAAATAGACGAGGCCTTGCACGCTTCCCTAAAACAGAAATGCCAGGAGAAGTTGGAAACTTTGGTATTAGTGGACACCGCAACGGCTACGGTCAGCCTTTAGCAGATGTTGACCGATTCCAAAAAGGTGATCCTATTATTGTTCGCACAAAAGATTACTGGTTTGTTTACAAGTACGTTACTCACAAGATTGTTAAGCCAGAACAGAGTGAAGTTCTTGACAAAGACCCATTAAACCACAGCAAAAATCCTAAAAAGCGCCTAATTACGCTTGTTACTTGCGAACCAAAGTATTCTACGCCTAAGTTCCGTTTTGTTAGCTTTGGCGAGCTAGAGTATTGGGCTAAAGTTTCTGACGGTATTCCTAAAGAACTTTCTACCGTAGATGCAAATGGCCAAGTTAAGTTTGTAAACAACGAGCAGCAATCTTTGGCTTCTCGCCTTGATTCTCTTGTGCCAATCATGCTTATTGCTCTAGTTTCGTACATAATTATCTTCGCCGCTGCTGGCATTGCTTGGCAGTGGCCTTTAAGGCGTCAAATCCGCGCTGGATTAAAGCCAAAGCCAGAGTTCAGCATTTTCGGTGGACTTATGAGGCTACAGCCTGGAATCCTACCTGTACGAATAGTTCTTTCTGCGCTCATATACGTAATTTTAATTTCAATTCTTATGCAATGGGTATATCCGTTTGCGTCTGCAACGATTCCGTTCTTAAGAGAGATGTCTGCGTATACAGCAACGGTTTACTAGCAAACAATTTGCTGATTTGCTATACATATTTGATAAGCCGTTTGATAAGACTATTTAGTAGCTAAATACAAAAACAACTAAATACAAAACGCCGCCTAGATGCCGTTAAAACAACGTGCAAAACTAGGCGGCGTTTTAGTTATTTAGATAGCTTAGATAGTGCTTAAATAGTTTAGACTACTTAGAATCCACTATCGCTTGAATCCACTATCGTTAGAATCCACTATCGCTTGTTGTTGTAGAAGTAGACGAAGAGTCGGAGCTAGAAGTTCTTCCAGGATCTGTTCTTCTTCCATATCTTAAATTGCTATCTAAGGAAGATTGCAAAGTCCTTACAGTAAGCGTTATTGTAGAGCCTTTGTCTATCTTAGATCCTTCTTTTTCCGACATGCTTTCAACAAGATCATCATCTTTAGCAGAAGCGTCGGCAACAACCTTAAAGCCCTTTGCTTCCAATATTTGCTTGGCCTGCTTTAACGTTGTTACGCCAAGAGCAACATGTGGAACCTCTACCTTAGGCTTGCCTTTAGAAACATACAGCGTTATAGCGCTATGCGGCTTTACAGCAGCCCCAGCAGACGGATTCATCTTAGTAACAGTTCCTTCTGCAGCTGTTTCAGATTCTTCTTCTACAGTGTTAACGGTAAAACCAAGATTTTGCAATTCGCTAGTAACAACATCTTTAGATTGGCCAACCATTCCATCAGGAATCTTTGTTAAACCAGAAGAGATGTACAAAGTAACCATTGAACCTTTATCTGCAAACGAATCTGCAACTGGGTCCGTTCGTGTAACATGATTCTTTTTAACGTCTGTACTGTCTTCCACTCTAACGTTAGAAATCTTAAATCCTGCCCTTTCAAGAGCCTTTCTAGCAGCTTCTTGCGATTTTCCAGTAACATCTGGAATCTTAGTTGACTGAGGGCCAACAGAGAACCAAACACTAACTCTAGAACCAGATGCAACTTTATCCCCACCTTTAGGAGACTGCCTGGTAAAAGTACCTTCTGGCTTAGTAGACTTATCGTCTTCCAAAATATCTGGAATGAGACCAAGAGCACGAAGCTTTTCTTTAGCAGCATCTTGAGTAGTTGTTTCTGTAAACGTTGGAACAACAATATCTCCAGCAATCTTACTGCGATTTAACATAAACAAGATTCCGCCAACAACAATCGCGCAAACAATCGCAGATATAACAGAAGCAATAACAATACGCTTGCTTCTTTTTGCCTGGCTTGCAGCACGCTGAGCTGCTCTAGTGTTGTATCCCGAATTTTGGTACGCATCAAACTGCCCTGTAATGGCACCAAAGCTTTGCGTAGAGGCGGTGTCTGCAGCACCCATAGCCTGCGTTGCAGCGTTCTGCTCCGCCTGCTTTCTTGCACGCATATTAGCCAAATCGGTTAAAGGATTAAAGGCTGCTGCAACAGGAACACCGCCATTCATAAACGCTAATATGTCGTTTTTAAACTCTGCAGCTGTTGCGTACCTGTTCTGCCTATCTTTTGCCATTGCTTTAGCGCAAATCTTATCCCACATTGCAGGCAAGCCAGGAACAAGTGTGCTTAGAGGCGTGGCCACTTCCGAAACGTGCTGATATGCGATTGCAACAGCGGAATCGCCAGTAAAAGGCGGCCTTCCAGTTAGCATCTCGTATAAAACGCATCCTGCAGAATACAAGTCGGATCGCATGTCAACCTGCTCGCCGCGAGCCTGCTCTGGAGACAAGTATTGCGCGGTTCCAACAACACCCTGCGATTGCGTCATTGTTGTTGCAGAATCGTCTAGCGCCCTGGCAATTCCAAAATCCATAACCTTAACAATGCCCTGCTCGGAAATCATAATGTTTCCAGGCTTAATGTCTCGGTGAATTACGCCCATTCTATGCGAATATTCCAATGCGTTTAAAACGCCAAGCATAACCTGCTCAGAATCACGCTGGCTTAAAGCACCGTTCATCTTAAGAATGTCGCGAAGTGTTTTGCCTTTAACGTATTCCATAACAAGATACGGCAAATGCTCTTCTACGCCATTGTCGTCTACAACAGATTCTTCTCCAGAATCATAGATATTTACTATGTTTGGATTGTTCATCTGCGCGATTGAATGCGCTTCTCGGCGGAAGCGAGACAAAAAGATCTCGTCATTTGCCAAATCAGAACGCATGATTTTAACAGCAACGGTACGACCCAAGCGCTTATCTTCTGCGACTCGCACTTCGGCCATTCCACCGCGGCCAATCAATTCACCTAATTGGTACCGTCCATTCGCTAATGAGGTAGGCATTGTGTTACTCATTGCTGCTCCTTGCGGTCGTTATTATTCAAAATGTTAATAATATTCACTTGAGTTTTTGGAACACTTCTAACGCTGCGTCTAATGCGATTTGCGCTGGAAGAATCTATTGGATTTTTATTGTTGAATGCTGTTTGCTGATCCAAAAGTCTTCTTTCGATTTTTGCAAGCACTTTCGAAACAACAAGAGCATCTTTAGGTCTGTCTTTTGGATTCTTAGAAAGCATTGACATTACAAACTGTCTTAGCTGAACATCAACGCTATCTGGAAGAGGCGGAACAGGGTCATTAACGTGTGCTGCCGCAATATCTACAGGCGTGGCACCAGTAAATGGCCTATGGCCACAAAGCCCTTCGTACGCAACAACGCCAAGAGAATAAATATCGGACTGTGCTGTTGCCTGCTCTCCTTGAGCCTGCTCTGGGGAAATGTATTGAGCCGTTCCAACAACCATTCCATCTTGAGTAATCTGCTCTTGGTCGTTAGAGTACGAAACGCCAAAATCTGTAATCTTTACGTTTCCCGTTTCGGAAACCATAATATTTGCTGGCTTAACGTCCCTATGAATTACTCCATGCGAATGAGCAACAAAAAGACCTCTAGCGGTTTGAATAAGAATAGGCAGCAAGCGCGTTGGCTCTACAGTTTTTTCTTTATGATACAAATCTGCCAAAGACTTGCTAGGAACATATTCCATAATCAAAAAACCAATGCCATCATGCTCGTAGTAGTCAAATAGCGCTGCAATGTTTGGGTGAGCAAGATTAGCCGAATTATGTGCTTCTGCTCTAAGTCTGCGCAATTTAGCTTCAACATTATTAGTGTCTGTTCTAAGCGCTTTAATGGCCACTATTCTGCCCAGCTGTATATCGAAGCCCTTCCAGACTTCTCCCATACCGCCTTGTGCAAGCCTTCTATCTAGCCTGTATCGATGATGAACTAACTGTCCTTCAACAAGTTTCATTGCTTAAGCGCCTCCTTCATCACCTGTCGCATAATAGGTCCTGCCGTAAGTGTTCCGTATGTACTTGCATTGTGAATAACAACTGCTACAGCTATTTTAGGGTCTTCTGCTGGTGCAAATCCAATAACCCAACCATTAATAGCCTGATTTCTAAACCCAATTTGTGCTGTTCCTGATTTTGCAGCAACATGAACATTTGGCAAAGAAAGATTTGGGTTACTTTTTACAACCACACTTTGCATCATAGCATTAAGTTTTGCAGCACTTTGCGCACTTAAAGCTTGACTCATAACAGTAGGGGTTGTTTGAGATATAACAGACAAATCGCTAGATCTTACACAGTCAACAAGAGTTGGCTTCATAAGAGTGCCATTATTTGCAATAGCAGCCGCAATCATAGCGTTTTGAAGAGGTGTAACCCTGGCATCTCCCTGACCAATCGACTGAAGAGCAAGCTTATCTTGCGTAGGCTTTTGATTAAGCAAAGACGCAACAACTCTCATTGGGAAGCCAGTTGAATCAGAACCATCTAAAGTAAACGAGCTAAACAATCCAAACTTTTTAGCCTGCTTTACAATTGCATCGGATCCTAAAGACACTCCTAGTTGAGCAAACGCCGTATTTGAAGAATACGCTAATGCGTCTTCAAACGATATTTGCCCATTTGTTCCACTTGCGCTTGGAACAACGTTTGTAAGATGAGTTTGAGTTCCCGGAAGAGTGTAAACCGATCCAGCTGGAATCGAAGTGTTTAAATCATATTTTCCAGTTTCTAAAGCGGTTGCCGCAACAACAGTCTTAAAGGTAGATCCAGGAGCATAAAGTTCAGATATTGAACGATTTAGCATTGGATTATATATGTTAGACACAAGATCTTTATAAGCCCTGTTGGCGTTCGCAGCATTGTGAGATGCAAGAGAAGAAGGATCATAGCTAGGAGTGCTAACCATTGCAAGTATTCTTCCCGTTTTTGGCTCTATTGCAACTAAAGCGCCATTCTTGTCTTTTAAAAGATTGTATGCAAGAGTTTGAAGCTTAGTGTTAATAGATGTTTCTATAGAAGCACCCCTATTTTCTACACCTGTAAATAGCGACTTAAACTTTTGAAGGAATAACGCATCAGATTCACCGCTTAAAAGCTGATTTCTAGAAGCCTCTATGCCTCTATCTGCTCTCTGACTTATTGAATAATACCCCGTTATTGGAGCATAAACAGCGCCATTAGAATATGATCTTTGGTATACAAACGCATCTTTAGAAGGATCCGACTTTGCTAAAACAGTTCCATCAGAAGCAAGAATCGCCCCTCTTGGAGATCCAAATTCATGATATAGCGCGCGCCTGTTTCTAGGATCAGAATTTAATTCGTTTGCTTTTATAGAAGTTATGTAGGTACTAGAAATACACAAAATCACAAACAGTACGACTACAGCAGTAAAAAGCTGTTTTAAGCATTTATTCATTAAATTCACCCCCATCTTCTTTAAGATTAGAGGAGTTATTTTCCCTTTCCTTAAGCTCCCTTTCTCTAAGAGCAGCTAAGGCTTCGTATTGGAAAGTATCGGATGTTACAACAGCCTCAGGCTTATTGGCCGCATTAGAAATAACAATCAAAATAGCTGCAAGCAAATAGTTTGCAACCAAAGACGATCCTCCAGCAGCCATATATGGCATTGTTAAGCCAGTAAGAGGAATAACAAGAGTAATACCACCAACAACAGTAAACACTTGGAATGCCATTGTAAAAACTAATCCAGATGCAAGAAGCTTTCCAAAACCGTCTTTAATCTTCATAGCCGTAATCATGCCAGACGCAATAATAATCATGTAAAGCATTAAGACTATAAATAATCCAGTTAATCCTAGTTCTTCTCCCACGGATGCATAAATAAAATCAGAATTAGCAAGAGGTGTTAAAGACGGATGCCCCTGCCCCAATCCAGTTCCTGTTATGCCTCCTGCTGCAAGGCCAAATAATCCAGTAACAATTTGAGCAGAACCACCTGGGAATCTGTTGTAAATAACGGGGTCGTACGGATTAAGCCAAGCGTCAACTCTGTACTGAACGTGTGCAAAAAGCTTAACCGCAACCAGGCATCCAATCATAAATGCTATAAAGCCTATTGCAAGCCAACCTTTTCTTCCAGTTGAAACGTAGAGCATAGAAACAAACATTGCAAAGAACATTAATGATGTTCCTAAGTCGTGTTGTACAACAAGAACACACATTGATGCAACCCAAACAATAGCAATAGGAGCCATGTCTTTAAATCGCGGAAGATGAATCCCCAAAATCTTAGTTCCACCAACCGCAAGCCTGTCTCTATGATCAAACAAATATGCTGCAAAGAAGAAGGCTAAGAATAGTTTTGCAAATTCTCCAGGCTGAATAGTGTGATTTCCAAACCCAATCCAAATTCTAGCTCCGCCAATCTCTTTGCCTACTATTGGAAGCATTGGAGATAAAAGAAGAACAAGACCAATCACCATGCTAACGTACGAGAATCTTCTAAGAATCCTATAGTCTTCCAGAACCATTACAAAAATTATGGATAGCACAAGAGCAACACAAACCCAAATAAGTTGCTTCATAGCAACATTAGTGTTGTGCTGCTTGTCTATTCTTGCAATCATAACAGTTCCAATAGCTGTAAGAAGAAGAATGCAAGGTAATATTACCTGGCTAGAATAAGGCTTTTTTACAATCAAAACGCCCCACAAAACCAGGTACAATGCTGTTGTTAGAGCAAACATACCAACATAGTCTGCTGGAATAAAGCCATTAACTCTTAGAAACATTTGCAAAAATGCCACTGAAGATATAATCACAGAAAACAGCAACAAGGAGATTTGCTTAATTCGCATACTAAACATGTTCACGAGGTTTTACCTCCTGAATCACTGCTAGAGTCTACAACTCCACTATTGTTTCCATCCTTATTATCTGAATTAGAAACAACGCTTTTTTGCTTATTTCCGCGCTTTTCACTCTCTCGAGCACGAACTTCTCTACCAATCAGCCTTGCATGCCCTCTTGCTTCTTTAAGACTGCTAAAACTAATACCTTCGTCAAGCTGATCTTGCCAAGACTTATCAAGATTTTTTACTTTAATATCTGTTTCTTCAATCTGGTGAGAAAGCTCTAAACCAAATATGTTAGTAGGAACGCCTTGGTAAATAACTACTCGATCATTTCCTTTACCAATGTAGTACTGCTTTTGAGTCCAAGAGTAAACAAGATACGCTCCAGAAGCAACAATAGAGCAAACCACAAGTATTGCAAACGCAACACCTATTCTCATCCACCTTTTTCTAATCCTATTTGCCTTATGAGCCTCGGCTTGCTCTCTTTTTACAGCGCGCTGAACGTCTGGATCTCTAGGATCTGTTGATACTCTACCGTTCTTCTTTTTTACAATCGGAATCTCGTTTGTGTCGGTAGATCTAAGTTCCTCTTCATTTCTTAAATGAGAAGGCTGCACTAATCGAGTGGTTTCTGCAATTTTCTCAGATTTTTCTGTTGATTTTGAATCCGTTTGCATAAGAGCAGCAGCCCTTTGCGCAGGCGAATCCTTGCCTTCTCTTAAGACTGGTGTAGAAGAAACAGCTTTATTAACAATATCTGCTATAGACTCTAAATCTTTGCTTGCGGCACCGCCGATTAATGGCGTTTGATGTGGTAAATCAAAAGCATCCGCATCCAAAGCTAATGTGGCGTCTGCTATAACAGCAGTAGCATTATCTGTGCTTCCCGCTTTAAGTGCCATTGAAACAAGTTTTTGAGCGCACTCTTCTTGGTTGGATATTGTGCTCATTATTTCTTGAATTGTGGAATCTTCTAACACTCCACAAACACCATCTGAGCAAAGAAGCCAACGATCCGAAGGGTGAGCCTGCCTAATGGCAATATCTGGCCTTGGGTCAATATCAAAATCACCTAAAACGCGCATAACAACATTACGCTGCGGATGATTCCTTGCTTCTTCTGGAGTGATATGACCAGTATCTATTAAATGCTGAACGTAACTGTGATCACAAGTCATTCTTATAAGACGATTATCGCGCAACAAGTATGCTCTAGAATCACCTAAATGTGCAAGAACCCAGTAACCGCTTACAAGAGAGACGGCTGTTACTGTTGTTCCCATGCCAGCAAGCCTGCGTTCTCTTTTTGCTTTTCCAACTATTGCATCGTGAGCTGCCATAATTGAAGTTTCTAACATTGAAGAAACAGCTTTTACATCGTTCGGTCTTGAATCCTGCTCAATATGAGCTAAAGACCTAATGGCAATCGTGGATGCAGTATCTCCACCAGCGTGGCCGCCCATTCCATCGCAAATAGCAGCTAATCGTTCTCCTGCAAAGGCAGAATCCTGATTATTGCTCCTAACTGTACCAACGTCGCTAACAGCCGTGGAGTACATAAATAATGCTTTATCTATAAACGAAGCCTTATTTAAACTATTTTCTTTACTATTTGCAGCATTATCTACAGCATTATCTACAGATTTATCTTGATTTTGCTCTTTTTTACTATTTCTTTCATCTTCAATGTTTGAATCGAATTGTTTCATAACTCACCTCAATTCAAACATTGTTGCTCCAATTCGCACAGACGTACGCGGAGACAAAACAACAGGCTCATTAACACGACTATGACCTATCATAGTTCCGTTAGTAGAACCTAAATCTTCAAGAACCCAAGATTTTACCGACTGATTAAAATACACGCGAGCGTGATGAGAAGAAACAAACTCATCGTTTAAAACAACAGTATTGTTTGCAGACCTTCCCAAAGTAACTCCAGAAGGATCCAAAGGGAAAGATGATCCAGCTAAAGGACCGTCAATAATAACAAGCAAAGTTGGTGTTTCAGACTGATTCTTTGACTCTACGCTTGGAGAAACAATCTTATTATTTTTTAAATCTTCACTATTAGAGGCATTACTTTTGCGATGAGATTTGTTTTTCCAAGATCTGGACTTTTTAGGACTAAAAATCTCAATATCTTTGCGTAGAGAACTAACAGCAAGCCATACGAATACCCACAAAAGTACTAAAAAACTGTACTTAAGTATAGTAAAAGTTAACTCGGTTAATATCATGCGCGTACTCGTATCTCTTTACGTATTCGTCTACTACTCCTGATCTTGATCCGAAGCCCAGTAAAGAATACGGGTGCGTCCAATAGTAATAGTGTTTCCATCTAAGAGCGTTGCTGCTGGAGTTTGATGACCCTCAACATAAGTTCCGTTAGTAGAACCTAAATCTCGAGCAATAACACCATCTGGCGTAACGTCTATACCAAGATGCCTACGGGAAATACCTGGATCATCAATAACAATATCGCAGCCAGAACCTCTGCCCAATATTGTGCGATCCTTTGTTAACAAATACCTATTTCCATTAATCTCAAGCATTGGATGATTTTCTGACTGCTCTTGAGTTGTTACAGGAACAGCATTCCCTGGAACAGAATCAGAAGTCAAATTAAAGTTACCTTTTGTAAGTTCGGTATCTTCTTCAAAAATAACAGCAACAGGTCCAACAAACGCATAATGCTGACTTTTTGCATATTGTGTAAGATTATCCGCAAGCTCGTTAGCTAACGCTTCACTACCAAGCTGATCAAAATCTGGAGTACTTAGTTTAAAGTGATACTCGTTTGGGGCAACTGTACGATCTCGATCAATTGGCATAGATTGGTTATCAATCTCTCGCTCTAATGCACTGGAAAGATCAACAGGTTGCAAGTCTTTAGATCCGAATTTTGCGAAGACCCCGTTCATTGCACCTTCAACGCTCTTCTCAAGTCGGTCAAGCACGCTCATTGTAAACCCTTTCTATCTTTTCCTCATACTACTCGTCACCTCGTACGGTGTACAACTTACAACTAAATACCAAATACGTGTTTATCTAAATACGTGTTTATCTAAATTCATTTATATACTACATTTTTACAAAATTATGCAAAATAAACAAATAAGCACTTATAAACATTCATTTATAATACACTTTTATTATATATTTCTACGTGTAATCTTTAACATATGGATCAAAAAAATAAATTCTACGACTTTTTGGAAAAAATAAAATTCCAAATAACAAATAATAAAAAGTCTTCTATTGTTATACTTCTTGCGATTTTAATTCCGCTAATAGGTAAAGTTTTGCTTGTTAATAAGGCAGAAAGATTTTTTGAAGCAGGAATAGTGGCATTTTTCCATAACTATTCTCCATCTTTTATAATGGCTTTTTCTAAACTTCTTGCAATAGTTTTTTCTACAAAATCTTGCATTGTTATACTTTGCATTTTGGCAATTGTTTCTTATTTTATTAAACGCGATTGGCGCATAACTCTAGTACAACTGGTAACTTGCCTTCTACCAATGATTTATATTTTTGCAGTTAAATTTATAGTTCATCGTCCTAGACCGTTTATTGGAATAAAAATTAAAGTTCCACCAGACCCAAGTTTTCCAAGTGGTCACACTGCAGCAGCTGTAGCTATTTGTGCAATGGCTCTTATGATTATTTATACAGCCAATAAAGCCTTCTTAAGACTTGGATTAATCATTAGCATTATTGTTGTTATTGTTGTTGCACTTTCTAGACTTATTGTTGCAGCACACTTCCCTACCGATGTTTTAACCTCTGCAATAATGTATCCAATATTAGTTATGTATATTCTTGATTTCTTTAAAAACAATAGTTTTATTAATAATAAAATACTAAAAAGGTAGATTGAAATAAAATGCTTAACGGTTTCAAAAAATTTATTGCACGAGGCAGTGTAATAGACATGGCAGTTGGTGTTGTTATGGGCAGCGCCGTAACTTCTGTTGTTACTTCAATTGTTAAAAATATTATTAATCCGCTTATAGCAATAATTTGCGGAAAGCCAGATCTTGATGGCGTTTTAACAATAACCATAAACGGTGCAACAATTTCGTTTGGAGCTGTTCTTGGAGCAGTCTTAAACTTCCTTATTGTTGCCGCAGCCGTTTATTTTTGCATTGTTCTTCCTATTAACAAATTAAGGGAGATTGGTCTTCCTTTCTTGCAGGTTGAAAAAGAAAAGACCGAGGAAGAAAAACGCAAAGATCGCGAAGAAAAAATGATTAAAATCTTGGAAGATATTCGAGATTTATCTTCTAAAAAATAGTTTTTAACTTATAAATCATTTTTTAAATATCAATCCCCATAAATAATAATCCCCACTAATTCACTTTATGAGTTTAGTGGGGATTAATTATGTTTAATCTTATTTACTTAATTCTAGTTATCGCTTAATTCTAGTCATCACCAAGAGTTAAGTGAATTCCTCCAACTAAGGATCCAACAACGTTATAAAGCAAAGATCCAATCGCAGATAGCAGTGTTATTATCACTATTTCTACAACCGAAAGTATTATTACAGCACTTAAAACAGTTGGCAAAGAAAACACGTCTGCAAGATTAAAACCGTTGCTATCTAAACCTGTTGATGAAACAATCTGAGTTACCTGATCAAATACACCAACCATGTTTAAGAATAGCCACACTAATCCAGCTGCAATAACCTGTATTATTCCTCCAGCAACACTGAGTAAAAATGTTACTTTTGCAACAGACCATGCGTCCACTCTAACTAGCGAAAGGCTCATTCTTCTAGCTCTAGGCTGAGCTGGCTTTCTAAAAGAATATCCATTAGAAGAAGATGAGGCTGTTGCACCTACTGTTCTTGGAGAACTAGTGCTAGATTCACCATTAACTTTGTTATTGGATGTTTCAAAATCCTCACTCATCTAAGTTCCTTTCACTAGTATTTTCTGCTGACTGTTCATTTTGAGATTCATCTTCATCATCTCTTTCTTCATTTCGAGCAATAGAGATGATTTCATCACCCTTGTCTGGCTTAGCAAGAGTTACACCTTGAGTGGTTCTACCCGTGCGCTTAACCTCGTTAACATCGGAACGAATCACTTTACCAGACTTCATAATGGCCATTACTTGATCGGTTTCTTCTACAATCAAGGCACCAACCAAAGAACCGCGTCCTTCTGCAAGCTGTACTGCCTTAACACCGTAGCCGTTTCTGCCTTGCAAGCGATATTCTTCAATAGCGGTACGCTTGGCAAATCCTTCGTTTGTAACAACAAGAAGATCTTTGCTTGTGTCTACAGATACAACATCCATATCCAGCAATTCATCGCCATCTCTAAATCGCATGCCTTGAACGCCTGCAGTCTGGCGACCCATTGGTCGAAGCTGCTCATCATCTGCCCTAAACTTAAGGCTCATACCAAGCTTAGAAACAAGAATAATGTCATCTTCTGGGTTGCACAAAGCTGCACCAATCAGCTCGTCTATTGGCTCTCCAGTTTCTTCATTTGCCATTAGTCGTACAGCAATCAAACCACCTTGACGTGGAGAATCATACTCTTGCAAAGCAGTTTTCTTAACTTTTCCAGAACGAGTTGCCAATACCAAATACTTTGCTACATCATAATTTTGAATTGACAATACCGTCTGAATTGTTTCTCCAGGAGTGAACTGAAGAAGATTTGCAACATGCTGGCCCTTAGAATCTCTTGATCCTTCTGGAAGCTCATATGCTTTAATTCTGTAAACGCGTCCGCGATTAGTAAAGAACAAAAGCCAATTGTGAGTAGACGTTAAGAAGAAGTGATCTACAACATCATCTTCACGAAGCTTTGCTCCCTTAATACCTTTACCACCGCGGTGTTGTGCTCGATATTCATCTGCCTTCGTGCGCTTAATGTAGCCTGCGCGAGTAACTGTTACAACAACGTTTTCTTCGGCAATAAGATCTTCAACATTCATTTCTCCCGAGAATGGAAGAATCTTAGTTCTGCGATCATCGCCATATTTGGCTACGATTTCATCAAGCTCATCGCCAACAATCTTGCGCTGACGTTCTGGGCTTGCAAGAATATCATTATAATCTTCAATCTTGCGCATCAATTCTTCGTGTTCATCAAGAATCTTCTGTCGCTCCAAAGCTGCAAGTCTACGAAGCTGCATTGCAAGAATGGCATCTGCTTGAACTTCGTCAACGTCTAACAAATTCATCAATCCCGAACGGGCAGAATCAACATCTTTAGAAGACCTAATTAATGCCACAACTTCGTCAATCATATCCAAAGCTTTTAAGTAGCCTTGCAAAATATGATCTCGCTCTTCGGCTTCTCGCTTTAAGTAGCGTGTACGCCTATCAATAACTTCAAGCTGGTGGCTTACCCAATGACGAATAAAAGCATCCAAACTCAAAGTTCTAGGAACACCATCAACCAGCGCAAGCATATTTGCACCAAATGTTTGCTGCAATTGCGAATGCTTATAAAGATTGTTAAGAACAACTTTTGGAACAGCATCTCGCTTAAGAACAAGCACTAAACGCTGACCAGTACGACCAGACGTTTCATCGCGCATATCTGCAATGCCCTGAATCTTACCATCTCGCACAGCTTCTCTAATAGAAGCAGCCAAGCGATCAGGATTCACCTGATATGGAAGCTCAGTAACAACCAGGCACATACGACCCTTAATTTCCTCGGTATTAACAACAGCGCGCATTGTAATTAAGCCACGACCTGTACGGTACGCTTGCTCAATTCCCTTATGACCTAAGATTGTTGCACCAGTAGGAAAATCTGGACCTTTAATTCGCTGAATTAATGCCTCAAGAAGCTCGGAATTGCTGGCATCTGGGTGATCCAAAGCCCAGTGAACACCATCTGCAACCTCACGCATATTGTGAGGTGGAATATTGGTTGCCATACCAACAGCAATACCTGCAGAACCATTAACTAAAAGATTTGGAAAACGAGATGGCAAAACCGTTGGCTCTTGTGTTTTTCCATCGTAGTTTGGCAAGAAATCAACAGTATCTTTGTCAATATCTCGAACCATTTCCATAGCAAGAGGTGCCATACGGCATTCTGTATAACGCATTGCTGCTGCAGGATCATCACCTGGGGAACCAAAGTTTCCTTGACCATCTACAAGCAAATATCTCATTGACCAAGATTGAGCCATACGAACCAAAGTGTAGTAAATAGCAGAATCACCGTGTGGGTGATATTTACCCATAACATCGCCAACAACGCGAGAGCACTTGTTGTAACCACGATCAGGCCTATAACCGCCATCGTACATTGCATAAATAACGCGACGATGTACTGGCTTTAAACCATCTCTAACATCTGGCAAAGCGCGCTCAACAATAACAGAAAGTGCATAAGCAAGGTAAGATTCACGCATTTCTTGCTGCAAATCCATGTGCTTTACGCGCGCACCCTTCATTAATCCATAATCGGTGCTATCTGATTCTTGCGGACTTTGTGGTTCCATTGAACCGTCAGGCAGCTGATCTGGCTCTTCGCTATTATTAGCGGCATTTATTTCGTCTACCACTGCAATTCCTTCTTATTTAGCTTTTAAAGTTTATTACCTTAATCTGTTTAATCTACTAACGATTAATATTTTTAAGCGTCAATAAATCTTGCATCGTGAGCATTACGCTGAATAAATAGCCTACGAGGTTCCACTTCGTCTCCCATAAGCATTGAGAATGTTTCATCTGCTCGAGCAGCATCTTCAATATGAATTTGCTTTAAGATTCTATGCTCAGGATCCATTGTTGTTTCCCACAACTCCTGATAGCTCATCTCACCCAAGCCCTTGTATCGCTGAATGCCTTCGCCCTTAGGAAGTTGCCTACCTGCGGCTTTACCTTCTGCCAAAACTCTATCTCGCTCAGCATCTGTATACACAAAGTCATGTGCACCCTTGCTCCACTTTAAACGGTACAAAGGTGGCATAGCAACGTAAACATATCCAGCGGTAATCATAGGACGCATATAGCGGAAGAACAGTGTTAAGTTCAATGTTGCAATATGAGCGCCATCAACATCAGCATCTGCCATAATAATGACTTTGTGATAACGAACTTTGCTTAAATCGAAGTCTTCGCCATAACCGCCGCCAACAGCAGTAATTAAGGATTCAATAGTTTCCGACTTCATCATTCTATCGATTGAAGCACGCTCAGTATTCAAAATCTTACCGCGCAATGGCAAAATTGCCTGCGTAATAGGATCTCGTCCTTGAATTGCGGAGCCGCCTGCAGAATCACCCTCCACTATAAACAGCTCGCACTCTTCTGGATTATTAGACTGGCAATCCTTCAATTTATCTGGCATTCCAGCTGTTTCAAATATTGACTTTCTACGCGTGTTTTCGCGAGCTTTCTTAGCTGCAAGACGCGCACGCGATGCTTCAATAGCTTTTTGAATAATATTCTTTGCTTCACTTGGATGAGCGTCGAACCAATCTCCAAGCTTTTCGGTCATAACTCGCTGAACGAAGGTCTTAGCTTCGGAATTTCCAAGCTTTGTTTTAGTCTGACCTTCAAACTGAGGAGTTGTAAGCTTTACGGAAACAACTGCAGTTAAACCTTCGCGAACATCATCACCAGAAAGATTAGTATCTTTTTCTTTTAATATGTTCTTTTCTCGAGCATAACGATTTACCAAAGATGTTAATGCAGCACGGAATCCTTCTTCGTGAGTACCACCTTCGGTTGTAGAAATAGTATTTGCAAAAGTGTGAACAGCTTCCGAATAAGCAACAGTCCACTGCATAGCAATTTCTGCAGATATACCAATTTCAAGATCTTCTGCTTCAAAATCAATAACATCTGGCTCTACTGGAACAGATTTACGTGATTTAACCAAATAATCAACGTAATCTTTAATTCCGTGATCATATTTGTAGCTAACACTCTGATGCTTTTCTTCGCTAGCTAATTCAGATTCTCCAGTAACTTCATCTCCTGCCTCATCAGGCTTACGCAAATCTGTTAGAGAAATCTTTAATCCCTTATTTAGAAAAGCCATCTGCTGGAATCTAGAGCGCAAAGTTTCAAAATCATAAACAGTTGTTTCAAAAATTGCACCATCTGGCCAGAATGTTACAGAAGTACCAGTAGATTCACCATCTTCCATTGGCTTACCTTTTGCCAATGGAGCCGTTGGATGCTGATTTACATACGTTTGAGTCCAGTGGAATCCCTGGCGACGAACCTCAATTTCTACACGCGTAGAAAGTGCATTTACAACAGATATACCAACGCCGTGCAAACCACCAGAAACAGCGTATCCACCGCCGCCAAACTTTCCACCAGCGTGAAGCTTTGTCATAACTGTTTCAACACCAGAAACACCTTCGCCTGGCACTTCATCAACTGGAATACCTCTACCATCATCAACAACTTTTATAGCATTGTCTGGCAAAATCGTCACTTCAATGTGAGAAGCATAACCAGCCAAAGCCTCATCAACCGAATTATCCACAATCTCATATACAAGGTGATGCAAGCCTCTAGGTCCAGTTGAACCAATATACATACCTGGTCTAATTCGAACCGCTTCCAAACCTTCAAGAACTCGAAGATCGCTAGCATCATAATGTTCAGGAGAAAGTGAATCGTCGAGCTGAGCATCATCGAGCTTATGTTCTTCAACAGAATTTTCCATTGAATTATCTTCAGTGTTTAACACTTTAGATCCCTTCCCGTATTACCTCATGCCGAGAGGCATTTACGAGGTCGATACACGCTAGAAAGCACAAAAACGGGGTTTCTAGCGATTTAACTACATTACATGACATTCTACACACACATAATGACCGCTCTTTATTAAGAGCCTTTATTAGTAATTCTTAATATTAAACCTTCTATTAATTGATTTTTTGCCCATTTTTTGCAAAGAAGGTCCAACTATTTTAACTTCTTTAATTTTTATATCTTTTGAATATTCAAATATTTTTTTCTCAAGCATAGGTTTGCAATAAGTAAGTTGCGTATACCAAACATTTGATTTTGTTCTAACTATTAAAATGCCATCTTTTATTGTGTCAATATAACAATTTAAAGATGCACTTTTTCCAACTATTTTCCACCAATCTTCTCTCATTTTTGCTATAGCAAGTGGTTCATTCCAGTTATTTTGATTGGCATAATTACCCAATAAAGAATAAATATTTTGAGGATCTCTACCTGGTTTTCCAAAACTTTCCCAAGCTTTATAAGCATTTTGTTCATTAACTACTTTTTTTATTGCCTTCTTTTTAATAGGCATAAAAATAAGTTCTGGAAGCTTTCTTGTGTCTAATTTTAATATTTTATTTACGGGAATTTTCATTTAATATCCCCCAAATTATTGGATTCATTTTTAGAATCATCAACATAATCAACGCTATAATCAACGCTATCTTTACGACTATTAATAATATTTTCCAACAAATTTTTATGATTAATATCAATATTATTTTCTAACGATTTATTTTCATTTAACTTTTGATCTTTTGCTATTTTAGAAACATCAATAATAGAGTTTTCTAGCACACTTTTATCTTGTGGTATATCACTTAAAGAAGCAGCAGTAATAAAAACTTGATCCTGATTTTTTGCAAACTCTAAAATTTGCTTTCTTCTAAACTCATCTAGTTGTGCAAAAACATCATCTAAAATAACAATAGGTTTTTTACCATTCTTTTTTTCTAATGACTTAAATAAAGCCATTTTTAAAGCTAATGCAAGAGTCCAGGATTCACCATTGGAAGCAAATTCTTTTGCAGAATAATTATTAATTAATATATTAAAATCATCTCTGTGAGGTCCTATTAGGTTATATCCTCTTGCAACTTCTCCAGTGTAGATTCTTTGAAAATGTTCACTAATTGAAAGTCGAATAGAATCATCATTATTTTCGTTAGAATCAACCTCTTTAAAAGAAGGATCGTATTCTATTAACGCAAAATTAGATGAGTTAGAGAGTTGTTCAACAATATTTGAAAAAACTTCGTTAATTAATTCTATTATTTGTTTGCGTAATTTTGTGAGTATTATTCCAGCTTCTATAAACTTAGCAGTCCATACTTCTAAATCAGAAATTTTATTGTAATTACCTGCATTGTAATTATCCATTGAATTTAATGAATAATTATTAGATAAATTTTTTAAAAGTGCAGATCTTTGCTTTGCAATGTGATTATATTCTTGCAAAACAGGCAAATAGTTTGGTATTAATAATGCTCCAGCTTGATCTAAAAATGTTCTTCTAACAGTAGGATCTGAAACAATCAAATTTTGATCTCTTGGAGTAAAAGAAACACAAGGAATTAAACCGACTATATCTTTCATATATAAAGATTTTTTACCGTTAATTCTTGCTCTATTAGCACCTTTTAAATTAAGACTTAATTCAAAAGTTGTTTCATATAAATTATTCTCACTATTATTTATTGAAGTATTATTAAAATCCTTAACATTTGCTCGTATAGTAGCACAATTATAGCTACGCTCTATTAGTGGCATTAAAGAAGATACTCTGTGACTTGTTCCCGTTGAAATAACTTCTAAAGATTCAACAATATTAGTTTTACCTAAGCCATTTGAACCAATTAAAATATTAATTTTTGGGGAAAAGTTGAGTACACAACTATTCCAAGAGCGAAAATTATCTAATGCAAGTTTTGAAACATACATTTATTCAGCTTAAGGATGCATTGGAACAACAAGATACCTATAATTCATAGATTCATCACCATCTGCTTCTTGTTGACCATTAAATTCAACAGGCTTAATAGCAGAAGTGATTTTTGCATGAATAAAAGGCTCACTAATAGCACTTAATCCTTCAATCAAATAATTAGGATTAAATGCAACAATAATATCTTGCCCATCCATGTCTATATCAATAGTTTCTTTTGCTTTAGATTCAGAATCGTTTCCCGCACTTAAAGTAAGTTCATCTGAAGTAAAAGACATGTAAATTGGAGCATCTTTTTCTGCAACAATAGATACACGCTTTATTGCATTAATTAGCATTTGTCGATTAATAATTGCATGAATAGGATATTCATCAACAAATAAGCGGTCTACAGAAGGAAATTCTCCATCAATAAGTTGAGAAGTACTAACTCTTCCAGAATTTTCAAATCCTAGAATAGAAGGTTCATCACTGTTTAAATTAATAATAATATTTTGATGTTCATCAACTGAGCGAGAAATATCTTTAAGAATGTTTCCCTTAATAAGGGTAGAAACGTTTATATCACTGTGATCTGGAGTCCACTTAAAAGTTGATCGAGCAAGGCGATATCTATCTGTAGCTGTAAAAGTAACAGTATCATCTTCAAAGTGTGCATGAATCCCCGTTAAAACAGGTCTATCTTCTTCTCTAGAAACTGCTACAGAAGCTTGATTTACTGCTTGAACAAAAGTAGGTGCATCAACTTGACCTAGTTTTGAAGGAATTTCTGGTAAATCTGGATATTCACCCTCTGGCATTAATTGCAAGGTAAAGGTTGATTTTCCAGAAGTAATTGTAAGAGTTGTTTCGTTAGAAGATAAATAAGTTTTTTCTGCTGGCAAAGATTTTGTTATATCTGCAAGTAATCTACCTAAAACAAGTACACTACCTGCTTCATCTACACCAGCTTCAATATGATGACGACTAGAAAGTTGATAGTTAAAAGCACAAAGTTGTAGAGTTCCATCTTTTGCTTCTAGTTTTAATCCTGCAAGAATAGGATTAGACGGACGATTATCTATAACTCGAGTAGTCCAAGATAGTGCGTCTGCAAAAGAAGCGGAATTAACTTCAACTTTCATATTTCCTCATTTCTTGTAAAACTATGTTTATTCTATCTCATGGTCTAATGAAAATCTAATTTGTTTAAAAGGCATATTTTAAGAGAAATTATTATTGTTATTTAAAAAATAAAAGTAATAGTAATAATAAAGCTTGTGTAAATGTTGATATGTGCTTAGAAGCGTTTAATTAGAGCCATTATTAACATAAGAAAAATGTGGATAAAATATGCATATTTATGTGCAAAACTAAGTAAGTTATCCACAACAAAAGCTATTTTTTTGAATATCCACATTTTTAAAGCTTTTATAAACAACTTATTCACGATTTTTTCGGCGTTTTCCACCGCTTATTCGCAGGATTTGACCACATTTGTGACTAACTGTGTGGATAACTTTTTTTAAATTAATTCACAGAGTTGTATAGATTTGTGTAAAACTACTTTTTATTTGATGGGTTTTGCTTTAATCTAACAGTCAACTCCATAACGTAGTTATAAATTTCCTGCTTTTCTTGCATCTCACCGCTGATTCGCGTATAAGCATGCATAACCGTTGTGTGATCACGGCCTCCAAAAACTTCACCAATATCAACAAGACTCATACTCGTCATTTCTCGAGCTAAATACATTGCAATTTGACGGGCCAAAGCAACATTCTTAGTTCTAGATCTGCCAACAATCTCGTCAAATGTCATATGGAAATATTTAGCAACTTGGCCAATAATATCCGTTGGGCGAATTTCAATATCGGAAGCAAAGAAATCTTGTAAAGCCTGCTCAGCCAATGCTTTGCTAACAGGTTGATTACTTAAAGATGCAACAGCAGTAACTCTAGTTAAAGCACCTTCGAGTTCGCGAATATTTTCTGTAAAACGCTCCGCAATAAGATCTAAAACATCGCTAGGAACGTTAGAATTGTTCATCGATGCCATCATTCTTAGAATTGCGATTCGCGTTTCTAAATCAGGTGGCTTAATATCAACAGTTAAACCAGATTCAAATCTAGAAATAAGTCTTGCTTCAAATCCTCTAAGATTTTTAGGAGCAACATCCGAAGCAATAACAATTCTTTTACTTGCTTGGTAAAGAGCATTAAATGTGTGGAAGAACTGTTCCAGTGTTGCTTCTTTTCCACCCAAAAACTGAATGTCGTCAATTAAAAGAACATCAACTTCGCGGAATTTTCTGTTAAAGTTAGCGATTTGACCCTGATTTTGACTCGTATTTTGTAAAGCTTCAATAAATTCGTTAGTAAATTCCTCACTGGTAATATAACGAACCTTAAGAGATGAATCTTTAACAAGAGCATAGTTGCCAATAGCATTAAGCAAATGTGTTTTGCCTAAGCCAGATCCGCCGTAAATACATAAAGGATTAAAGTCTTTTCCAGATCCTTCTGCAACAGCTAAAGCAACTGTGCGTGCAAAACGATTAGAATCTCCAGGAACAAAAGTGTCAAAAGTTGCGCAAGTGTTTAAGTGAGTAACAGGGTCCCTTTTTATTGAAGAAGGGATTTTTGCTTGTTGCCCATTAATATCCGAAGCCGCCAAACCAGTGTTTTGCATGGTATTTAGGCCAGTTGCGTAGTCAAAATCTTTTTGAATAGGAGATGAGCTAGAAGATGATAAGTTTTCAACATTGTTAGAAATGTTAGAAATGCTATTTTCCTCATCAAAATCAGATTTTATATTATTTGAAAAATCAGATGAAGAATCAGAAGATTGATTAGATTCTTCTAGAGAAGATGAAAAAGTATTAGATGAATCTTGTGTATTTTTATTAAAATTACTTAAATTAGATTCGCTAGAAGAGCTTTCACTGCTAGTTTCTGTTGTAGGAACAATCTTGAAGGCTGGAAACATGTCTTTTCCAGTGCAAATTTTTAATGATGTAAGCAAAGCAGAACTAAGCTCATTTTGCAAAGCCTGCTGTGTTTCTATGTTAGAAACGCAAAGAACGATTGTTGTTCCAAAAATAGATTCAGGTTTTACGCTTTCAAACCAGCTTTTATCACGGTTGCTTAGAAGAGCATTATGACGTAACACGGCAAGAGTATTTGACCATACAATAGTGGCCTGTGCATTTGGGTCACTAAAGGAATCTGTCATGTTACACCCCCTAAAATCTGGCAGAAACATTTTATGGCTTCTTTACATCTTGCTGAGTGGAAAATATATATTCACACGCGCGCGTAAAGAGTGCTAGTAGAATATGTTTACTCCGACCCTAAGAAGTTATCCACAGCCTCGCGTGTTGAAAATACTCAATTGTGAATAACATGTGTGTAATTTGTGGATAAGATAAAAGCTGTTAATCCACATTTTCCAAGGCTTTTATAAGAGGCTTATATGGCAAAAACAACACAGAAAATTTTAAAGTACAATAAATTTTGACTTTTAAAAACATGCTTTTAAACACGTTTGTAAAAAGATTTTTTGACTATTGGTGAGGGGTAATAGTAATTTAGTATAGCTTGACTCATACGGAGCCGTGCTTTTGCATGGCCAAATACAGGAGCGTTAGTTATGAAGAGGACATTCCAGCCTAACAACCGTCGTCGTCACATGAAGCACGGCTTCCGCGTTCGCATGCGTACGCGTGCTGGCCGCGCCGTGATTAATCGTCGTCGTGCCAAGGGCCGTAAGACACTATCTGCCTGAGATGGGGCGCGTCGTAAAGCATGGATAGGCTGAAAAGCCATCGTGATTTTGTTGCGGTACTCAAAAAACGACGCAAAGTGTGTTCACGGGATATCGTCGCGCATTACAGTATGCGTGGCGATATAGCCGTGTTAAACGCGCTTAACGAAGGCGAAGAAACAAGTCTGAATAAGATTGCCACGGGTTGTAAAGATGATACACTCGCGGCATTTTGTGATACCTTAAAGCAACATCAAAAAAATGGCGTTGCTTTAAGGCTCGGGCTTGCTGTATCTAAAAATGTAGGTAAAGCTGTTGTTAGAAATAAAGTAAAAAGACGCTTTAGAGCAATAGCAAAAGAACATCAATCGTTACTTCCAAATGGTTGTGACGTAGTTCTAAGAGCCAAACCTACTGCAGCTAGTGCTTCGTTTGAATCGTTGAATGAGCAGATTAAAAAGATTTTTGGAAAAATAGCAAGAAATCAAGATAAAAATCAAGAATCCGCAGAAATAAATCACAAATTAAATCAAGCAGCAGAACCGCTTTTAATCAGCGAAAACAACAATAAGTTGATTTAATAAGTTGATTTAAGGAATAGTGATACGGCTATGAGTGGTAGAAAAAGTGTTGTAGCGAATTGGATTATAAAATCCATTCGTTGGTATCAGCGCGCAATTTCTGCCAATAGACCAGCCTGCTGCAGATACTATCCAACGTGCTCAAGATACGCTATAGAAGCCGTTAGCCGCTATGGGGCGTTTAAAGGTGGTATTCTGGCCGTTTTACGGCTGTTGCGCTGTAGACCATGGACTAGCTGCAGTATTGACGATGTACCACGCAAATATTCAATTTTTTATCGTTGCGCTTGGTCTAAAGCGCATGAAGAGCCTCGGTTAACTCCCTTGGCTGAACAAGACAAGGAAAACTAATGTTTAATCAAGATCATTTCTTACTTGATAGCGGATTCTGGGGATGGTTCTATAAGATCCTCACGCCAGTTGAGTGGCTTATGACTCAAGTAATGGCGTTTTTCCACAAGCTATTTGTTCTTATTGGAATGAATGAAATTGGGTTCTCCTGGGTTCTTTCAATTGTCTTTCTTGTGCTTGTTGTGCACGCGTGCATATTCCCTGCCTTCCTTAAAAGCATTAAGGGCATGCGCAATATGCAAGCAATCGCTCCTAAAATGAAGAAAATTCAGCAAAAGTACAAGGGCAAAAACGATTCTGCTAGCAAAGAAGCCATGCAGCGAGAAATGATGAAGCTGTATCAGGAGAATAACGCAAATCCTGCTGGAAGCTGCCTGCCAATGATGATTCAAGGCCCAGCATTTATGAGTATTTGGTATACGCTTTCCGTTATTCCATTTATTGCTAGAGGAAAGCATGCTTCTTTGGGTGCTTTTGATATTGCTACAGCGCAGCAATTCGTTAAAACGCACGTATTTGGCGTTGGTGTTTCCGACACGTTTATGACGGTTCAAGCAGGCGGAAAAGTTGTTATTGTAATCTTTGTTATTTTGATGTGTGCTGCAATGTGGTACATGCAATTTAACAATATTCGTAAGAATCTTCCACCAGAATCTAAGCAAGGCAGCCAGTACACTATGCAGAAGCTTATGATGTGGGGATTCCCGCTTATTTACGTTTTCTCTGCATTTGCTCTTCCATTTGCAATGCTTGTTTACTGGCTTGTAAACAACATTATTAATATGCTTCGCTCTATTTGGCAGGTTTATGCCTTCCCAACTCCTGGTTCTCCAGCTGCGGAAGAAAAAGAAAAGCGAGATTATAAGAAAGAATCTGAGCGTCGCCAGCGTGAAGGTTTGCCTTCTATTGAAGAAGAAAAGCTTCAGCAGGCTCGAGAAGTTGCTAAGCGTAGAGAATCCGAAGGATTCCAGCGTAAGCAGCCTAATCGTAAGCGAAAAACAAGTAAATAACGTTAATACGAAGTAAATATGAATTTATTTATTAGATTTATTAAAATAATTTATAAATTTGGATTTATCTTCAGTTAAACTGTACACAGATTGTGATTCTTGACATTTATTGAAATTAAGGAGTATGTAAATGGCACAAGACGAGACCAGAAGCATTGACCAGCTCAATGAGGAAGCTGATATAGCTGCCGACTATTTAGAAGGACTTCTAGATATTGCCGATTACGAAGGTGATATTGAGATGGGTGTTCGCAACAATAGGCCAATGATTCAGATTGTTGCGGATGATGATTCCGATATTAAGCATTTGATTGGCCGAGATGGAGAGGTTGTTGATGCTTTGCAACAGTTGAGCCGTCTTGCGGTTCAGCAAAAAACTGGCGAAAGATCTCACTTAATTGTAGATGTTGATGGATTCCTTAAGCGTAAGCGCCAATATTTGCGTGATCTTGCGTTGGACGCAGTTGATGAGGTTCGTGAAACCGGCGATCCTGTTGATTTGAAGCCAATGAACTCGTTTGAGCGCAAGGTTGTTCACGATACTGTTAGAGAAGAAGGCTTAAGGTCTAGATCTCACGGAGAAGAACCACATCGCTATGTTAGCGTTTATATGCCAGCAAGCGCTGTAGAAGATGAAGATCTTGATGATGACGTTGACGTAGATGTAGACGTTGACGTAGACGAAGAATACGCTGAATAGTAATTAGCTTGAACAAAAGTAACACAACGGAACAAAAATGTTTTGTTGTGTTACTTTTTATTTGATGATCTTAGTTGTATGGAAGAGATTTTAGGTATGGAACAGGCTGATAATTCACAAAATATAGTGGATGAATTAGATGAATCCCCTTTGCTTGGTGAAGTTTTGGGCGAAGCTCTTGATAAATGCAAGATGTTTCACGTGAAACTTGAGCAAGAAGGGCTTGTTCGAGGTCTTGTTGGCCCTAGAGATATGAGTATTCTTTGGGAAAGACATATTCTAAATTCTGCTGCTGTTGTTCCATTTGTTAAAGAAGTCGTTGAAAAGTCAAATAAAAAGTCGATTGCAGATGTTGGAAGCGGCGGTGGCTTCCCTGGTATTGTTGTGGCTGCTTGTTTGCCAGATTGTAAAGTAACATTAATTGAGCCAATGGAAAGACGAGTTCTTTGGTTAAACGAATGTGTAGAGCTTATGGGCTTAAAAAATGTTACAGTTTTTCACGGAAGATCAGACGAAGTTATTGCTAAAGTTAAGTCTCACGAAATTCCAGCTTTTGATGTAGTTACGTGTAGAGCTGTTGCCCCTATGACAAAATTAGCTGGATGGACTATTCCACTACTAAACAAGAATGGCAAGTTAATTGCTTTAAAGGGAAAGTCTGCACAAGCGGAGATTGATAAAGCCGCAAAGATGATTAAAAAAGTAAAAGGATTAAATCCCCGAGTTGTTGATGCTCCTGTTGCAAAAGGACTTCAATCAACAAGCGTTGTTATAGTTGATAAAGGTTGATTTTGACTACTTGACTATGTCTTTTTTAAAATCAATTATTTATTATTGGTCGTGAATTTTGAAAAGTGTTTCATGTGAAACATCGTAAAACGTTATAAAAAGTGTCATAAAATATGCAGTAAAAAGCGTCATAAACGTCGTAAAATATAGTGTTTCACGTGAAACGGCGAGTTGTTTTTGTAGTGTTTTTGCGGGTCTTATTATGGTGTTTTATGTCCATAGAAGAAAGGAAACTTGAAAATACTACGGTTAAATTGGTTAAAGTTATGGTAATTTCCCATAGGTGGGCAGGGGTGGTATGTAATGGTGGAATCAGCAGAAGATACGATTAGGCGTATTTTTGGTGACTCTGGATCTTCGTTAGGAAGCGAGTTGGCAAATATAACCAGTCGCTTTCATGCCATTGATGGCGTGATTTTCCCTAAGCCAAAAGAAACGCGTTTTATTGCGGTTGCAAATCAAAAAGGTGGAGTTGGAAAAACAAGTTCTGCCGTAAATTTATCAGCTGCAATGGCTGTTGGCGGATCGAAAGTTTTACTTATTGATATGGATCCGCAAGGCAATGCTTCTACAGCAATGAATATTCCCCATTCTTCTGCAGATCTTTCTATTTATGATGTTATAGAAGGAAGAAAAACTATTGCAGAAGTTAAACAAAGCTGTCCAGATATTGCAGGATTAGATGTTGTTCCTGCCTCAATTGAGTTAAGCGGCGCAGAACTTGAAGTTGCTCAAATGGACGACAGAAATAATCTTCTTAAAAATGCTATTGATGATTTCTTGCGTTCTAGCGAAGAACATTACGATTATGTGTTTATTGACTGCCCGCCTTCGCTTGGTCTTTTAGTAATTAATGCAATGTGTGCAGTGCACGAAATGCTTATACCAATTCAAGCAGAATACTATGCGCTAGAAGGATTAGGTCAGCTAATTAGAACTATTGGCTTAGTTCAAAAACACTATAATCCTTCGCTTTTTGTTTCTACAATGCTTGTAACAATGTTTGATAAGCGAACTCTTTTGGGAAGAGAAGTTTTTCAAGAAGTTAAAAAACATTATCCAAATATTGTTCTTAATACCACTATTCCGCGAACTGTTAAGATTCCAGAAGCGCCAAGCTTTAATCAAAGTGTTATAACATATGATCCTCATGGAACTGGTGCGGTATCTTATAGAGAGGCTGCGCTTGAAATAGCTAATAGGTCTGATGCAATTTTGTCTGTTATTGATTCAAAAAGAGAGGGTAACGCATAATGAGCGCAAGTAAATCTCGTTTGGGAAAAGGATTAGGAGCTTTATTCCCTACTCTTCCTGGGGAAGATGATTTTAATGGTTCGGCAACAAAAAAGATTGAAAGTGTTTCACATGAAACAAATGAAAAGAAAGATGAACCTTTAAACGCTGTTTCACGTGAAACTAATGGTGAAATTGTAAAGAAAGATATCCAAGAAAGTGTTCCACGTGAAACTAAATCACCAGCTAAAGTACCTAGCGTAGATAATGCAATTTCCCCGCATTTAAGCCAAAAACAGGGCAAAAATGCTGGTGTTTCACGTGAAACAGTGCCATCAATCGCAAGCAAAAACAAGCATTCAGCAAAGCGAACTTCTATGCCATCAATTGATGACGTTACAAGGCCAATTGACTTTTTCTTTGGTGATTCTGCATCTAAGTCATTTGTCTCTTCAAAGCAAATAGACGAAGAGAACAGCAAAAACAGCGCTGTAGAAAATGATGTAAAAGATAAAAAATCAGGTCAAACGCAAGAGCTTAAGCCTATTGAAGGCGGTTATTTAGAATACTTGGATCCAAGTGATATTGTTCCAAATGCTCATCAGCCACGTACCATTTTTGATGAAGAAGAGCTTCAAGAATTGTCTGCTTCAATCAAGGAAGTTGGCGTTTTGCAGCCTATTGTTGTGCGAAAAATCAAGGATGCTGGTCAAGGTGATCTACAAAAGGCTCATTATGAATTAATAATGGGTGAGCGAAGGTGGAGAGCAACTCAGCTAGCGGGTCTTAAGAAGATTCCAGCGATTGTTAGAACAACCTCCGACGAAAATATGCTTCGAGATGCGCTTTTGGAGAATTTGCACAGAGTTGCATTAAATCCGCTTGAAGAAGCTGCAGCATATGCCCAAATGATTGATGATTTTGGACTAACGCAAATCCAGCTTTCTAAATCTGTTTCTAAGTCTCGCCCTCAAATCGCAAACACCTTGCGACTTTTGAACTTGCCAGCCAGCGTTCAAAAGCATATTGCTTCTGGAGTTCTTTCTGCAGGTCATGCTCGCGCTCTTCTTGCATTAGCTTCCCCAGAAGAAATGGAAGCTCTTGCAAAGCGTATTATTGCAGAAGGATTATCGGTTCGCAGCACGGAAGAGATTGTTTCTATTAAAGTAGATAATGGCGATGATTCTTCTAAGAGAAATAGGGTTAAAAGAAACAACAAGTGGGCATCTTCTCTTGTTAGAAAGCAGCTAGAAGAGCGATTTGCCACAAAAGTTGCCATTAAGGGTACGGAAAATCACGGAAGAATTGAGATTGTGTTTTCGTCGCCAGAAGAAATGCAGAGAATAATCGGCATTTTAGTAAATAAAAACAGCTGATACAGCTGATACATCTGATACGGAAATATATCTAAAATAAAACCCCAATGAGTTGTTAAATCAACCATTGGGGTTTGTTTCACGTGGAACAAAACTATTATTCGTTCAAATCATTTAGATATGCCTGTGCATCAAGAGCGGCTCGGCAGCCCATTCCAGCGGCAGATATTGCCTGGCGATACACGCTATCTACAACGTCTCCAGCTGCAAATACTCCAGGAACCGACGTTTTGGTAGACGCGCCTTGAACAGCAATAGTGCCATCTTCGTTAAGCTTTAAAGCGCCATTTAAGAAGCCAGTAGATGGGGAGTGGCCGATTGCAACAAAAATACCCGATGCGTCAATAGTTTTAACTTCGCCCGTTTTAACATTTTTAACAGTTACGGATTGCGCATCTTCTTCTGATCCGTTTACAGAGCACACAACAGAATCTAAAACAAAATTGATTTTGCTGTTTTCGCGCGCGCGGTCAACCATAATTTTGGATGCGCGGAATGAATCACGCCTATGAATAAGTGTTACAGAAGAACCAAAACGTGTTAAGAAAAGTGCCTCTTCGAAAGCAGAATCTCCTCCGCCTACAACAACAATAGGTTTTTCTCTAAAGAAGAAGCCATCACAAGTTGCACAATAAGAAACTCCACGGCCCGAGTACTCCTGCTCGCCTGGAACACCCAATTTACGCACTTGTGAGCCTGTAGAAACGATTACAGCCTTAGATGTGTAAGTTACGCCGTCGTCTGTTGTAACCGCTTTTAAATCGCCATTAAAGTCTACGGAAACAACATCGTTAAGCAAAATTTGAGCGCCAAATTTTTCAGCTTGCTTTTGCATTGCTTCCATTAAGTCTGGGCCTAAAATGCCGTCCACAAATCCTGGATAATTTTCCACTTCTGTAGTGTTCATAAGTTGGCCGCCTGGAGTTAAGGCGCCAGCAATAACCAGAGGATTATAGCCTGCTCGTGCCAAATATAAAGCAGAAGTATATCCAGCAGGTCCCGAACCAATAATAATTACGTTCTTTTGCATTGCTTCCATAAAATATTCCTAATAATCCTAATATCTTTAATAAATATTCCTAGTAATTTCAATAATCTCAATAAAAGTTAATAAATTTTAACATAGTTTATGTATAGCCCGTTTTGAGGTATAGACCCTTCTGGCACCCACAAGATAAAATCTTGTGCGGTTATAGGCTTCTTAAACTTTACGTCAGTTACGCCGCTTGCATCAAAAGTAAAGTCCGCAACCTTATCTCCAGCGCTTGGGTCATTCTTGGAGTTTGCAATCACATATCCATGGCCGCCCGAAGATCGAATTGAAACAACAAATCGGTACGCTTCTTGCGGTTGTGTTAAGTGCATGTAGTAACCGTACCCGCGCTGATTGCCTGTATTCTCCAAGAATTGCTGAATATCTATAGGGTAAGGCGTGTTGTTAGTAGGCATTTTAGGCTTTGGAACCTGCTTTACCTTTTTGTGTTTATTAAGCTTTTGATGCTTGTTTTTAAGGCTTTTGTTACTTTTATTGTTTTTGTTGTTTTCGCCTGTTTTATTTGCATCCGTTTTGGCGGACTGCTTCTTTTTAGCAGAATCGCTTTTATCTTCTGGAAGAACACCTTGACTTCCAAATGGTACGTTTTCAACGCTTTGCGAATCCCAAGTATTAGATTTTGCAAAGTTAGATGGTGCTTCGTGAGAGTTAAAAAGACTGTGCAAAGATATAGCAAAAACAACAATCATCAATATTGCAACAACGCCGATTGCCAGAACTTTTGTTGAAATTCCGCCAAAAATCTTAGCGTCTGCAATGTCTGTAACGTTTTGCCCAGAACCCTTATTTGCTTTCAATTTTTCTTTATGCTCATGCGGTTGGAAGCTAGGAGGCATGGATGAATAAGACGATAATACAGAAGTTTCGCTGCCATATTCGCCATATGCCTCATTTTCAAGCTCTTCTTGGCGCAACGCTCTAGCGGATTCTTCGCCAGGAGCAACAAAACGCCCATTGCTGTCTACAACTGGAACTCTTCCTGTTGACTCTGCTTCCAACGGAAAGTTTTGTGGTCTAGAAAGCAGTTCGGTATGCTTTGTGTTGTCGCTTAGAAGGTCTTCAAAGTCAAATCTTCTAGGCATTAATGGAGAAGATAAGTCGTTTTTTTGTGAATAATCGTCGCTTGAATTTAATGAATCTAACGAGTTTAGAGCATTTTTGCTACTGTTTTCGTTTGTGTAAGTGTTAGCAGAAGATTCGCTAGCCTCTTTAGACTCACCATTCTTACTAGATTCATCCGCCTCACTCGATTTGCCTGATTTTTTAGACTCATCAGACTTATCTGATTCCTTGGTTTGGTAAGCTTCCCCACTAGAAGATTTACCAGTTGTGTAGCTAGGGAAACTTGTATACGTTGAAGACAAATTGTGGAAAATGGAATCATCGGCATCTAACTCGGTTGGAGCTAAGATATTTGCCATTTCTGCTGCCGCAATATCGTGGAAGTCGTAGTCTGTTCCAGTTGAGTCAGATTCTGGCGTGGAATCAAGATTTTTTGCAGAATTATTGCCATTTCTTTTTAGTAAAGCACTTAAAGCGCCAATGGTTTTACTGGCATTTTTAAGTCCAGTATTTTTACCGTTTTTACCTGACTTTTTGGAGTTTACTTCTTCATCTTTAGCAGTTAAGTCAATCGAATCTAAAACTCCACTAACTTCTTGACTAGATAATTGATTCTCAAGCAAATCTTCGTTCTTAGATAATCCTTCTGGAAAATCAACAAGATCCTCGTCTTTGCAAGGTAAAAGTAATGCTTTTTGAATAGAAGCTTCGCTTGATTTTGCATCGAAAATAATATCTTTTTCGCCAAGATTTTTAACAGGAGTATATGTTCCTAAAAGCGCTAAAAGTTCTCCAATAGATGCCATTGGAATAATATCTGAATTATCTGAATTATCTGCGCAAGAAAGCCCTCTTTTGCAAATCATAACGAATTCACTAGGAACGCCATCTGTAAGTCTTGAAATGTTAAAAACGGCATTATTTTGCGTGTAGCTGGTGCGTGTAAGAAGAGCATATAGAAGTGCAGAAAGCTGATGAGTTGCAATATTTTCTATGCTTTTAGGCAAATTTTGCGCTTGTTCTTTAGCTTGATTTTGCGAAGTGTTTTTAGCTGTAACGTCTTTTAGCAGAGGACTTATTGGTGCGCAAGCTAGTTCTACGCCATTTTTGGTGATTCTTACCGTGTTGGTGGAAATAGCATAATGTGTTACGCCAGAAGAAAGCAGCTTGTTAAGCGCATTTGCAGATTCGGCAACAATAGAGCGTATAGCTTCGTAACTCAATGTAGAGCTATGTGATTTTATGTAGTCGTTTAGCGTTACTCCAGAATCCAATTCGGTTATAATAACTGCAACGTCGTCTACATTGTGAATCTTTAAAACTGGCGTAAATTTGCGGATTCTAGATAGTGCAAGAGTGGAAGATATAGTGTTTACTTCGGGAAGGAATCTGCGATCGCGCACAATAAAAAGCTGACAATCTCTAGCAAGTATGCGGTCGCTAGCTTTCCAAGCTTGAATTCCCGCTTCTTCTCGTAAAGGCGATACTAGAGCGTAGCGATCAAGTATAATGTCTCCCAACTGAGGTTTCATCTACTCCCCATCTTCCTAATGAGCAATGAATATGCGTAAATAATAAATTCCACCAATTATTGTAATCGCAGAATTTAGTAAACGCTCTGCATTTTGCATTTATTGTTATTTAGTTGTTGTTTAGTTGTTTCGATTTAATTATCACTCACTGTATTGATTTATTTTGATTTAATTTTGGTACGTATTTTGCTTATTTAAAATCGTTTTAAAATTATTTTGAGCGAACAATTCGAGATGATTTGTTTTTGTTGGCAGTTTTGCTGCTGCTATTGTTGCTGCCGATATTGCTGCTGTTGTTGGCACTATTCGCGCGTTCAATATTTAGCAAAAATGGCCATTTTATACCGATTTTTTTAAGAACTGGATTAATAATGCTTGCCAATTCGCCTGTTTTTAAAAGCAACAAAGTAGATATGTAAACAACCGCCAAAACAATGGTTATAACTGCGCAGACAAAAATCGCAAGCAGCCATCTGTTAACACCACGAAGGCTTGGTGAATCTAAAGAAATCCATTTGTAAATAAATTCTCTAGCCAAAATTCCAACAACAATCGAAACAACGGAAGCTACAAGCACTTTTAAGTGTGTAACAACAAGTTGCTTATCGTCTAAATTGTTGTTAAATCGAGATCGAATCATTTTAACAAGTGCAGGGAAGGTAAGAATATAGCTAACCGACGCAGCTGCAGCAAGAGCGCCAACCCAATAATTTGCAGGGAGGAACTGTATGCAAGAGAATACAATAAAAAGTTCCACAAGTAGTTGCGCTGCACAAAACATAAACGGATGCTTTCCGTCTTCAAAAGCGTAGAAAGTGCGTTGAATAATCAAGTATGCGCTAGATAATGGCAGTCCAAGCGAAAGCATCATAAGTGGATCTGCCATAAGATATGCCTCTTTTATGCTGATTGAAGGCAGCAGAGCCAAAGAGATAGGCATTGGAATAACAATAAAAGCAACGCTAAAAAAGCACATTAAAATGCTAACGCTTCTAAGACAAGAGCTTAGGTCGGCACGCACTGTTGCTAAATCGTGATTTGTTATGGCTCTAGAAATCTTAGGGAAAACGGCGGTTGCAACCGATACAGCTATAAGCGAGTAGGGAAGAATAAACATTGTGTACGCGTTTTGAAAAGTGGCGTTTCCAGCAACATCAAATTGGCTTAATCCCAATGTTTCTTCGGCTATAGAAGGTGCGCTTGTAGTTATGTGAGTGGTTGCCATTGTAGAAAGCTGACTAACAGCCACTATTGCAAAACTCCAGCCCGCAACAGGCCCCATTGAGCGCAGGCCAATACCGCTAATGCCAAAGCTTGGCCTGTATTTTAATCCGATTTTTTTAAGAGGAATAAACAAAACAAGCGCTTGAGCTGCAACGCCTAAAGTCCAAAAGCCTGCAGTTAGAAGCATTGTAGTGTTGTTCCAAAAATGTGCTGGCTGCCTGCTTGCTCTTCCAAAAATCGCAATAAAAACGCCAAATCCAGTGCAGCTAACAATGTTTGCAGCAACAGAGCTCCAAGCATACATTGCAAATTTGCCTTTAGCGGCTAGAACCTGCCCAAGTACTGTATAAAGTCCATAGAAGAATATTTGAGGCATACACCACAGCGTAAAAGCGTTTGTAAGGGCAATCATGGCTGGATTTGTTCCAACATAGAGCCATGTTAAAACAGGTGTGGCAATTGCCATTAAAACAGTTACGCCTAAAAGCAGAATAATGGCAAATGTTATTAGCTTATTTAGTCTATTTTTTGCATCTTGTTTTTCTAATGTTTTAACAATTTGTGGAACCAGAACAGCGTTAAAAATGCCGCCAGAAACAAGAGTGTAAATAAGCTGTGGAATCATGGATCCAGCCTGGTAGGCATTTGCTGCCAGGCCAGTTGTACCAAGGGCTGCGGCTAGCAGAATGGTTCTAATTTGGCCAGTTATTCTAGAAGCAGCCGTGCCGCTTGCCATTATGATTGAGTTGCGGCCTACTGAATTCATTCGTCTGGATCCTTTTTACGATTAAACTGCCTAAAAAGCCCCAAGGCTCCAAGTGCAAAAGCAAATATTATAATAATCGTACCGCTTTTATCGCTGATTTGCAGTGTGCTTGTAATTGTTGTTTCTTTAGTGCTGCCAAAAACATTACGGTTTCTATCTTCTAAAGCAAAGGTAGCTTTAACTTTGCTAGATGTTGTAGATCTAAGCGGTAAAATCACCTGAGATTCGCTATTTGCTGCGATTTTAACAGGTGTTTTTCTGCGAGCTACTATTTCCATTGAGTTGGTATATGCGGTTAAATATACACTCACTGGGTATGGGTTAGTGTTGCTAATTGTAATAGGCATGGTTGCCGTTTCGCTTACAAGAGTAACGTCTTTTGGAGGAATAATGTGGATTCCAGAAATAAGCATTTTAGCCAAAACGTGAGTGCCGTCTTTATATTGCGACTGATCTTTAACTTCGCTGCTCGATTCACGCAAAGTGCTTGTGTTTGTGGCGCTTGTAGTGTTTGTTGTGTTTGCAGCGCTTGTAGCATTGTTTAGCTCTCTTTGAGCCATAGCATCAAAGAGCTTAAGAAGATTTTCGCTCCAAATTTTGCTATTTTGATTAATCTTTAATTTTGCATTTTGCTTAGCAAGAGATTGAGCGTCTGATTCGTTAGTTTTATGGTTATTAAGTTCATTTTGATCAAGAATGCTATTTATAAATTGATTTACAAGCATTCTATCGGCCACAAGTTTGCCAATCTTTTCTTTGCTGGCGATTGTGGCTTTTCCTTCGATTCCACTTTCTTTAGGAACAGGATTGTACCCAAGGTATTCCTTAGAAATTGGCTTTGATTGCGTTAAAGACTTTAAGTCTAAAAGAGAAATCCAAGGCGATTTTTCTAGCATGCTTACAACGGATTCAATTAATGAAATTGGAGAATCTTGGTTAAACATTATTAGCAAATGCCTTGGAGTGTACGGTTGCTCCATTTGATAGAAAGCGCTTTGAGCTGCAAGTCTGTTAAGAAGACCTGCACTTGTGTACTCTGCAACAGATTGACTGCTTGTAGAACGTCCATTTGCCAAATCGCTAAGTATTTCTTGGCAAGAAAGAACTTTTACGCTTCCCAAAGACGTTTGAACTTCGTAAACGCCGTTTTTTATTGCAAAACGGTTGGCTAGAGCGTCAAATCCGCTAGTGGCCACTACTGTTTTGTATCCATTTGCCGCAGCCTGTTCTAGGGCGCGTAGAGTCCATTTTCCGCCCGTTTGTAGGGCATAGGTATCTAGATTTAGCGGTTTGGTTGTGGAATTTTCTAATATAGACGATTTTTTACTCCAAGAATCCAAGCCAATTCCAGCCAATTTGTAGTAAACATGATTATTGGATTCTGCATAATGACTTATGTCAAAACCATTATTCTGCATAAAAACAGAAGGTGTAAAAGTTGGATTAGCAAACTTAAGAGTGTTTGAGTCTGCTATTGTTTGCAAACTTGGATGTTTTTGAACAAGACTTGTTAAAGCATTAAAGCGCTTTATGCTATCTTTGCTAAGTCTAATTTTTTTATTTGATGTGCTGTTTGCTAAGTTTGATGTGCCGCTTGCAGCGTTTGTTGCAGTATTGTATAAATCTTCCAAAGGGGCATTAATGGCGTTAACAGAAGGCGAAATATTCTGCTTGTTAATTGTGTAACGCCAATCGGAAGATTTAGCGATTATTGGCATTAGCAAAGTCACATTAATTGGCGGAGTTTGAACGTTTTTAACGCCAATATTGGCTCTAGTTACAAACGATTTAACAGAATAATAGTGTTTAAAATCTAAAGAAGAATACGTTATTGAAACGGGCTTTGGGCCCCAATAAAGAATGTTGGAAAGATTTGGATTATTTGCATCAACATCGATTTGTGCGTTATAAGATTTGCCGCGTGCAAGAGCTGGAACGCTAACTTCGCCGATTAGTTGAGGGGTTGGAATTCTAGATTCAGCTTGGCTCCATTTTTGCAGGTCGGTTCTAGACATAAAGGTGTACCAAGGGTTAAAAGTAACCTGAATTTTGCCTTCGGGAAAATCTTTAGAACCGCTGTTTTTAAGCAGAAGACTAATGTGGTATCCGCTTTTATCGGTAAGAATCGAAGTTGACTTTACGATTTTTAGCGAAATTCCTTTGGATTTTGAATTATAAGAATTGTATGTGTTAAATGAATATTTAGCCTCAATAGGATTGTTGAGCGTATTTGAATCGCTTTGGTTAGCGGCCGCCATTTTTGGGGCAAATAAAAACGGAAAAGTCGCAAGTAAAAGTGACATTAAAACGATTGTTACGCAGAGCCTAAAACAAGCATTTTTTTGCGACTTACGCAACTGGTTTTTTGAAAAATCAATCACATTAATCACATTATTCACGGTTTTGCCGCCTATTCGCCTTTTTAGCATACATCCATGCTATTTTTCGCTCGTTTGGGTAACTCAAAATGTCGTTAAGTTCTTTAAAATCAACCCAAATTGCGTCTTCTGCCTCGTGGTCTGGGTCTCCAAGAACAGACAATTCGCCGCTAACATATCTAAGTGCAAAATGGTGAACAAGTTTATGAACTCGCTGGCTTGTTCCAGTAAACCAGTAGTCGATGGTTGCAATTGAGTCAACAACTTCGCCAAGAATGCCCGTTTCTTCGTGAATTTCCCTAACGGCTGTTTGCTGCGGAGTTTCGCCTTTTTCAATATGGCCTTTAGGCAAGCACCATTCCATGTGGCCACTTCGTGAATGTCGAGCTATAACCGCGACACGCCCAAGGGAGTCAAAA
This sequence comes from Bifidobacterium sp. UMB1197, assembly GCF_030217745.1. Lineage (NCBI taxonomy): Bacteria > Bacillati > Actinomycetota > Actinomycetes > Bifidobacteriales > Bifidobacteriaceae > Bifidobacterium > Bifidobacterium sp. UMB1197. The sequence continues at coordinate 203,245 of NZ_JASOOL010000001.1, read as the reverse complement.
ACTAATCCGCCAGCAGAATATTCTCGAACAATAGGCAAATCCTGAGCGTCTAAAGAAGCAAAAGTTTTAGGTCCATCGTTAGCTCTTCGCTGAGGCATTAAGGCTGGAGATGGGGTGTCGATTGAAGATATTTGCTGCCTGGATTCAGTTATGTCAACATGAATATTTTCAACAGTGTAGTCGCCAGAAAACCCCGAAATATCAACAAAAATAGACTCGTCTTCTTCAGTTTGTTGAGGCTGTATTTTGCTTTTCATTCTAGCAACATCAAGTGGAGTAACTTGAATGCTTGGAGCGTTTTGGGTATGGCTATCCGAGGCTCTGGCGAGCATGCGTCTTAAGTCTTCTGGAGTAACCATACACTCCACCTTACTCAATCCGCTGTGCATTGGGGTAACGGTATGCTGGAATATAGTTTGATTTTTGCTGAAAGGGTGTTTCTAAGCGTGTCTGTGAATTTTGAAGTTTGGCCAGAAGCCATAGAGCTGGGTAAATTATTTGCTGAACACAATTACGAGCTGGCTCTTGTTGGCGGGCCTGTGCGAGACATGCTTTTGCATAGAGTTTCGCACGATCTTGACTTTTGCACATCTGCTAAGCCAGAAGAGTTTGAGCCAATTCTTAGATCTTGGAGTCATGACGGATTTTGGGATATGGGCCGAAAATTTGGCACTCTTGGCGCGTTGAAGCGCAGAAAAGACGGAACCGAAGTAAAAGTTGAAATAACAACATACAGGTGCGATGCTTACAATCCAGATTCTAGAAAGCCAGAAGTAAAATATGGCGATACTTTGGAAGGTGACTTATCTAGGCGCGATTTTACTGTAAATGCAATGGCTTTGCGCGTGCCAAGTCTAGAATTTGTGGATCCTTTTGGCGGCGCAGGCGACTTATCTAAAGGTATTTTGCGAACTCCAGTAGATCCACGTCAATCTTTTGACGACGATCCTTTAAGAATGATGCGTGCTGTTCGCTTTGTAGCTCAACTTGGATTTAGCATTGAAGCAAACACGGCCGAGGCTATTTTGAACATGGTTTCTAGGCTAGATATTGTTTCTGCGGAGCGCGTTCGAGACGAAATAACAAAGATGCTTCTTTCGGCGAATCCGCGTGCTGGAATTGAGGCTATGGTTGAGTCTGGTATTGCGGATAGGGTTTTGCCAGAAATCCCCGCTTTGCGCTTAGAGATTGACGAGCATCACAGGCATAAGGACGTTTTTGAACATACAATGATGGTTCTTGAGCGAGCTATTGCCTTGGAGACGGACGAGCTTGGAGCGGTTCCTGGGCCTGATCTAACTTTGCGACTTGCAGCTCTTTTGCACGATATTGGCAAGCCGCGTACTAGAAAGTTTGAAGAAGGCGGAAAAGTTAGCTTCCACCATCACGATGTTGTTGGAGCTAAGATGACTCGCAAACGCATGAAGGCTTTGCATTTTGATCATCACATTATTGATGATGTTAGCGAGCTTGTGAATTTGCATTTGCGATTCCACGGTTACGTTGACGAGCCTTGGACGGATTCTGCAGTTAGAAGATACGTTAAGGATTCTGGCCATTTATACGAGCGGCTAAATCGCCTTACTCGCGCAGATGCCACTACTCAAAACAAACGCAAGTCGCTTATGTTTGAGCACGCTATGGACGAGATGGAAGATCGCGTACGCGAATTAAAAAAGCAGGAAGATTTTAACGCAATTCGCCCAGACTTGGATGGCAATGAAATCATGCAATTGCTTGGATTAGAGCCTGGTCCTATTGTTGGTAAAGCGTATAAGCATATGCTGGAATACCGCTTGGATAATGGCCCTGTAGAGCACAGTGTTGCTGTTGAAGAGCTTAAAAACTGGTACGCTAATCAACTTAGCTAAAAGCTAAAATTTTAATTAATAGGCTTGTGATTTGCAGCTTTTGGAAGATCTTTCATATCTTTACTAGCTAGGCAGCCGTTTATTTCCGTAATTGCAGCGCCTGCGGCTGGAACATCGGTTTTAGGGCGAAGATTGCTAAATGTGGCTCCTAAAACAACGTCAATAAGCTTGTCTTGACGATCATCCATTCGCAAAATAGCGTCTTTAAAATTGGTTACTAGCGTATAGGCTTCATTAATTGACTTTTTGCCAAAATAGATTGTTGTTCTTTTAACGCTTGTTTCGCTGTTTCCAACTTCGATTAAGTTAAAACCGCGATTTCTAAGGCCTTCTCCAACAGCGCGCGCAAATCCACGGAATTTTGTTCCGTTTAGAACGCGTATTGAAACAGCGCGATTGTCTATATATGGCGCCTTATTTTCATCTTTATTTTTTACAGGGCACGGTGCTTGTATGCCGTAATTTGGATCTACCTCTGGAGTTTTTGGGGCAGCAATACCAAAAAGATGACATTGCACAATAAGAGCAAGAACAAATGCGATTCCAACGCCTATAGCAACAGACGAAAGTACAAATCGTTTTCTTTGATACATGAACTCTCTTCGAGCTAGTCGCTCGTCGTAAAACTGCGTCATGCTAACTTCCGATCTGTTCTGTGTGCTTGTATTGTGCGCCTTGTGTGCATATATGCGTATGCATAAGTGTTAGCTATTTTACTTACTATGCATGACGGTTTGCAGCAGTGCGCTTTAATCTTCAAAAGCTTTAGAAAGAGCTAAAAACTCGTTGCAAGTTAAAGTTTCGCCTCGTCTAGTTGAATCAATCTTAGAAAGTTCGTAAGCTTCTTTAGGAACAATGCCCTTTAGTGCTGCGTTTAGAGTTTTTCTTCGCTGCTGAAATGCTGCGTCAATAATCTTAAACACTTTTTCTTTTTCTTGCTCGCTGCCTTTTGGATTATCGTTTCTTTTAAAATACACGAGTGCAGAATCAACGTTTGGAGCAGGCCAAAATACGTTCCTGCCAATCAATCCAGCTTTTTGAGCAGTACCGTACCAAGCCAACTTTACGCTTGGAGTGCCGTATGTTTTACTGCCAGGCTGTGCGCATAGGCGATCGGCCACCTCTTTTTGAACCATTACAAGAAAACTTGTAAGGTTGCTGAATTTTTCTAAAAGAGTAAGAATAATCGGAGTTGCAACATTGTATGGAAGATTTGCAACAAGAGTAAAATGTGGAGCTTTTGCTAAATCTGGGACGTCTTGAGCGTTTACTTCTAGTGCGTCTTTAAGAATCACATTAAAGCGCTCTAAGGCATTAGGCATAAATTCTTTAATGGTAATTGGTAAACGCTTAGCAAGCGGAGGATCTATTTCTACAGATGTAAGATTTGCGCCAGTTTGCAAAATCGCAAGTGTAAGCGAGCCAAGGCCAGGGCCTACTTCCATAACAAAATCGCCTGAATTAATCTTTGATGCAGCAACTATTTTTTTAACTGTTCCTGGGTCAATAACAAAATTTTGACCAAACTTTTTTGTAGGCTTAATCCCCTCTTGTGCTGCAATCGCGCGAATATCGGCCGCTCCAAGAAGGCATCCTTCTTGATTGGCAATATTTTCTTTAGTCAATTTAATACCATCCAAACTCTAATACCATCTAAACTTTTCTGAATGCTTCCAAGCTTCGCTAGGGTTACCGTATTTGCTTTTAATGTAACTAAGACCCCAAGTTATTTGTATTGATGCGTCTTCGTGCCAATTTGCTCCTGCGCTTGCCATTTTATTTGCTGGAAGTGATTGTGGTATTCCGTATGCGCCAGAGCTTTTATTTTCCGCATTCCAACGCCAATTCGATTCTCTGTTCCACAATTTAACAAGATCTTCCCACATTTCACCTGTCCATTTAAGTTGAGCGCATGCTGCTTGAGCATAGAGTTTTGCTTGTTCTGGAGTTGCGTGAACCATGCTGTTTGCGTTATCGGCTGGAGCTGGGGCTGGAGGGGCTGGAGCTTGGTTTGCAGCAGGTTCTTGTGCAGGTGCTGGAGCAGGAGCAGGTGCTGGAGCTTGTGCTTTATCTGCACCTTGCGCAGGTTTTGCATCTTTCGAAGAATTTTGCTGATTAGCGTTTTTATCTTGTTGTGCGTTTTTATTTTGCGCGTTTGGCTGCTGGCTTGGCTGATTTGAGCCATTTTGTTGAGGATTGTTTTTCTGCGATTGATTTTGATTATTTGGTTTTTTGTTTTCTTCTGCCTTTTTTATGCTCTTGTTTGCTTTAGGCGCATTTTGCGTTTTAGGTGCAGATTTTGCCCCAATTGCAACAATTTTATCAATCGACGGCTTAATAATTGACTGTTTTATTAGCGTTGCGCTTGTAGCTTTGCCATCTACATAAGTTACGTTATATAAATCTACGCGCTCGCCATTTACGCCCTCTTGCCTAATGGCACTTGCTCCCGCTGCAAGATTTGGGTCGTTTACAGTTCTAGTACTAAATGGAATAACAACGTTTCTAGATTCTTTTCCGTGAGTTACTCTAAGAATGCGAAGCAATGTTTTTCCATCTTCTTCGCTAACAGTAACCTTGTCTTCTTTGCCTAAAACTATTCCTAGAGAATCAAGAATAGAGCTTGCTGGCAGAGTTCCGTCTGGAACTACTCTAGATTTGTTATCGCAAATAACGGTGACTGGCCCTTTTTTGTTTATAGACAATCCGCCTGTAAGCTTGTTGTAAATGTTTTGCAGATTAACGGTGATTTTTGCAGCGTGATCTGCATTTGCTTGGAAGAATCCAATTAATTGATCAACGCTTGTTGCAACAGTCCAAAATGGTATTGTTACACCGTCTACTGTAATAGAAGTTTGATATGCGCTTCTAACTGTAATTGTTGAGTGATTTGCAAGAATTTCACCAGAAGTACTAATTACTTGGTCGTGAGTTTTAACTGGTATTTTTTGCTCTTGTAGAAGTTTTTGGGTGGTAGATGCATAAGTTGTAACAATTCTTGTTTTACCATTTACAATTAGGGCTACAGATTTTCGCGCAGAAAATGCAAAAATCCCAACGCTAGAAATAACAAGAGCTAAAACGCATATAAAGATACGTATTCGTCTCATTACTACAAACCGCTGAGGCGTCCATCTGCGAGTCATTCACCCTCACTTTCAATGCAAAACCAAGTTTTAATTATAGCAATGATTGTAATTAGCCAAAAGAAGACTGTATTTTGCCAAATTTTGCTAATTAAGTTAAAACTTGTGCAAGTTTTACAGCAACTCTAAGCGATAAGTCAAAATATAAGTTAAAAAGTGGGGGCAGGGAAGAAGGGGATTTTTCCTGCCCCCATTGAGGAGGAGCTGGTTGGGGGACGCTCCATCCTCTCACTCGGGAACCCTGAGTTGGGGGAAGGCTCCCGAGAACTTACTCAAGCAAAGTAATCAGCATAAAGTGTTTTTGTAAGCTTTACGGTTCATCATACAATAAACCTACTTATAACCTACTATCTTATTGTTGTTATTGTAAATTTACTAAAAACTTCTTTACATGCCTATAACTCATAATATTCATACAAGTGGATTTTTATAATTCAGACTGTTTCTAGGCCATAAACATAAATGGAGCCTCCTGCCGGGATCGAACCGGCGACCTGCCGCTTACAAGGCGGCCGCTCTGGCCATCTGAGCTAAGGAGGCGAGTTCTTGTGCGTAATTAAATAACTTGCGCGCAAAACATTGATTAGTGTATCAGCACCCGCTGCCAAGTGCAACTTTTCGGCGCCAACACACTAATCATAGTTTTAATTGATGTTCAACCAATAAAATTTCTAGTCAAAATTTCTAGTCAAAATACCTAGTTAATAGGATTTGGCTGATCTTTATCGGTTACCTTTGGCATAACACCTTCAACGCCAACCTTAGATTTGTCTAATCCAATAGATTTAAGAATTGCGTCTGGAGTGCTAAGATTCCTATCGCTTACAGCGTTCATGTCTAGCAACTTGCCATTAATCGTTGTTGTAGGAGTTGTCATAGCGCCCTTGTTTTTGCCGCTAACATTCCACAAAGCTTCGCGATTTGGAGTATCGGCGTTAATTGCCTTTTGCCAAGCAAGATAATTCCTATCGAACGCCTTGCTTGCCACTTCCGTGCTTACACCAGCGTTTACAGCTTGCTCAATAAGCTTTTCGTTACTAACTGGCTTGTAATCCTGGCCTTCTTCTGGCTGGAAGGTTTCGGCAAAAATGTTGTTAATAAACTGAAGCAAGTGCAAAGGATTGTCGTCGTTAGACGAAATATACGCGATTGCGCCAGTTACGCGAGTTGAGTAGTGGTCGCTAGAAACCTCATCCAAGAACGACATTGGGTGAAGCTCAAGGTTAATCTGACCTGCCTTCATCATTGCAATAAGCATTTGATCGGCGTCGCGATTAAAATTGCCACAACCAGGGCACAGTGGATCCGCATAAACAGCTATTGTTGGGGCATTTGGAGCCGTTGTGTTGTAGCCATTTTTGCTGATTAAAATTCCGCCCATCTCGTTTGCGTACTTAGGTTTTTGATTAGCCGTGAGCCTTTGAACGGCTCTTCTTGACTGCTGAGCTTGTTCGGCCTTCTTTTGATTTTCCGCATTAGTGGCGTTAAGGGCTGTAATTCCGATTGCTGCAATCATGCCAATCAAAATAGCAACAACAACTATTCCAACAATGGCCTGCTGCCTTAGCTCTTTGGCTTTGCTTGCGCGCAGCTCCTGATTTTGTTGATTTTGCCCGCTTGCGCTGGTGTTAGGCATGCTAATCCTTTCCCCTGCTTTTATAAATAACAGTTATAAGTAAATTTCTAAAAGAATAGTCTAGTTTACGGTATCAACGGGATTAATCGATGCTAGAAACTTGCGATTTTCCCGCGCCGCAAATGGCCCCTAAACCTACTCTAAAAATTTTCGTTCGTCCTAATGCAAAAGAAATAATCCACCCAAGAATAATTCCAATAATGTATCCAATCGAAGTTGGAGAACAAACGTCTGGAGCATAAGTTGGCAAAAATAGTTTAAAGTTTAATATTTTAAATGCAATTAATTGGTTTGAAGCGTTAATCAAAATTGGATATACGTATGCGCCAATAACGCCTGTTATTAAAATTGTAAGCAATCTTGGTATTGAGTATAAAATTGCGCGTATAAAATGCCATGGAATGCTTGCGATTCTTATTAACAAGTCTTTTCCGCCGATTGAATCGTTTGCGGATTTTCGCCGCAGATTTGCGCAAACGTTATACCCAATCGTTGCAGTTAAAAGCATAAAAACAAGGTTTATAGCAATTGCGTCTACAACGGAGAGTGCTGCAACTAAAGAAGAAAGCACTGCAAATATTACAAATGCGATTGTTCCGCGGAACAGATATTTTCTTGTTGTTTGATGCGGATTATTCTCTTGGACTGATTCTTCTTGGTAATCCTGATTTTGCAAATCATTTTGATTCTGTAAATCATCTTGATTCTGCAAATCTACATCTTGCTGATTAAGTTGATTAATAACCTTTGTTGAGCTAACAGAATCTGGTTCAAACTGAGTTGTGTTAATACTAGAATCGCTAGGAAGCCACATTTTTCTAGGATTTTCTGGCATAATCCTAGTGCGTAAAAGCTGATTGGGTACAGTTGTGCCATCGTCTTTATAATCAAAAGGGTAGTCAGATTCCTGTAAAGCCAGAGGATTCAAAGCATCTTGGTAAATAGCTTGCTCTAGTTGTTCTGGAGTGCAGCGCTCGCTTTTTTTAGGATTTAACGCGGATTTAAACGCTTGCATTGTTTTTATAGGAAGTCCATTAAGATTTGCGTTTCCCGAAGCGGCTCTTTCTAGAACTGCCATTATTGGTTTAGTTCCAAAAACGGGCTTTCCTGTGGCTGCAAAAGCAAGAACGGCTGCAACGCTCCACCAATCAGTAGCTTCACTAGACTCGCCGCCTTCAATAATTTCTGGAGCAATAAAACCAGGAGTTCCCATTACAAGGCCAGTTCGCGTAACATGCGACTCCCCCTGGCCCATAGATATTCCAAAATCAACCAAAACGGGGCCAGTAGTGGAAACCATAATATTTGTTGGCTTAATATCTCGATGAATTATGCCTGCGTTATGAACTGCCTTAACGGCGTCGATTAGCTTGTGTGCAAGTCGCTCTAAATCGCCTGCAACGTATGGGCCGTTAAGCTCAACATCTTCTTTAAGATTGTGCCCATCAATAAGTTCGGTAACTATAAATGCGATTGAAGCATCAAGCTCCATGTCTACTATCGAGCACACGCCTTCGTGGTGAATCTTTTTTAAAGCCAGCGCTTCTCGCTTAAGCCTAAGTCTTGCCTGTTCTTGCGGATTGCTAATTTGTGTGGAATCTAAATTATTGTCTTCGTTTTCTAGCATCGATGCGCGCAAAATCTTCATTGCATAAAAATGGCCTCCGTCGTCGCGAACGCGCCAAACTGAGCCCATAGCGCCGCCGCCTAATCGTTCTATTAGCGTGTATCCGCCAATGTTTTGGCCAGAGCGCAAGTCAAACATGCTCACATCTTCCATAATGCATTATGTTAGTGGGCGGCTATGCCAATTTATCTTTTGACAGTAAACACGCGATTTTATAAACAAATGTTTAGATATTTGGATTAAATCAATCGCATTTATTGACCTTTGTTTATGCGCGATTTTTATACCCGACACGCCGAGATGTTAGAAAATACTGTGATTTTGCTGTTTTTACAGGATAAACATGATATATTGAATCATGGCTCAACGAAGAGAACCTTCAATGAACCATGTAAGTAAATGTGGACGATTGACGCCGCCGATGTAGGACTTGGGGTCTTGAGTGCACACCCTTCACAACGGATCGTTCGGCACGTACCTGCCGATGAAAGGAAAATATCATGGCAGAAGTTGTATTTGATCATGTTACTCGAATCTACCCAGGCAACGATAAGCCATCGGTTGATGATTTGAACATGACTATTAAGGATGGCGAGTTCCTTGTACTCGTTGGTCCATCTGGTTGCGGTAAGTCCACAACTCTACGAATGTTGGCTGGTTTGGAAGAGGTTAACAAAGGTCGCATTCTTATTGGTGGTCAAGATGTTACTACAATGCAGCCAAAAGATCGCGATATTGCAATGGTGTTCCAGAACTACGCACTGTATCCACATATGACTGTTGCAGACAACATGGGCTTTGCTCTTAAGATTGCAGGCGTAAACAAGGAAGAAATCCGCAAGCGCGTTGAAAAAGCTGCTGAGGTTTTGGATTTGACCGAGTACTTGGATCGTAAGCCAAAGGCTTTGTCTGGTGGTCAGCGTCAGCGTGTTGCAATGGGTCGCGCAATTGTTCGTGAACCAAAGGTCTTCCTTATGGATGAGCCTCTTTCCAACCTCGACGCAAAGCTCCGCGTACAGACTCGTACGCAGATTGCAGCATTGCAGCGTCAGCTTGGTGTTACTACCCTGTACGTTACACACGATCAGACCGAAGCTTTGACCATGGGTGACCGCATTGCTGTTATTAAGCTTGGTATTTTGCAGCAGGTTGGTGCTCCAACCGAGCTTTATGACCGCCCAGCAAACGTGTTCGTGGCAGGCTTTATTGGCTCCCCATCTATGAACATTAACCAGCATCCAGTGGTTGACGGCAAGGCTCAGATTGGCGAAGATTCTATTACTCTTCCAGCAGAAGCTGTTGATAAGCTTACCGAGGAAGATAAGGGTCAGATTATTGTTGGCTTCCGTCCAGAAGATGCAAGCTTGGCAACTTCCGACGATCCAAACGCCTTCTCCTTAAAGGTTGTAAATGTGGAAGATCTTGGCTCCGACGGTTACATCTACGGAAACATCATCACCGATGGCTCTCCAGAAGAGGCATCTACAATGATGAGCGACCAGAACAAGCTCACAACGATTCGCGTGAATCCTCGTGCGCTTCCAAAGGTTGGTGACGTTGTAAAGATTAAGATTGATCCATCCAAGATGCACCTGTTTGCACCTTCTACGGAGTTGCGTTTGAACTAATGCGTTTTCTTGAGCGCTTGCTTCTTGCTTAAGCGCTCAAGATTTCTGTATAAGGGTATGGCGGGGTTCGCTAGGCGAGCCCCGTTTTTGCATGATTTAGTCGTTTTTAATTTATATTTATATTTAATTTATATTTATATTTGATTATTTGCGTTCAGCTTTACGGGTAGACTAGATTTTATGGAATGGAATGATACTCCTTCAATGGATCCACGTGCTGTAAAAGCAACATCGGTATCTGCACAAGACGAGACCATATCTTCTGCAGAGCCGCAAGCGTTGAAGATTACTGCTGCAAGCTCTAATCCTCAAATGTTTATGCTTCCTTGGGAGCTGCCACTTTCTCAATGGCCTACAAATCTTTTTGTTAATCTTCCACGAGGCATATCTAGGCACGTTGTGCGATTTGTACACGTAGGCGACGAAGTGTACGCAATGAAGGAAATCACTCGTCAAGTAGCAGAGCGCGAATATGAGCTTTTAAGGCGTTTGCGCAAGTTGGAACTTCCAACAGTTAAGCCTATAGCGGTTGTGGCTGGTAGAAAAGATAAAAATGGTGAGCCGCTTGAAGCAATGCTTGTTACTCGCCATCTTAAATTCTCACTGCCGTACCGTGCGCTATTTGCTAGAACTCTGCGTCCAGACACAGCGGAACGCTTGATTGATGCTCTTGCTGTTCTTATGGTTCGCTTGCATCTTTCGGGATTCTATTGGGGAGATGTTTCGCTTTCTAACGTTCTGTTTTTGCGAGATGCAGATGCGTTTACAGCATTTTTGGTAGATGCGGAAACTGGTGATTTGCACGGAAGCCTTACCGAAGGCCAGCGCGAATACGATATTGATTTAGCGCGCACAAATATAATCGGCGAGCTAATGGACTTAAGTTCTGGTCAGCTTTTGCCTGGAGAAGTTGACGAAATTAGCATTGGAAACAGGCTTGTAGACCGATACCATTCGCTTTGGAGCACGCTTACAGACGTAGATAAGTTTAGCCCAGACGAAATGTGGCGTATTGAGCGCCGCGTGAATCGCCTTAACGAGCTTGGCTTTGATGTAGACGAGCTTGAGATGAAGACTTCCGAAGATGGTCGAAGAGTTTTGGTTCGTCCACGAGTGGTGGATGCTGGATATGCTTCGCGCAAGCTTCTTCGACTAACTGGTTTAGATGTGCAAGAAAATCAGGCTCGTAGGTTGCTTAATGATTTAGACGCTTATCGTACGTCTACATGGCGCCAAGGCGAAGAGCTGGAGATTGTTGCTACAGACTGGATGCGAGAAGTATTTGAACCTACTGTTCGCATGATTCCACCTGAGTTTAGGTCGCAGATTCAGCCAGCGCAGTTCTTCCACGAAGTTTTGGATCACCGTTGGTTTATGGCAGAGCGCGTTGGCCATGATGTTTCTATGCAAGATGCAGTAACAAGCTACATTAAGAACGTTTTGCCGCAATACAAGATGGATAAGCGCGTTTTGGCTGCGATTAATGCGGATGCGGATTCTGGCGTTGTAGACGACGAATACACGTATTCCACTCCTGCGCCTGCTGCTGCCGCAAGTGACGATGACGAGTACGATCAAGACGCAAGCGTTTGGGCAAGCTGAGTATTTTTGCATCTGCTTTACTTTTGTTTAGTGAAGTGTGGAATTATTCTCTTTGAAATGTGGAATAATTCGTATTTATTTTAGGAATTTTGTTAATTTCTTTTGTGAATGGTGATAGAATTTTCTTGTTAGTTGTCAACGATTGCCAACTAATCATAGTTATTTATCAATTAATCAAGGGAGATTATTATGTTAAAAGGTGTAGATTCTATAATTCCTCCAGCATTGCTGAAGGTTCTTTGCGAAATGGGCCATGGAGATGTTTTAGTATTGGCCGATGGAAATTTTCCAACTGAATCTGTAGGAAAAGACGCTATAGTTGTACGCTGCGATGGTCATGGAACTTCGGAATTGCTAACTGCAATCTTAAAGTTGATGCCACTTGATCAATACACCGATAAGCCAGCTACACTTATGGAAGTTGTTCCAGGAGACCCTTGCGAAACTCCAATCTGGAAAGAATATGAAGATATTATTGCTAAATACGATAAGCGTGGAGCCAGCACTTTAGGCACTCTTGAAAGATTTGCGTTCTACGATGAGGCAAAGAAGGCATATTGTGTTGTTGCCACGGGCGAGCGTGCTCAATACGCTAACATTATGCTGCGTAAGGGCGTGGTGTTTGCTGGAGAGTAGCGTAAATAGGTAAATAAGTTTATATTTATATGCTATTTATCTGTTATTTATTTGTTATCTGTTTGTAGAGATATAAAAAATTTAAGTGTTATAGCATAAAAGCACTGCATGCAACAAGATGATTTGGAATTTAAGAACCATCTGCTACGTGCAGTGCTTATTTTGTGCCCCCTGTGGGACTCGAACCCACAACCCAAGACTTAAAAGGACTCTGCTCTGCCAATTGAGCTAAAGGGGCAACAAATGCCTAGTGTACTACATTTTGGAGACTAATCCAACACGTTGAATATTGGCGTGTTAATCTGCAAGTTGGCCTAATTGAATAAGCTTATTTTTGATTTGACTTGCGGATGGCTCAACCATAAAGCTGCCGTCGCTAAAAGTTACAACTGGAATATGCTTTTGGCCGCTAATTTCAACAGCCTTTTGAGCAGCTCCGTCTTCGGATTCAATATTGTGCCAAGTAAAAGCAACATTAAACTGGTTTAGTGCAGCTTTTGCGCGAATGCAGTCGCCACACCAATCGGCTCCGTAAACATTGACCAATGGCAGATTTTCCATAAATAAACACCCCAATTCAGTTTGATTTTAAAGTGGCCTATAAAGCTACACTTAAAGCGCTAAATATCGGCTTGTAAAATTATTGTATTAGAACACCAATATTTGCGTGATTTTTACTAAGTGATCAACAATTTTGACTATAATTTAAGAAAATTCCCTTTAATGTGTCCCTTTAATTTCATAGGCTTATTTATATGAACATGGTTATGGACTTAAATTTGATTATGTGGTTTGCTATTGGCGCGGTTGTTTTAGCTGTTGCTTTAGTGGCTGTAGCTGTTGTTTTGCGAATTGTTAGCAAATCGCGAGGCCCTGTAATACCTACTAGCAAAGAAGACCCATTAACTAGTAGCGCCGAAAATAATAGTAGCGCCGAAAACAATGTTAACTCTAGTGTGCAATTGCCAGAAAACGCAACATCTAGAATGGCTAGGCTTAGGGGCAAGCTTGCCAATAGTCAAAATCCTTTTGGTCGTGCTCTATTCAACATTTTAAGCAAAGATAATCTTAGTGAAGATGATTGGCAAGATGTAGAAGACACGCTTTTAATGGCAGATGTTGGCACTCAGGCAAGCGAAGAACTTGTTAATGCACTTAAAAAAGACGCTAAGATTTCTGCGGCTGCAGACGCTCAAGAAGTTCGTGAAACGCTTCGCACAAAACTGTTGGATATTGTTGGCAGCAAAACCGATAGAAGCCTAAAAGCAGATTTGCAAGATGCAAATAAGCCAAGCGTAATAATGATGGTTGGTGTAAATGGCACTGGAAAAACCACTACTGCTGGCAAGCTTGCGCGACTAATGGTTGCTAAAAAACGTTCGGTAATTCTTGCTGCTGCAGATACTTTCCGCGCGGCTGCTGCCGATCAGCTTGAAACTTGGGCAAATGCCGCAGGCGTTAAAATTGTTCGCAGCCAAAAAGACGGTGCAGACCCAGCGTCTGTAGCTTTTGACGGGGCTACAGCTGCCAAAGAAGCAAATGCAGATGTTTTGATTGTAGACACGGCTGGAAGGTTGCAAAATAAGGCAAATCTTATGGATGAGCTTGGCAAAATTCGCCGTGTGATTGAAAAAACCGTTCCAGTAGACGAAGTTCTTTTAGTTCTTGATGCTACAACTGGGCAAAATGGCATGGTGCAGGCAAAAGTTTTTGCTCAGGCAATTGGAATTACTGGCGTAGTGTTAACAAAGCTAGACGGCTCTGCAAAGGGCGGAATCGTGATTTCTGTTCAGCGCGAGCTTGGAGTTCCAGTAAAGCTTGTTGGTTTAGGAGAAGGCCCAGACGATCTTGCGCCGTTTGATCCAGAAAGCTTTGTAGACGGCATTTTGGCTTGAGTTGATTTTGGTTTTGGCCGATTTTAGTCGGTTTTGGTCGATTTTAGCTTGAGTCTATTAGAATATAAACAGATATTAGTTTATTAGTTCGCAGATTTTAGTCTGCAGAATTAGTTTGCATTGGTTTGCATATGTTAGTTCGCAACCACCGATGGCTGCGTATTGTGAGGTGAAACATGACCGCAATGGATCCGCAATGGGCATTACTGGCTGCTGCCTTAGTGTTTATAATTACGCCAGGAATCGCGCTGTTTTACGGCGGCCGCGAGCGCGCAACATCAATGGTTAATATGATGATGCTTTCCGCTGGCGCAATTGCGGTAACAACTATAGTTTGGACGCTTTGGGGCTGGTCAATGGCCTTTGCTGGCAAAGACATGATTGGCGGAGTTGTTGGCGACCCAGTAAGTGGTTTACTGTTGCGCGATTCAATGGTTGCCGATCACGGCATTTTTACCTCAATGGATGCAAACACGGGCCTTGCTGGTGGCATTCCAGCGGCGTTTAGACTTGCGTGCGCGGTTGTTGCTGTGGCTCTTATAACTGGCGCTCTTGCTGGCCGTGTGCGCTACGCGATTTGGCTAATCTTTGTAGCCGTTTGGGTAACTCTTGTGTTTGCACCTCTTGCTCATATGGTTTGCGGAGGCGGATTGCTTTCGCCAAATGGCGCTATATCTCAGGCTCTTGGAATTCAAGTTCACGATTTTGCAGGCGGATCTTTGCTGCATGTAGCCGCGGCTGTTTCGGCGTTGTCGATTGTGCTTATTATTGGCGGTCACGCACATTTTCCGCTAAAAAAGTTCGTTTTAAGCACTAAATCTTTAACAGCTTTGGGCGTTGGCAATATTGAGCATAAGGGCAATTTGGTTCGCGCGCTTTGGTCGGAAGTTGCAAAGTCTAATAAGACCAATAATGCGGCAGATTCTAGCGCAGACTTTAAAACTAAGGGCGATTCTTCTTTAAGCAATGCTGGAGAATCGGCGGTTAGTGGCCATTTGCCAGCAGCTTCTTCGCGCGCCCCGCACAACGTTCCATTTGTTGTTCTTGGAATTTTCATCATCTGGTTTGGCTGGCTTGGATTAATGATTGGCTCTTCTGCAGGTCTTCCAGGAGTTGCTGGCTATGCGTGGGTTAGCTCAACTATTACAGCATCGGCATCTATGCTTGCTTGGGGCGTTACCGAACGCCTGCGCTCGGGGTGCTTTAGCGCTGTTGGTGCGGCTAGTGGAATCATGGCTGGTTTGGCAGCTAGCGCGGCCGCTGCAGACGTCATCGCGCCTTTGTGGGCGGTTATACTGGGTGTGATTGTTGGTGTTGCTACATGCCTTGCTACACATTCTGAGACTTTTTCTCGCTACGATGGCGCTCTCCATGTTGTGAGCGTAAATGGCATTGCTGCGTTTATTGGAATTTTAGCAGTTGGATTATTTGCGGATGCAAGTGGATTGCTTTCTACTGGCGATTGGCATCAGCTTATTGCGCAAATCTGCCTTCTTGCAATCACCATTCTTTACGCGGGAGCTGTTAGCGCGTTGCTGGCGTTTGGTTTAGAGAAGCTTTTTGGGTGGAGAATATCGGAAGCTAAAGAGCGTAAGGGCGTTGATTTAGCAGATCAAGGTGAACGTGCGTATGACTTTTCTAGCATTGCTCAGGCTAGAGCTGGGTCTGTTGCGGAAGCTGTGGAGGCTGTGGAAGCGGCTGAAGCGGCTGAGGCTGCTGAGGCGGCGGATTCTAATGTTGAATTAAGCGAAGAGCAAATCGAAGCTGTTCAAGAGGCCATTAATGCTCAAGAAGAATCTGATTTGAATGTTAAAGACGAGTCTAAAGAAGATACTGGCGAGTCTGATGATTCTAGCGATGATTCTAGCGATGATTCTAGCGATAAACCTAAAGATGAATCCAAAAAATCTAACTGAAAGAGTCAAAACAGAATATTCTTTGAAAGTTATGCACAATTAGTATAAAAATTATGCTTTTATTTGCGTAAATTGACGAAGATATGACACACACGGATTGCGCAATGTGGATAAAACTTTTAGTTATCCACATTTTAGGCGTGTTGCTGTGTATATCTATAAAAGTTATACACAAATGGGGGATAACTTTGTGGATATCCTGCGGATAACTTTTTTGAAATCAAATCTAGTTTGCAATTCAAAAAAATTTATGATAGCAGATTATAAGCAATCAGCATAAGAAGATTTGAATAATCCAAGATGGAGCAGAACGGGTTACTAATATGAGCAATCAGAGCGAAGATGTTGATAAAAAAGACCTACTAAAACATATATTTTCGCTAGCAATTCCAACATTCGGTCAGCTGATTGCAGAGCCAGCGTTTGTTTTAATAGACACGGCAATAGTTGGGCATTTAGGTAAAACGCAGCTTGCGGGACTTTCAATAGGTTCAACCGTGCTTTTAACAACAACGGGATTATGCCTGTTTTTGGCGTACAACACAACAAGCCAAGTGGCAAGGCTTTTGGGAGCTGGCAAAAATCGCCAAGGTTTAAGCGTTGGAATGGATGGATTGTGGCTGGCACTTGGGCTGGGTATTGTTTTAACGCTTGCATTAATGGTGTTTGCGCGCCCACTTTGCCAAAGCTTTGGTGCAAGCGGGGAAACGCTTAGAAATGCTGTAATCTACACTCAAACTGTTATGCCAGGCTTGCCTGCAATGCTGCTAATTTACGCGGCAAATGGCATTTTTAGAGGTCTTAGCAAAGTAAGAATCACACTTTTTGCAGCAGTGAGTGGGGCTGTAGTAAATACGATTTTAGATATTCTATTTGTGTTTGGAATGAACCTTGGCATTGCTGGGTCGGGAATTGCCACAATGCTAGCACAGTGGTATATGGGTGTTGTTTTAACGGTGCCAGCGATTTTTTGGGCGGCTCGAGAAAAAGCGCGGCTTAGCCCGCGTGCGCGTAGCATACTTAAAAGCGCTGGAAGTGGAATTCCGCTGTTTATACGCACACTGGCGTTGCGTGCGTGCATGGTGGCAACCGTTGCGGCGGCTGCACGTCTTGGAACAAACACGCTAGCTGCATATCAGGTTGCAAATTCTTGCTGGAATTTTGTTATGAATATATTAGACGCTATAGGGATTGCGGCTCAAACAATAGTCGCCTCTGCGCTTGGAGCTGGATTAGTAAAACGCGCTAATGTAATAACAAAAATTTGTGCGCAGGTAGGTGCGTTAAGTAGCGTAATTGTTGGAATTCTAATGATACTTGCAGGTTGGTTATGTTCGCCGCTGTTTAGCCCAAATGCCGAAGTTCAGCTTTTGGTTTCAATAGGAATGACGATTCTTGGAATTTTCTTGCCGCTATCTGGGTTTATGTGGGCGCTAGACGGAGTGTTAATCGGAGCTGGAGATCACAAATATTTGGCTAAATCGTGCTCTATTACGGCGGTTGTGTATCTTCTTGTAATTAGCGCGGTTTGTGTGGTAAATGTGGCGCTTTTTGCGGGAGATGTTACTAAAACAATATCGCTTTGGGCTTCTCTTAATGTTGTTTATATTGGCGGGCGAGCTCTTGGAAATTCGCTTAGAGTTAAAACGGACGATTGGATGAAGTGCGCAACCTTGTGATTTGCGTAAACTACAGTTTGTGCATTGCGGCTTGTGTTGACTTATGTTGTCTAATATCAACTTGTGTTGGCATGCTCCGTGCAGGCGTTTATACTCGATTTTATGGCAGATAATGATATGTGGCAGTCAAGTAGAAATGACGCGAACCGATTAAACAACGCTAATGGGAATGTTAGCTTGTTTGACAAGGTTCCACCTCATGACGAAGACGCGGAAATGGCCGTTTTAGGCGGAATGCTAATGAGCAAAGATGCCATTGGCGAAGTTTCGCAAATTCTAGAAACTTCCGACTTTTACGTTCCAAAGCATCAGACGATTTACGATGCGATTATAAATTTGTTCTCGGGGTCGCAGCCGGTAGACGTTGTTCTAGTTGCAAATGAGCTTCTAAAAGACGAAAACTTAGAGAAGATTGGTGGAGCAGACTATTTGCACAGCCTAGTGGCCTGCGTGCCGACGGCTGCAAATGCGCTATATTACGCGGATATTGTGCATAAAAACGCGATTTTGCGAAACGTGATTGCTGCTGGAACAAAGATTGCGCAAATGGGCTATTCGGCCACTGGAGATCAAGCGGAAGACGTGGTAAATCTTGCGCAATCCGAGGTTTACGAGATGAGTTCTGGCAAGGTTCATCAGGATTATTCCGCTATTGGACCTGTTGTTCAAGACGCTCTCGAGCAGTTAGACAAGTTGCAAAGCAACGAGATTGAAAAAGGCGTTCCAACAGGATTTAGGGATATTGACGACATGACGCAAGGCTTGCAGCCTGGGCAGATGGTAGTGGTAGCTGGTAGGCCTGCAATGGGAAAGTCAACTCTTGGAATTGACTTTGCGCGTTCTGCTGCGCTGCATCACAATATGACAACAATCGTGTTCTCGCTAGAAATGAACAAGCTGGAGCTTGCGCAAAGAATAATCGCAGCCGAAACAGATATTCCAATGACGGCAATGCATCGCGGAACTCCAGAAGACATTACAACCGATAGGTGGACTAAGCTAAACGCGTTTTGGTCAAAAATGAAGGACGCGCCGCTGTTTATAGACGATAGCCCAAATATGAGTCTTATGGAAATCCGCGCAAAATGCAGGAGACTAAAGCAGACGAACGACCTAAAGCTAGTTGTAATCGATTACTTGCAACTTATGACTTCGGGTAAAAGGGTTGAATCGAGGCAGCAAGAGGTCTCCGAGTTTTCTCGCGCGTTAAAGCTGCTAGCAAAAGAGCTAGAAGTGCCAGTTGTTGCGCTAAGCCAGCTGAACCGCGGCCCAGAAATGCGAAATGATAAAAAGCCGCAGCTTTCGGATTTGCGCGAATCGGGTTCTATTGAGCAAGATGCAGACGTTGTGTTTCTTGTGCACAGGCCTGATTTTTACAACAAAGAAGATCGCCCTGGCGAAGCAGACATTATTATGGCAAAGCATCGTAATGGCCCTACGGAAACGTTTAATTTAGCTTTTCTTGGAGCAACGTCTAAGTTTAAAGATATGCCGCAAGGCTACCAACCGCAGTCGTATGCGCAGGGTAACGATACTGTTGGAGGCTATGATGGCCCTTCTGCTTGATGCGTTGATGCCAGCCGTAGGAAAGCTGGTTCGGGCGGTTTCTAGGGCTTTGCATCATGGCGGAAGCGCTTTGCCGGGCAAAGTTGTAGAAACACTAGACCCAGGGTTTTTAGCAAGAACGCTGGGAAAATTGCCTTATGGTGTTGTGCTAATTTCTGGAACCAATGGCAAAACCACTACAACGCGTATGGTTTCCTCTATGCTTAGAGACGCTGGATTGCGCGTGTTTACAAATCCTACGGGGTCTAATTTTACGCGCGGAGTTGTGGCGGCGCTTGTGCAGAAAATGCCAGTTTTTGGCGCAAAGTTAGATGCAGATATAGCTGTTTTAGAGCTTGACGAAGCCTATGCGGTGCATTTTGTAAAACAGATAAGTCCGCGCTACTCGCTGCTTTTAAACGTTATGCGAGATCAGTTAGATAGATTTGGCGAGATTGATACTACGGCTAAATTGTTGAGCAATGTGGCTCGTGCAACTAAGCGAGTGGTTGTGCTAAACCGCGAAGATCCAAGAATTTTGGCTTTAGCAGATGTAATTTCTTCGGGCGCTAGCGTGCGCTATTTTGGTTTGGATGATTCGCTAAAAAGCATGTTCCCAACCGACGACGATTTGCACAATGATTTGTCTGGCGATTTTAATGGCGATTCGCGTAGTGATTCGCGTAGTGATTCGCGCAATCTTCCACAAGCAGATGTTGTTTTGGCAAAAGTTGATGGCAATAAAGCCGATTTTTTGATTGATGGGAATAGAAAAACCACCAGCGTTAAGTTGCGAGGCGTGTACAACGTTTTTAATGCGGCCGCTGCCGCTACAGTTGTTCGCGCTATTTTGTCGGATGCTGCTAAAAAAGATGCGTCGCTTACAAAATTTAATGACGATGCGCTTATGGAAGCGATTTCTCGCGTAACGCCAGCGTTTGGGCGAGGCGAGATAATCGAAGTTAACGGAGCTGCCGTGGAGCTTGTTTTAGTGAAAAATCCTATTGGATTTAGACTTGCGCTTGCTTCGGATAATGTGCAAAATCACGACACAATGATTGCGATTTGCGACGAATACGCGGACGGGCGAGACATGAGCTGGCTGTGGGACGTTGATTTTACGTGCTTTAGCGGCACTGGAGTTGCTTGCGTTTCTGGCACTCGTGCATGGGATATGGCTTTGCGTTTGCAATACGACAAAGTTGCTTCTAGAAATGTGAACACTAACTTAGAAGAAGACGCTAAAGCCTTTGTAAATGGCGATTTTAGTAGCAATGCTAAAAACGCAAAACGCATATATTGCACATACACTGCCATGCTTCGCGTGCGAGCTATGTTGGGGCAAATCGCAAGCGTTAAAGACGTTGGTGTTGGAAAGTAAAGAAAGTAGCCGTTATGAATAATATGAGTGATGTTAATGATATTAGTCAAGCGGATGTTACTAATAAAGACGCAAACCGCGTGCTAGATATTGTGTCGCTGTATCCAAAAGACATGAATATTTACGGCGACTACGGCAATGTGCTTACGATTATGCGCCGAGCGGAATTGTACGGCTACAAGCCCGTGTTGCACGAGTATAACGTTGGAGATGCTTGGCCAAAGCGAGTAGATATGATTCTTGGCGGCGGCGGACAAGATCATGGTCAAAGCAGAGTTACTGAGGATTTGTTTACGCGTGCAGACGCGATTCGCGAGCTTGCAAAAAATGGCGTTCCAATGCTTATGATTTGCGGGCTTTACCAGCTTTTTGGAGAGTACTTTGAGACTATTGAGGGGCAAAAGCTTAAAGGCATAGGTGTACTCGGCGAGCATACGATTGGCCAAGATGTGCGCATGATTGGAAATCTAGTAGAGCATAGCGCCGATTTTGGCGATATTGTTGGCTACGAGAATCATTCTGGGCGCACAAGCTTGCAAGATGGCACTCAGCCGCTTGGATTGGTTGATGGCGAAGATTGCGGGAATAATGGTAAAGACCGCACGGAAGGCGCTAGAAAATACAACGTTATTGGCACTTATATGCACGGTTCGGTTTTGCCAAAAAATCCGCGTTTGGCTGACTTTTTGATCCGCACTGCTGCGCAAAATCGTTATGGAGAATTTGAGCCAAAGCAAACAGACGCCCAGCGCGCGGAGCTTGCCAAATTAGACGAATTAGCAGATTGCGCTCGCAAAATCGCCATAACTCGTCCGCGGTAAGAGATTTATCTGCGCTAAATTTGTCAACGCTAAATACAAAAGCCTGCTGAAATCGCAAAGTGTTGCAAAATCAGCAGGCTTTTTGTTGTCTAGCTTTTGATTCTAGTTTTCGTTTGATTTAGCTAGTGACTATTAGTCAATCAAGCCGTACAAGCGATCGCCAGCGTCGCCAAGACCTGGAACAATATAAGCTTTGTCGTTCAGATGCTCATCTACAGCGCAAACAACAACCTTAAAGTCAATAGAAGGATCAATCTCCTTCTCAATGCGCTCCAAGCCTTCTGGCGCTGCCAAAATGTTAATAGCGGTAACATCTTTAGCGCCGCGCTCTGCCAAATAATGCGTAGCGGCAATAAGAGTGCCGCCAGTAGCAAGCATTGGGTCAAGAAGGAAGCATTGACGACCAGTCAAATCTTCTGGCAAACGGTTAGCATAAGTGACGATGTCGAGCGTCTGCTCGTCTCGCTTCATGCCAAGGAATCCAACCTCAGCGGTTGGAAGAAGGCGAGTCATGCCGTCGAGCATACCAAGACCAGCGCGCAAAACCGGCACAACCATTGGGCGTGGGCGGTTTAAATGCTTGCCAGTCATCTTGCAAATAGGAGTTTCAATCTCTCGATCGCTAACTTCTAGATTGCGGGTTGCTTCGTATGCTTCGAGTGTTACCAATTCGGAAACTAACTCGCGGAAAATGTTAGATGGTGTATTCTTATCTCGCAAAACGGTGAGCTTGTGGTCCACCAGCGGATGATGTAAAACATGAAGATCCATACCTTCTAGATTAGTGCAAGCATTGCACGTTAAGCTAGCGGCGTGCCGTGAATATTTAGAAAAAATATAAACAAGTGTTAATGAAGGTTGAATTTTGTGAATTGCTGGAGAATATTAAATATTTTAAAAACGCTGACTTGCGAAAGCGCCTGTCGGCGCAAACGCCGCTCGCAGCGGCAAAAAATGGAGCCCGGGGCTTAAGCACAAGCCAGCGTCACTCCCGAGTATACATGCTTTTCGATTTCAGCGCGCCGCGAATAATCTAATCAAGCTTGCCTGCCTGCCATAATTTTGCGCCGCTAGCAAAGTCTAAAGAAAGCGCGTGCATGTTAGCGCAGGTGTGTAAAATGTTGGCAATTTTTTGCGCGTTGTTGCTGCTAGAGTCTTGCGCATTTTGGCTTAGTTTTTTTGCGTACGCACGCATTCCTCGCGAAATAATCGCGCTAAATGCACAAGCTCTGTATAGCGCAACAGCAAAATCGCCAGTAAACGCGCCAGAAAGAATCGAGTCTGCAAGTCGCGCAATATCTTCTCCTGTAGGAGCCTCGTCAACTCCAGTAATTGCCGAAGCACTAGTGGCTTCTGGCTCGCCAAGACGCCAATATGCAGCGTAGGCATCGCCATTCTTGCGCAGCGATGTTCGAAGCAAATACAGCCTCCAAAGCATTCCAGGAAGAGACTGAGCTTCTGCTTTACTCCACAAATCCGCAATAATCTCAATGCCTTCGTTTTCTACCAAGTTGAGCACGCGCTCAACAATCTCGGGAGTCTGCGTTTTATGAACGCGATTTAGCAAAACAGCTGCCGACGTGCGGCTAATTTCGTTTACAATTTGTGGGTCTGTGCCGCCTTCAATTTGCGCGAGCATTGCTGGATCCATTTGCGCTGGCCTGCTAGGGCGATTGGAGCCTATTGGGCTTGGCATAAACGCGGACCTGCTAGAGTGAATTGAACCCGATTGCGAATTAATATTAGTAGACAATTGGCAAAACCTTTTCTATGTTTACAATTTTAGGGCCTTTTTCGGTGCTTACAATGTGCAAAATCACTGCGCTTCCTGTAGGCATGTATGGCGATTTTTGGCTGAGTATGCGTTTATTTGCTTTTGGCTTAGAAATATCCCTTAAATGCGCAAAAAATGTTCCAATAATTGGGCGATGCAAGCACATAACTGTTGTTGTTGCGGTTGTTGTTTCTGTTGTGTTGCCATCGTTAGTTGTATCTATAAGATTTTTGATTTCACTTGTTAGCACGTTTAGAGTTGATTTTGGATTTTTGTCGTGAAAATCTTCTGTAAGTTCCGCCACTTTTTCTATGTTGATTGAAGAGTTTTTTGCAAAAGCGTCTACAGTTTCCAAGCATCGCTTCCAAGGAGAAGAAATGATTTTGTCTGGCGCGTAGCAAGCAAGTTCGCGGCCAAGCGCGTAGGATGCTGCAGAACCAAGTGGTGTGATTGGGCGAGTGGCCTCGCTGCCTTGCCAAGCTTTTCTCGATTCCGCTTTGCCGTGTCGTACAAGAATCAACGTTTTATAATTTGCTTGCCCAGACTTGATTCGCTCAAGGAATGCGTCTAAAACAAGTTGATCACTATCGTGCGTAAGTTTTTTGCGCGCTTTTTCAGGCGTGAGCCAAATAACATTGCCGATTTCCGTAGGCTTTGCTGGTTTTATTGGACCAAATGCTGGTAAGCGTTTTAATGCTGCACTTTCGCTTATTTCTTGCATCATCCAGTAGTGGATTCGCTTAATTACTTCTGGCTGACTGTTGTTTTGTGCGCTGCTTTTTGCTGACGATTTTTTGCCTTCGTTTTCGAGCGGATACTCGATTTGTGCAATATGTGGTCCAAGTGTAACTGCGTAGCCAGTCTCTTCGCCAACTTCGCGCACAGCAGTGTGACGATGCGATTCATTCGCCTCGTTCTTGCCTTTTGGCCAGCTCCAATCGTTGTATTTTGGGCGGTAAACAAGGCAAAGTTCTATGTTGCTTTCGTTTAACACTTGATTACAAGCGTTGGATTCGCTGCCAACATTACCGAAATCTTTATTTGGATTTGTGCTGTTCGGATTGCTTGACTTGCTTTCTTTGCTAGCAGTTTTGCGCAAGCGGTAGATGATTCCGCCAGCTGCTTCAACATATCTCTTCGCTACTGTTGCACTCATATTCACTATCTTAGCGTTTTTCTTTTGTAACTTTTAGTTGTGCTTTAATGTTTTATATTTTTAATGTTTTATATCTTGTACACAGTCATTACTTGTATAAACGTGCGAAGCAAAAGTGCTGTTATTGTTTGCCAATACTCCAATTCTCCCAAA
Organism: Bifidobacterium sp. UMB1197; assembly: GCF_030217745.1. NCBI lineage: Bacteria > Bacillati > Actinomycetota > Actinomycetes > Bifidobacteriales > Bifidobacteriaceae > Bifidobacterium > Bifidobacterium sp. UMB1197. The sequence continues at coordinate 178,779 of NZ_JASOOL010000001.1, read as the reverse complement.
ACTGGCAAATTATGGCGTAAAAAACATCCTAAAACTGGCAAATTATTATTCAAAAAACATCCTAAAACTGGCAAATAATGCTATAATCGTTGTAATATCAACATTAAAAAGAGTAAGCCATGGAACGACTAGCATTACAAAAATTAATTGCCTGGAATAGCAAGCCGAATCGTAAGCCGCTAATTATATGGGGTGCGCGTCAGGTTGGCAAAACGTATCTAGTAAAAGAACTTTTTGCGGAAAAATATTATAAAAATAGTTATATTTACATCGATCTTAAAAAAGAAGATGAGGTTCGTAACTTTTGCGAAAGCACAGCAAACGCAGAAAAGATTATAGAATACTTGTCTTTGCGATTTTCCAAGGCTATAGATGAAGGCACTTTGCTGATTTTTGACGAGATCCAAGAATGCCCAAATATTATTTCGTCGCTTAAATATTTTTGCCAAGATTTTAGAAGAATTCACGTAATTGCAACGGGTTCAATGGTGCGAATCAAATTGCATCGCGAAGCTCACAAGCAAAATTCGTCTAAATCAGCAGTTGGCCAATTCCTCTTTCCAGTAGGCAAAATTGACCAGATAACAATCTATCCAATGACTTTTGGTGAGTTCCTACTAAACAATAACAGTCTTCTATATTCAAAGGTGCGCGAAGCATATGATTCTAAGCAAGCGCTGCCTACAGAAATTCACAATCTTGCGTTAAATGAAGTGTATAAATATTTGCTGATTGGGGGTATGCCAGAAGCAGTAGGAGCATATATTGAGCGCAAAGATTTACTAGAATCGCGTGAGGTTTTGCGCTCGCTTTATGACAATTATCTTGCAGATATGGAGTTGTATCAAGCAAGTAGCGAATCGATTTTAAGATCTCGACTTTTATTTGAGAATATTTTTAGAGAGCTTAACAAGGAATCAAAAAACTTTTCAGCTGGTCTTATTAAAAAAGATAGTAGAACTAGAGATTTTGCGACATCCATTCAATGGCTGCTTATGACTCATATTGTTAATCAGTCGTTCCAGCTTAAAGAGCATATAACTATGCCACTTATGCAAGAGAATGAAAGCAATTTCCGACTATTTTTGTGCGATATTGGCATGTTCTCGTATCAAAGCGGAGTTAATGCAGCATCTTTTATTTCAAACGAAAGAGACAATACGCTATCTGGTATTTTCTTCGAAAATTACGTTGCAAACGAACTTAGCGCAAATGGTTTAAAACTGTTTTATTGGCGCGGGAAATCAGATTCAGAATTGGAATTTATAATTGAATCAAATAATAAGCTTTTCCCGATTGATGTTAAAAAAGGCAGAGGAACTCTTAATTCTTTAAATAAGTTTGCAATGCACAACAAGTTTGAGTTTGCAATAAAAGTTTCTAAAAATAATTATGGCTATGATGCAAATCAGAAAATCGCGACTATGCCATTTTATTTTATGACGTTCGTGGCTAGCGATTTGGCTGCTGGAACGCTTGAGATTTAGTGTAAACAAGTGTCACGTACGGGAGTGTCACGTGCGGGAGTGCGGCTGCGCGGAGTTTAGTATTGGCTCATAGCAAATCAGTTGCCAGTTTTCATATATTTACGCTGTCTACTTGTTATTTTTCCTAGTGCTTTTACTTTATTTTCTGCAATTAGCTTGCGCAAATGTCGTCTGACTGTTTCTGGAGACTTTTGAGTCAGTTCAGCTAATTCTGGAGTCGTTATTGTAGAGTCAACAGGTATAAGTGCTAGCAAAATATCGTCATTTAATAGATTCCTTTTGCTATCTTCTTGTGTGCGTTCCTCTTGAGTGTAATTTTCCAATGTTTGTCTAGTTTGTTTAGTATTAGCAAGTTCCTCAACATAGTTTTTGTTAGAATCCATTATCTCAGAGCGGTTTGTGTGATCTACGTAATTTACATAATTCATGTTGCGAGGAAGTTTTGCTTTTGCGCGCTGCAAAATCACGCTAAAAGAGCCCAGCTTAGGTATAAATTGTGGTTTTGGCAGCGACCATGCTTGCATTTCGTTAATCATAAACGCAATTCCGCTGCCTTGACCTTCAACTGGGCCTGCTCCAATTCTATTTGCTTCGATTGGAGTATATTGTGCCAATTGCATAAGAGCAGAGTTTCTGCACTTCGATTCGCCGTCATCAATGTTGTCAAGCGTTTTTCCTCCCCATAATCCTCCAGGATTTGTTATAACAACTCTGTTGGGGAAAATATCAACACTTACAGGCTGACCTTGAAAATATTCGTGGTATTCTCTGTGAATTACTGCATTAGCTATGGCTTCGCGTAGAACTTCGCGTGGAATCTCTGATTCTTCTATGCGTTCAACGCCATTAATAAATGTGCTAACTCGAAGATTTTTAATAACCGCATTTACGGCATCTTCAATCATTTCAGATATTGCGCCGCTACATTCTTCGCGATCTATAAAACGCTGTACTCCAGTCGAAGATTTTTCTGTTCCTGCGTGAGCTGTTACGTCAATAAATAATCGCGGGAAAAATTGCTGTGGATAGTTTCCAAGAGTTAAAAGTCCTGCCATTCGCACGCGCCCTTGCCTATCTGTAATATTAAGACGCGTGAGCTTTTCATCTTCTGTTGTAGTTCCGCGTAAAGCTTTGGAATTTGCTCGTCTTGTTATAAGGTTTTCGACTAAGTCCTTGTTTAAATCAGATTTTGTAGCTTCTTTAACGATCGATAAATCTATATCGCTTGGGCGCAGCGCGTTTTCTATTTCGTAAACTTCGTCATTCGACATACGAATGTCTTTATCGTCAACGCGTTTGTAGCTTCCGCCTTTACTTCCTTTAGCTGTAATGTAGCATGGCTTTTTGTCGGTAGTGTTTTCGTAGATTTTTATAGCCAGGATTTGATAGTTATTGTCTACGATTACTCTTTCTAAGTCATATTTTGGGGGGTATGTTAGTCGTGCTCCATTGACTCCGCCATCGCCTATCCCTTCAATAAATTGATCGCGAACTTTTTTAATATCGAAGTTTTTTGTTGGGGAAAAATTATTGCTTTCATCTAATCCGAGTAGTAGTGTGCCGCCATTTGTGTTAGCGAATGCGCTTACTGTTTCCCACACGCTTACGCTGAGCTTTGCATCACAGCTTTTTGCTTCATAGTTGGAGTCGTCGGTTTTTTGCATGCGCAGTCGTTCTATGGCGTCTTTTATCTGTTCATTTAGGATTGCCATTTTTGACTCCTCGGTTAACTGTGATTTGCCAATGCTTAAATGCTGTTACTGTTACTGTCACTGTCATAATATCACAGTCATGACTGTGATAAAAGTGTTATGACTGTCATTTTTCTCGTTCGTGACAGTGAATTTCGTATATATGACTGTCATCTACTATATTTTGACTGTGAGCTTACGCATTTTGACCGAGATGTGTCGACTTATGACTGTCATTCTGCCTGACGTGACTGTGTGGATGCGTGGCTGTGTGGATGCGCTAGGATAGCGATTTGTGGTTTGCGAGCATCCTAAAAAAGTCGCAGCTCGTCCGAATTTGCACCGCGCATATCGTCATAATCCAAAATAAGGCAAGTAAATCCTCTATCTTGCGCAAGAGTGCGTGCTTGTGCGCTAATCGTTTGCGCCGCAAAAATGCCGCGAACGGGTTTAAGAAGCGGGTCGCGGTTTAGTAACTCGCAATATCGCGTAAGCTGCTCAACGCCGTCAATACCGCCATTTCGTTTAATCTCAATGGCAACGTGAACGCCGTTAGAATCCTTAGCCATAATATCCACTGGACCAATCGCAGTAGGGTATTCGCGGCGAACAAGCTTTGCGCCTTTACCAATGCGTTCAATCTGCTCTGCTAAATAATGCTGCAAATGCTCTTCCACTCCGTCTTTAACAAGGCCTGGGTCTTCGCCTAAATCGTAAGAAGAATCGCTGTAAACATGCTGCAAAACAATGCGAAGTATGTCGTTGCCTTTTTTGGCTGCGATTTTTAAAATCGTTCCGTCTGCAAAAACAGACTCGGAGCTAGATTTTGCTTCGGCTTTTGCTTTAGATTTTGCTTCGGCTTTTGCTTCGGCTTTTGCTTCGCCCTCACTAGATTTTCCTTCAACGCGCATTGTGCAAGGCGCAACCATCCAATTTAGCGGCTTGTATGATCCAAGCTCCGAAAAAATGAGTACGCTTCCGTCTTCTTTAATTAGCAAGACGCGTTTAGACATTGGAAGACTTGCATTAAGCCTACCCGTGTATTCTGCACTACAATCCGCAACAATAATTCGCACACAAAAAGCGTAGCATAAATCGCGTAACTACTTGCACAAAAACTATCTGCCCAAAGCCGCCGCTAAATCGCGATTCTGCCAGCGCTGGTGCAGTGCGCAATAGCCTCCAAAAAGCAAGAGCCAAATAAGTCCGCCAATCGCAGATCCGCGAGTGTCTTCGCTAATAAATAGCGTTATGTAAACAAACACAAAGAATGCAATCGTTAGTGAATTAAGCAGCTTATAGTGCGGCATAACAAAGCCGTCTGGCATAAAATCAGCCGAAGCGCGGTACTTTCTGTGCGTAACCATAATCAAAATGTAAATCATGATTATTACTGCCGAAGACGCAGAAGCAAACACAATAAACGCGCCATGCACTCCAGGAATTGAGTTAATAAGCGGCGAGAAAAGAATTAGCGCAGCGGAGAAAATGATTGCCCTTGCAGGAACCTTAGTACGCGAAACTTTGCGCAAATGTGAAAGAGCAGGGGAATTAGATTCCAGAGCAATTTGATACATGTGCCTTCCTGCAGAATAAAGCAGCGAATTAAGCGCAGAAGATGCGGCCGTGATTACTACAAAGAACACAAGCGCTGAAGCCCAATGAAGCCCCGCATATTGGAAAACCATAATAAACGGAGACATGTAAACGCCTTTAGAATCGGTAGCTTTAAATTGTTGCCAAGGAACAATTAACATGATTGAAGCAAGCGCTCCAACGTAGAAAATCAAGATTCGCATAATAATCTCGTTAATTGCCTTTGGTAAAACTTGGCGAGGATTCTTAGTTTCCGATACGGTAACGCCTACAAACTCAATAAGCTGGTATGCGTAGAACACCATTTGGAAGCTCATCAAAAATGCCAGCCATCCATTTGGCATAAGCGAGAAGTTGTTGAAAATATTGTCAAAGCCTGCGTGGCCTGCAGGATTTACAACGCCACTAATCTCCGTTGCAGGGTAATGGTAGCCAATAATAACCATTACGGCGGCAGTTGCAATAAGGGCAACGATTAGCGTTATTTTGATCATTGAGAACCAAAACTCTGTTTCACCAAACAGCTTAACCGCAATCAGATTTATGCATACCAAAGCGCCCAAAAATGCCACTTCTATAAGCCATTTCCATCCGCTAACGTCTATTCCAAAAGTTTGGAAGAATGTAATACAATACGTACTAACGGCTGTAATCTCGCTCATGCCAATAAGCACAAGCACTATCCAATACGACCATCCTGCAAAATTGCCCCAGCCTTTGCCTAAATATTTCGTAATAAAGCTAATAAAAGTGTGCTGGTTTGGGTCTTTATACATTAGTTCGCCAATGCCACGCATAAGCAAAAACATGATTAGGCCAACGATTATGTATACAAACATAATGCTAGGGCCTGTAAGACTAATGGATTTGCCAGAACCCAAGAATAGGCCAGTGCCGATTGTTCCACCTATAGCAATGAATTGAACGTGTCTTTTTGTAAGGCTGCGCTCCATCTTGTTAGTGTGACCATTGTTAGTTTGGTCAATATCACTCATTGCTATAACTCCATTCTTTTAGACTTGAGCTTTCAATTTTATAAGAACCCGTAAATATTGGATTATTATTCCACGCTTTTAAGCGAGCTTACGGGGTCAATGCGGTCTAGTGCTGGGCTGGTTGACCATTGAACAATAAGAGCAAAAATCAGCGTTGCAAAGCCAGCAATCGCATAGCTTAGCCAAGATACCTCGACTTCAAAATACAGCGCTGGCATTCGCAAGGCGTTTGTTAGCAAGCCAGCAACTAGTCTTCCTAGTGGTAAACCAACTAGAACGCCTATTACGGTGAGTGCAAACATTTCTTTATGCACGTAGGCATGAACTTCTTTTTGATAGAACCCAAGAACTTTCAACGTAGCTATCTCTCGAGATCTTTCCGAAATATTGGTGCTTGCAAGCGTAAAGAGTACGGCCAGTGCCAAACCAGCGGCCAGAGTCACTATAAGCGCAACAACTGCATTCATTAAATCGAAGCTAAAAGCGTGTTTCATACGCGTAATGCTCATAACAGCAAGAACACCTTCTCGGTTAGCAACATTATCGGCGTAACGCATTTTTGCGTCGTCTTTTCCGCAAAGTTGTAGCATTAAAGCGTTGTGCTTAATGGTTTTTCCATTCTTAAAGCCGAATATTTTTTCGTAGCAGCGCGAAGTCATGTATATATTTGATCCAATAAGATTGCGAACTACGGCTCGCAACTTTACTTTTGCGCGTTTAAAGTTGGAATTAGTTATTTTAATATAATCTCCGCGAGAAACGTTAAGCGATGATGCTGCGCTTTGAGAAAGAAGAGGCCCGTCATCGTTAAGCGAAATAGTTTGCAAATTGTTATTAACGTCTTGAAGATTAACCATTTTAGACAACGTTGCTGAATCTTTAACAACTACAATTTGCACGCTTTCGGAATCTTCAACGCTTCTAGCGTTGGATTTGTTGGATTTTCCGCTATTCACATTGCTTTTTGCGATTTCTCCAGAGCTGATGTAGGCAGGCAAAATGGTATCAACAAGATTGTTGGATTTATCTTTTTGCATGCTTTTCTTCATATTTTGGAATGCATCTGGAGTGGAAATAGAAATCATGTCGTAGTGGTAAATGCCGTCATACTGGCGAATGCCAAGGGTTGCAACGGTATCGTTTAGTGCCAGTGCGCACACAATTAACGCCGTGCACCCAGCTACGCCGCCAATTGTCATGCATAATCTGCCTTTAAAACGAGCCAGATTTCTTATAGATACCTTGTTTAAAAAGCTTAGGCGATTCCAAATAAATGGCAGACGTTCAAGAAGTACGCGAGCGCCCGCTTTTGGTGATTTTGGACGCAGCAATGTTGCTGGAACCTGCCTTGTTTCCCTCCAACTTACGATTATTGTGCATATGGCAACTGGTATTACAAACGCGAGCACACAAAGCGAGCCGTAAAGCCAGTCGTAGCGTAAAACAACTCCTGGAACTGTGTATAATCCGCGCAAAATCTTAAGCAACAAGGATGGTATTGCTAAGAATCCTAGAATATCGCCGATTCCGCCGCCTATAAAGCAGGCGAAAATCGCAAAGAAAGCATGTCTTGTTACAGCTGCGCAGCGGCCATAGCCTAGGCTTAAGTAGGTTCCGATTAGTCCTCGTTCCTCTTCTACCATTCTTGCCATTGCCGTTAGGCTCATCATCATTGCCACTATAAGGAACAGCACTGGAAAAGCGTAGCCTAGTGATTGAATCGAAGCCACATCCGAGCGCAATCGTGTGTAGCTGCCATTTTCTATGCGTGTAGCAATATGCCATCTTGCTTGAGGAACAAGTTTTTGCACTTCTGGCTTAATTTTTGCGTAAATCTGCGCACGAGCCTTAGTTAGCACCGAGGCAGGCGCATTTTTTAGCATTGCAGTGGAAGCTATAGTCTGATTTACTTTTTGATTTGTCTGGTCTTCTATAACTTGATTTCTGCGCGTTTTTTGGCAATCGCTTTGTACGCTATTTTTAATCTGATTTGAAGCATCTGCCACAATTGCGCGATACTTTTGCGAAAAATTATTAACGCGGCTAGGCTTTGCTAATCGCACCGATATAGATGTGTATGGGTGGTTATTAGTGCTTTTGCTAGCAGCAGATGTGAAAATTGAATATCTCGATATAACAGAGTTACGGAAAGCTTTTGACTGATACCCGTTTGGATTGTCTAAATCGTTAACATCCAACACGCTTCCCGTAATTAAAATCTTATATTTTTGCTTTTGATTAGTACCATTAGCTAAACCAGAGTTTTGTTGTACGTTTAAAAACAGCGTGCTACCTATATGCAAGCCACTATCGTGCAAAAATCGTTCAGTTACGGCAGCTTGGCGATTATTAGTTGGCATATTGCCGCGCAGTAGATGCAGTCGATTTAGATTTTTAGAATTGTGATTATATTGAACGAGGTTCATTGCGTAAGACAAACTGTCATTATTTAGCGGGTGGGCGGTGGCTTTAAAAGACTTTTCGCCCTCGGCTTCGCTAACAATGGGCAATTTTTTGATTGCTTTAACATCGTTGTTGGTTAATCCAAGAGTAGATACGATTTGTAAGTCGTAAGCTTTGAGATTTGTGTAAACATTGTTTGCACCAAGAAGCATGTCGTTGCAGCCTGCGTAGATGCCTGTCATAACAGCAACTCCAAGCATTGCTATAACGGCGAGTACGCAAAAACGGCGCCATTCATGAATCCACATTCGTACGGCGCTAATAAAAACTATTGGCAAAATGGAGTGTGCGCGCTTAGTGCGAATCGCAGTTTTACGCTTGATTATCTTGGATTTTACGGTTTTGTTATTCACTATAAATCACCACTCTGCATCACCACTCAATGTCTGCGATTGCAGCGGGATTTTCTTGAACAGTTTCACTTACGACTTTTCCAGAATGGAATCGCACAACTTTGTGTGCCATAGGAGCAATCGCCGCGTTATGCGTAATAATAAGAACCGTCATGCCTTCTTTTTGGCAAATATCTTGAAGTAATTGCAAAACAGCTTTTCCAGTTTCGTAATCTAATGCGCCCGTTGGCTCGTCGCATAAAAGCAGCTTAGGTTTTTTAGCTAGTGCACGCGCAATAGAAACTCGCTGCTGCTCGCCGCCCGAAAGCTGGGCTGGAAAATTGTTAAGTCTGTTTTCCAAACCTACGTCAATAAGTGTTTGAGCTGGGTCAAAATGATCTGAGCAAATTTGGGAAGCAAGCTCCACGTTTTCTAATGCCGTTAAATTTGGAACAAGATTGTAGAACTGAAAAACAAATCCAATATCTTCTCTGCGATACTTTACAAGTCCACGGCCATTGAGCTTTGTAACATTTAAATCGCCAACAGTTACGCTACCGCTTGTTGCTGTATCCATGCCGCCTAAAATATTCAATGCCGTAGTTTTTCCAGCTCCCGAAGCGCCTAAAATAACGGTTAGTTTGCCGCGCTCGGCTGTAAAACTGGCATCATCTAGCGCTCGCACGACGCCTGTACCAGATGGGTACTCTTTTACAACATGATCAAATGTTATGTACGCCACAATGCACCTTGCTTACTGATTGTTTAATTATGTTTTGCTATTAATTCTTAATTTTAATTTATTATGTAATTTTAATTTATTAGGTAATATTTGATTCTATTTATTGAAACAGTGATACTCCTCGTCGAGCAATGCAATATGCGTTACCAAGCCAAGTGTGCCTTGAATTTGGCCAAACAGCACCGAGACGCGCGGCGCCTTGACTTATCCAGATGCTTGGAACCCTTCCGTCGGAGCTTTTTGATCCTAAAAGATTAAAGCCATTCTTGCTTTCAAGCCAATCAGGGTGCTGCGTGGCAATTGCCAATCCTTCTTCTAAAGTCAAAGGAAGGCGTTCATCGGAGTCAATAAGCTTTCTGGCAACATCTGGCTCGCGATTTAAATACGATGTACCCGTATGTGGGTCGATCGCAAGGTAAAATGGCCCTTCTGGAGGCTCAAAACCATCTTGCGGCAAAAAGCTAGCAATATCTCTAGGAGGCATTGTTGTAAAGCCAGCCATTCTTTCAATGCTGGTTCGAGAAATCAAAGACTCTGGCGAAACCAGCTCGCGAGTAGGCACAAGAAGAATGTTTGTTCCCAAATCACTTTGCTCTAGCGCGCGAATAAGTGGCAATGCTAAAGCGCGGAACGACGCTGCGCTCATATCGGCAACGTCTGGGTAACCAAGAGCAACAATGCGGTCAAGTTGCTTTTGTATTTCTTGCGAGGCTATAGACATATTTATATTTTACGTAAAATTTTCTACAATTGCGAGTCTGGCTCAACTTAATTAATACGCGATTAGACTGCGATTTTTAGCTACGATTTCCGCCAGTTGTACAGCGTTAAGAGCCGCGCCCTTGCGAAGATTGTCGTTTGTAACAAACATTGCCAAACCGCGTTTTCCGTCAACTGCCTGGTCTTGGCGAATGCGGCCAACGTAGCTTGCAGACTTTCCTGCAGCAAGCTGAGGCGTAGGAATATCGTCTAGCGCAACGCCATCGGCCGATTTTAACACCTCGCGAGCCATATCTGGTGTTACATCGCGCTCAAATTCGGCATTAATGCTCATTCCGTGGCCTGTAAAAACGCCTACACGCACGCAAGTGCAGCTTGCTGCAAGGTTTGGAAGGTGCAAAATCTTACGACTTTCGTTGCGAAGCTTTTGCTCTTCGTCGGTTTCTTGCGATCCGTCATCAACAATCGCGCCAATAAATGGAACAACGTTGAATGCGATTGTGCGCGCAACTTTGGTTGGCTGCGGAAAATCAATCGCATCTCCGTCAAACACAAGCTTATCTGCGCCCTGATCTAAAGCCGCTTGCGCTTCGTTCATAAGTTGCAACGCGCCAGCTCTGCCAGCTCCCGAAACCGCCTGGTAAGAAGATACAATAAGTCGTTTTAAGCCAAAAGCTTTCGAAAGCGGATTTAAAACAGGCATGCACGCCATTGTTGTGCAATTTGGATTAGCAACTATTCCACGCGGAATATCGTTCAAATCTTGCGGATTTACCTCTGCAACCACAAGTGGAACATCGTTATGCATGCGCCATTGCGAAGAGTTGTCGATTACTATTGCGCCCGCATCCGCAAATCGCGGCGCCCACACTTTGGACGTTCCGCCGCCTGCAGAGAAAATCGCAATGTCAATTCCGCTTAAATCTGCTTTTTCTACGTCTTCTACAACAACATCTTTGCCTCGGTAGTTTAAAACTGTTCCAGCGGAGTGTGCGGAAGCCAAAAATCGCAAGTTTTTAATTGGAAAGTCGCGCTCATCTAAAACTCGGCGCATAACCATTCCAACTTGGCCAGTGGCACCTAAAACCGCAAGGTTTACGCCTGTGTTGCTTATAATTGCCATTTTGTCTCCCTTATTTTGCGATTTTTTTATTTTGTGTGATTGATTTTGTGTGATTTTCCCTGGTTTTACGCGATTTTACGCGATTCTAGCGGCCGCTTCCTCCGTAAACAACAGCTTCCACTTTGCTTGCGTCTAATCCGTAGGCGGTGTGAAGCGCGCGAACCGCCTCGTCGAGCTGCTTTACTGGAACAATTGCTGCAATGCGAATCTCTGATGTGGAAATCATAAGAATATTAATTCCGTGATCGCTTAGCGCTGTAAAGAATGTGGCGGCAAGCCCAGAATAAGTTTTCATTCCAACGCCAACAACTGCGACTTTTCCAACCGAAGGGTCTACATCCATAGACGTAAATTGCAACTCTCCGCGCGCGCCTTGCAAAACCTTGCAAACGGCATCTAATGCCGAGCTTGGGGCGGTAAGAGATATGTCTGCTGTTTCGGTGGATGCGCTTGCCTGAGCAATCATGTCTATGTTAACGTCTGCAGCAGCAAGAGTTGTAAATACTTTTGCAGCGTTTCCAGGCTTATCGGGAACGCCTCGAAGAGTAATCATGGACTCGCTTCTATCGTGTGCAACGCCAGAAATCACAGGGGTCTCTGGGCCTAAGTCTGGGAATAAATCGCCCATTGTGGATCGAATATCAATGTTTGCCATTTTATTTGCCATTTTTGCCGCCTTCTATCTATTGTCTTTGCTTATTTACTGTGTGTTATGTTGTGCTTTATGTCTATGTCTTTTTAATAAATAATTAACTTAGATTTGGCAGGCTCTTTGGATCCACTCCGTTAGGAACAACCAAAGTGCCATTTCTGTGCGAAAACGAGCTGCGAACATGCAATGGCATGCTAAATCGTTGTGCATATTCAACACATCGCAATGCCAAAACGCGCGATCCGCAAGACGACATCTCTAGCATTGAGTCGTAGTCAATAACGGGGATTCGCTTTGCTGTTGGAACGATTCTAGGGTCTGCGGTAAAAACGCCGTCAACGTCTGTGTAAATCTCGCAAATATCCGCGCCCAATGCTACTGCCAGCGCAACAGCAGAAGTATCTGACCCGCCTCGGCCAAGCGTTGTGTCGTCGCCAACTTCGCTAATTCCTTGGAATCCTGCAACAATTGCAACGCTGCCTTTTTTAAGCGCGTGCGTAACGCGATCTGGCTTAACAGCGCGAATATGAGCCGCTCCAAATTGAGCGTCTGTCATAAATCCAGCTTGCGAACCAGTAAAAGAGTAGGCGTGCGACCCCTGCGCGTGAATGGCCATTGCCAGAAGGCTCATGGAAATGCGCTCGCCCGCAGTCATAAGCATATCCATTTCTCTGGCTGGCGGATGCGCATTTACACTCATTGCCTGATCAATTAAGTTGTCTGTGGTGTCTCCCATAGCTGAAACAACAACCGCAACGTCGTTTCCAGCCGCTTTTGTGTCTAAAATTCTTTTGGCTACGCGCTGGATTGCGTCCGTGTCTTCTACAGAAGAACCGCCGTATTTCTGCACTATAAGAGCCACTTTAACCCCTTATGTTCAGGTTATGCTTCTAAAGCATGCACGTTAGAAGAACTAATCTAAAATCAGACTACCAAGCGTGCTCTATTTATTTTTATTTTTATTTTGCAATACGTTAGTGGTGTATATTCTGGTGCGCGGCGGCTTTCGATTTTTCCGCGATGGGAATTCCTATACCTCTCGTCTGCCTTCAAACGCTCTTCCAAGCGTAACTTCGTCCGCATATTCAAGATCTCCGCCAACTGGCAATCCGCTTGCGAGCCTAGTCACTTTTATGTCAAGCGGCTCAAGCAGTCGCGCCAAATACGTAACTGTTGCTTCGCCTTCAATATTTGGATCGAGCGCTAAAATAACCTCTTTTACTTGTGCGTCTTTTAAGCGCTCAAGTAGTTGCGTTATTTTTAAGTCTGCAGGCCCCACGTTTGCCATTGGATTAATCGCTCCGCCTAAAACGTGATAAACGCCCGCGTACTCGTGCGTGCGCTCAATGCTCATAATGTCTTTTGGCTCTTCTACAACGCAGATTTTTGTGTGGTCTCTTCTAGGGTCTAGGCAAACAACGCACGGGCTTTGCTCGCACACGTTTCCGCAAATTTCGCAGAACCGCACGTTCTCTTTTAAGTCGTTAATTGAGTCGATTAGTTCTTGCGCTTGCGCGTTAGAAGACGAAAGTATGTAAAATGCGATTCTTTGTGCGCCTTTTGGGCCAATTCCAGGAAGACTAGAAAATGCGTCTATAACTCTGCCAATTGCGCCTTCGTACGATGACACATTATGCACTTTTTACTCCTCTTGCTTTCGCCTGCGCGCGTGTGCGTTTTTAGGATTATTTGGGTCGCTTGCGCCGAATTCTTTTACAGATTTGACTTCAAACATTTTTTCTAAGTCGTCTATGCCAATGTTTGTTGCAGATTCTAAAGACGCGTCTTGCATTGAGCATTCGTCTTCTTGAGCGCCATTTATGACTTCATCTTGCTGCGATTGTGCTGGCGATGCGGCTGGCGATTGCTCCTGCTCTATTGATTGCGATTGCGCTTGCTGCACGTGTTGTGTTTCTTGCGATTCTTGCAGTGCTTGTGCTTGCGCTTGTGCCTGTGCTTGTGCCTGTGCTGCCGCAAGTGCATCTCCCATTGGTGCAGACGCCATGCTTGCCCATGCGTCATCTTGCGATGCGTCTAAAGAACTATCTAAAGAACTATCTAAAGGGCTATCGCCGCCTAAAGGGCTACCTGAAGGCTCACCTAAAGGGTTATCTAAAGGGCTATCGTCAGCCAACTCGCTTTCTTCGCTGGCTGTTTTGCCAAATCCTTTTACAATTCCAGCCTTGCGCATAAGCAACTCGCGCTTAACTTGAGCAAGCTTTTGAGAATCCATTTTTGCTACGGATTCAACTTTTTGGCCATTTTCTGCAACAGAATCAGGCGCTATTGAAACGTCTTTGCCAAAAACGTCTTTTACTTTGCTCATAACAACAACGGGTACTTTTTTGCCATCGTAAGGAGCAGTTGTGCAAATCGCAAGCGCAAAAGCATGCTGGCTTATAGGCTCGTCAAAAGTTAGAACAAGCTTTCTTTTTAGCGGATTACTTTCGTCTAATCTAACCTTTGGAACATGATTTCGCTCTACGTATTCGCGAACATCGTTTGGAAGATCTTTAACCAGATTATTCCACGCCTCGTCAACGTCTAAAATCTTAGCTGGCTGATCAAGCTGTGCTTCTGCTTGCGATTGTATCTGTTCTGGCTGTATTTGTTCTGGCTGTATTTCTTCTTTTTGTATCTGTTCTTGTGCTGGCTCTTGCGTCTGCGTCTGCTTCATCTGTGGCGGCACTTGCTTATTGTTCTGTTCTTTGTTTGCCGAGCCAATAAAATGCTTTACGTTAGTTTTTGGCGCTTCAACATTTTTTGCATAAATCTGCGTTTGAGCATTTTCGGTAGAATCTGTTCTAGTGCAAAGCAGGCGCGCAACAAGAATTTCAAGATTCATTCTAGGCGAAACAGCATTTGCCATTCCCGCAAAAGCATTATTTACGATTTCTGCCATTCTAGACAAGTTGCTCAAAGTAAGCTGACTTGACTGGCGTTGTAAATCTTGCATGTCTTCTGGAGATAAATCTCCCAACAAGTTTTTAGCGCTATTAACTCCTGCAGAAGCCAATAGCAACAAATCGCGCAAGCGACCAAGCAAATCTTCTACAAACTTGCGACTATCGAAGCCTCCAACAATAACCTTTTGCACAGTTTCGTAAAGTTTTGCTCCGTCTTTTTCAATAAGAGCATCAACAACGTCTCCAATTAAGTTAGAAGGCGTAAATCCAAGAAGCGCAACAGCAGAATCTAGTGATATAGCGCCATTTACGGAGCCAATCATCAACTGGTCCAATACCGAAAGCGTATCTCGCATTGATCCGCCGCCTGCGCGCATAGCAAGACGCAGAACGCCTTTTTGTGCTTGAATTCCCTCTTTTTGGCAAATGCTCTCTAAGTAAGGACCCATTACTTCTGGTGGAACAAGCCTAAACGGGTAGTGGTGAGTTCTAGAGCGAATTGTTCCAATCACCTTATCTGGTTCTGTTGTAGCAAAAATAAACATAACGTGCTCAGGCGGCTCTTCCACAATCTTAAGCAAAGCGTTAAAGCCTTGCGGAGTAACCATATGAGCCTCGTCTAGAATAAAAATCTTGTATCTATCTCTAGCTGGCGCAAATCCTGCGCGCTCGCGCAGTTCTCTAGCGTCATCAACACCGTTGTGGCTTGCTGCATCTATTTCTACAACGTCTATAGAACCTGGGCCGCCTGTTGCAAGATCTTTGCAGCTTTGGCATTTTCCGCATGGCTTAGAGGTTGGGCCTTGTTCGCAATTAATGCATCGCGCTAAAATGCGTGCCGAACTTGTTTTTCCGCATCCGCGAGGCCCCGAAAATAGATAAGCGTGCGTTATTTTGCCTTGATCAAGTGCTCTAATAAGCGGAACTGTAACCTGATTCTGACCAATAACACCTTCAAAAGTGTCTGGTCTATATCTTCGATACAACGCAAGTGCCATAATAACCTACCGCCAACTAGACATTAACTTGAATCCACTTAATCTTGCTTAAGCAAGCTTCTGTTTTATTTTAATCTTTTAATCAAACATGCAACGTTTCCGCACGCTATTACATGCTACATTATGCGTTTACTTGCTACAATCCACTAAGCCTGCTTTAGCGCTTACGCTTATACTATTTGCCATTGGAAGGTGTAAAGGAACGCTTAACTTTAGCGATATGTCGTTGTCTTTTTCAACACAAGACTCGATTTTTGCATTGTTTGCTCTAGCTGTGTTTTGTGCGATTTTGCAGGCGTCTCCTTGCATGTTTTGTATGGCAACAGCTCCAGATATTGCCGCCGCATTTGCTAGCGCGTATGCGCGGTGTTTAGAAACAAGAATTGACCCAATAACAGCGCAAAGAACCAGCATAGAGCAGATTGCGGTTACCAATCCTATGCCTAGCATAGTTCCAGAACCGCAATCCGCCCCGTTCAAATGCTTAAAACAAAAACATTGCGTTATTAATCGCTTAGTTCTTTTTGATCTCATATTAAAACCTGACTAATGCGTGCTTCAATAGATAATGGCAAAACCTTCAGCGGGTCTGGCACAACTGGGCAACTAACAACAATATTTGCCATATTTCCAACATATTCAACTTTTACAGAACTATTGTTTCCAGATACTTTATGCACTATGTTTTGTGCTTCTTTAGAATCGTGTGTGGATGCTACATAATAGGCAACCTGGCCTGCTGCGTCGTTGCAATTCATTGTATTTACAACTGATTTCCCTACAAAAATTAACACCACAGTAAGAATTACAACTGCAGGCAAAATAATCGCAAATTCTGCGGTTACTGCCCCAAAATCTTTAGTATCTTTAATATTTTTAGCAAATTTAGCGACTTTAGTGCGCATAGTTAATTCTGTATCTTTTTTATTTGCATCCTTCTTATTAAAAATGTTCAAAAATATATAATTCTTCATTTTTTCTCATTTCTTTTGCATTAGTTAAATCTCCATTTATTAGTGTTTGTGCTAGTTCTTTAGTGCTTTTAATCAATTCAAATTTTGTAAATCTTATATCATCAAGAGCTTCGCAATGTTTCACGCAATGTTTCACGCAATCTATTTTGGTATATCGCTTATTGCCCTAGCTAACGTGCAAAGCTCTTTTAACTAGTTCGCCAATAGCGGTGCGTACAGCATTTGATTTAGCAACTGCAATAAGAACAGCAGCAAAAGCCGTAGCAGCTATAAGAACAACCGCATATTCTGCAGTAACCGCTCCTTCATCTAGCTGCTTTAGGTTGTGATTCAAGCGATTTTGCACGCTATTGCATGCTTGTTCTGCTTTAATCAGCCCTTCGTTTGCCTTTATTGCAAATGTGCAACAAAGGTTTGAAAATGTGTTAGCAATTTTTTTCATGTTACTTACCTTCCTTTCTTTTTATTGTTTATTTTTTTTTTATTTATGTACCCGTTTGGGGCACAAATTTTATACGCGACTTTTGCGCTGGATTATAAATTTGCAAAAACCTTTGATATTAGTGCATAAATGATGCAACAGTTGGCAAAATTCCAACAAAAATAAACGCTGGCAAAAAGCACAATCCAACGGGCAAAAGAAGACGAACGGAAAGTCTAGAACTTTCTTTCTTTGCAATGTTCTTCATCGATTGCTCATAGTTTTGTAAAACGGCGTTAAGCACTGGAACTGGCGAGCTTCCATAACTCCAGGACTCGCTTAAAGAGTTTTTTAGCCACGCACTTAAAACTAAAGAAGAATAAGAGTTTTTATCTTTTTTATTAAAGTACACGTGTGGCGCGCTCCATGCTTCTCGCCAAGTGCTACCAGAAATAAGCGCTTTAGAAACTCGTTTTAGCCAGATTCCCTTAGAAGCGGGCAGCGCGCAGCCAACTGCGTCAAGTGCTCTAGTTATTGCAACACCACTTTTTAGCGCCACTATTATCATTTGCAAACCAAGAATCGGGTCTATATCGTTTATTGTGTTCTGCCTAAACTCGTAAGTCTCTTGCATAAAAATAGCAGGTTTGCATGCGCGATTATACAGTGAGCTAACTGCCACCTGCTTAGAAAAAAGTTTGCACAAAACAATTATGTATGCAACTAAAATAATCCAAATAATAATTGCCTTTAGCATTTAACCTCCTATATAAGCTTTAAGTTTTAACGTAAAAACTTTTAACTGTTGGTAACTGTTGCCAATTCGCTCTAAGCTCCACTAAGGTAAGGAGTGCTCATCGCGTTTTTAGAGGAATTAAGAATGCGCGCAACCCAAATAATGCCAATTGTGTAAAAGGTCATTCCAACGCCTAAAAGCGTATAGCCCTTGTAGCTTGTAAGAATCATTAATATTGGGTTTGCCCCTAAAAGTTGGCCTGTTAAAAGTGATAAAAAGGGAAGAGCAATAAGCAACTTTATAGTGGCTTTTGGCATTGCAAAAACCTCCTCGCTTAAGTCGTCAACTCTTTTATTTGCGTAGTAAGAATCCGAAACAGCTTGAACGCAATCTGCCATAGGGCAGCCAATTGAGTTGCTTAAGTTGTACACGCACATAAGCGACTGTGCAATTCTGCGCGCATCTTTTTGCTCTTTGGTCTTTTTAGAAGTTTTTGCATTTTTAAAAGACTTAGCTACATCAGCGGTATTATTGCTTGACTCTAGTCTAGAATTAATCCACTTTAATATGGATTCTGCATTTATCTGCTGGCTGTACGCCTTGCTGCTTACGATGCTGGTGTTGCTATTTCGTTCAGTGCTGCCTCTAATAATCGATTCAAAAGAAGACCCCGATTTTAAAGATGCAACAAGAGATGCTAGCGATTCTTCAATACCCATATCAAATCCTTTGTTAGCTTTTTAACAGTTAAGCCTTTAAAACAATTTGCGAATTTAGAGGCAAATGCCATTTGGTTGCAAAATCTTTCCACGCTAAAGTGGTCTCTATTTGTGAGTCTTTAACTCTTAAAACAGGAACACCTTCTAACGCGCCAGAATCATTTGACTTTAGCAATCCAAGTTCTTTTACAACGCGCGCTCCATTTACCCGCTCAACGTGAATAACAACGTCGAATGCATCTGCAGCTAGAGCGCAAAGTGCCATTGGCTCTAGCCCTGCAAGCAAACCCAGGGCCATTAATCGTGCTGGAACCTTTTGCACTTTATCGGCGTGCAAAGTTGTCATTCCTCCCTTGTGACCGCATGTAAAAACGCGCAGCAAATCAGCTATTTCCTTGCCTCTACACTCGCCCAAAATAATTCTGTCGGGGCGCATACGCAAAGTGGCCTTTACAAGATCTGGCAAATCAATGCAGCCAGCACCTTCAACATTTGCTTCCCTTGTGGCTAAAGAAACGTGATCGTTGGAAACAGAGCCCAATTCTCGTGTTTCTTCAACAGTTACTATTCTGTCTTTTGGATTGCAAGAAGCTAAAAGAGCCTTCATAAGCGTTGTTTTGCCCGAACCTGTACTGCCTGTAATCAAAATATTTGCGCGGCTTTCAACCAGCAAATAAAGAATTCTAGATAGCTCAATTGGAAACATGCCTTTGCTGCTTAACTCCGTTAAACAATAGCGTTTTAGCGCTGGAAAACGAATCGAAATAGCAGCTCCGCTTAAAACTATTGGGGCAATAAGCGCGTGAATGCGCACTCCTAGCGGGCTAGAAGCGTCTGCAATTGGGCATGCGTCGTCTAATCTTTTACCTAATTGAGCGCACAGCCAAACAGCATATTCGCGCAAAACGCTGGGATTATCAAACGGAATCCTTGGATTGTATTCTTGTAGGCCTAATCCAAAATCCACCCAAACGCGGCCAGTATCTGTAACAACAATATCAGTTGTTTTAGGATTGTTTGCAAGATCTTGCAAAACGCCAAAATCAATATCTTGTAGAACCATGTTTACCGCCCAATATTTTTGAAAATCTTCCATATTTACAAGATTGATTGCCTTGCGCAGTAGACGCCATTAAACCCGATTCGCGAGAAGTGCCAAGCAGCCAAGTGGTGATTTTCCCCACGGTTGCTTGCGCACATTTAGGTACGCTTCTAATTCCATACCCGCCAATTATGTCTTCGTACATTTTAGAATCGTGGCCAATTGGCCCTTCTACATTGCAAAGTAAATAATCGCAAGCTTCCCCAACTTCTACAGGGCAAAATCTGCTAGAAAGTCCGCGTGGGTTTAAACCTGCAACAATAGAAGTGAGATTCTTGGCGTAATTTTTATTATCTAACTCTAGATTTCGCCAATGCGCTCGCAATCGTGCAAGGCCTAAAACGCTAAGCTCTGCTGCAAAAATTGTTGGGACCTCTGCCAAAGTTGGAAGATCTTTTAAAAGCTTTCTTGCCGAAAGCCCAGATCCAATGTCTACAATTACAACGTCGCAGGCTTTAGCAAGACCTCTAATTGCGGCCTCAATAACCCATGGCTTAGGCTCCTGATTTTTCCAAGGCGAATAAGCCAAAATATCCACATTGTTCCAGTGCAAAAGCTCGCAGCGCAAAACGTAGCCGTCTAATCTGCCTAAAGGAGCTTGAACCTCTTGCAATCTTCTGCCTTCATCTTGCTCTAATCCAAGCAAAACATCTAAACCGCCATTTGAAATATCTGCATCGATTAAAGCTACAACGTATTTTTTACTAGCTATATTGCTTGCCAGAAGCGCAAGAGTAGTGCTTAAACCAATTCCGCTATTTGCTGCAGAACCAATTACAACATTTTTTGGAAAAGGCTTTAGCGAATAGTTCAAGCTTCCAATAGTTTCTTGAACAACATGATTATTGCAATTGTTGTTATTATTGCGATTTTCGCCACTATTGCGATTGTCTTGAAGCGCACGATTATTTATAACGCCAAAATCTTTGCTAACCGCAGGGCTTGCAAGAAAATCAGAACTGCGATTAAAAGACGCAATAATAGTTGAGTCTTCACTCTTATTTGCCTGATTAACTTGGCTAACAATGTTAACTTGCTTAGCTTGGTTAATCGCGTTTTTAAGCGCGCTTGCCTGAGGTGGGTACGTGTTAAGTGCCCTAGCTACGCACGAAGGTGCATCGTAATTATCAATATTCATATTGCTCATGCAGCTATTGAATAGCATGCAAAACAAATAAGCAATACTTTTGTAAAAATGTGGTTAAAGGCTTAATAAACGTTGCAATTCCGCCAAAAAGTTATCCACATTGCTGTTTTAGCTTATTGCTGTATAAGCGTATTAGCGCACAAGCTTTGGATTGGAAGCCATATATCTTTCCAGAAGCTCACCGTAGATTGGTTTAGTGTGCAAAATGTCGGATACAAGAAGCGCAATAAACGCAGAGGCGGCAACTGGCAGAGTGTGAATCATTGTTCCCGACATTTCTACGGTTAGCAAAATCGAAGTGAGCGGAGCTTTTACCGAAGCCGAAAGCGTGCCAGCCATAACGCACACTGTAAAAATCGGCATTAGTTTTGCGTTAATGCCAAGTAGAGGAGTGTTTATAATTGCTCGCGAAGCAACACCGCCTGCAAGCGCTCCAACAGCCAGAATTGGCATAAAAATACCGCCAGGAGCGCCGCATCCAAAGCTTGTAGAAGTAAACAGCATTTTTGCAACAAACAGAAGGCACAGAAGCGCTATGCTTACCTTTCCATATTCGGAAAGTTTAACAAGATTTGAGCCTCCACCAAGAACCTCTGGCAAATATAAGCCAACAGGAATTGCGATTAAACATGCTACAGATACAGGAGCCCATTTAGGCAAATATTTATACAGCGTTTGTAATCCAAGTAAAGAGCGGTTCATTAAAGATCCAACAAGACCTGCAAAAATGCCAAGCGGAATCAGCCAAAAATGAAGTGCCATTGGCAAGTCTGGAATCATTCCAAAGTCTAAAACAGGGCGAAGTCCAAAGCATGTTTGAGACACAAAGTCAGCACAAATAGATGCTACTGCTGCTCCCATAAGAACCGTTGAAGATAGCCCGTGCTGAACTTCTTCCATAGCAAACATAAGCCCAGAAAGTGGGGCACTAAAGGCAGCAGATAAGCCAGCTGCTGCTCCAGCGGTTACAACATAGTGTTCTTGTGTATCGTTTTTATTGCCTTTTCTAAAAATTCTAGAC
This sequence comes from Bifidobacterium sp. UMB1197, assembly GCF_030217745.1. Classification (NCBI taxonomy): domain Bacteria; kingdom Bacillati; phylum Actinomycetota; class Actinomycetes; order Bifidobacteriales; family Bifidobacteriaceae; genus Bifidobacterium; species Bifidobacterium sp. UMB1197. Next base: position 156,954 of record NZ_JASOOL010000001.1, on the reverse strand, counting down.
ATCATTTGCGCGCCGCAAGCTCCGATTTGAATCGAAGGGCCTTCGCGCCCAAGAGACAAGCCAAATAGCGACCCCAACAATCCGCCTACAAATCGTACAGGCAAAATGGTGTTCCAACACATTTTTAGTCCGCGCTGAACATATCCAACAACTTGCGGAATACCGCTTCCAGATGCCATACTTTCTTTGCGACTCATCCAGCCAATAAAAAGTCCAGCAACAATCGCAAAAACCACACACGGTACAATCCAAAGCATGTTTTGCAACATTCGCGCATACATCCATCGCGCAAAATCGGTTCCGCACTCAATCCCGAGTCTATAAGTTGCTACAAGTGCGCCCGAAACAAGGCCAACAACTGCGCCCGCAAGAACCATCTTCCATCTAAGATGCTTAAGTGTTTTAAGAATGCGATCCGAAAAGTCGCGCAAAAAGTCGCGTATAGAACCGCCTACGTTCTTTAAAGTCACAATAAACCTATTCTTAAATCAAATCGCAAACAAATACACAAAGCATTCTAACATTTTTAATAACACAATAAATATCAATTAATAAAATACATAAATTAATAAAATTAAAAACTAAGACGTTAGAAGCAAAAACAGTACAAAACACGTTCCAGCGTATGCAATAAATGCGCACAAGAATGGCACTATTAGTTCGCTAACAAAAAGCCATAGTCCAAGCTTGATTTTCTTTAGCTTAAACAGGCTTACGACTTCTAAGATTGCGGTTGAAAACGTTGAGAATCCGCCTAAGAATCCCAAAGCGCAACTGTAAACAATAGCTGAAGCAAAAGTTAAATTGTATATAATTGCAGAGCTTAGGGATGTAACTAAGCCAATTATAAAAGATGCAAAAGCGTTGATTAGCAAGGTTGCGATTGGAAAATCGTGGTTATAAACGCGCCCTATTGCATCAGATACTGCGCAACGAAGAACGGCGCCAAGTCCTGCAAAAACAAGAGGCAGCCAAAAAAGAGCGTATGCGTAAAACATCATTTTGCACCGCCTTTGTTAGCATCTATTTGATTGCTGATTTTTGCATCGCCAGCATTTTTTACGCTGTTATTGCCATTAAAAGCAAAAATTCTATCTCCGATTAGGCTTCCAGCAAGCACTGCTAAAACGCCAAAAATCATAGATAATGCCATAATTGCAATTACTTTTACAATGTTCATTGCGGTAAATGCGGAGTATGCGCCCTCAAAGGCAAAAGTGGACATTGTTGAAAGCGCGCCGCAGAATCCTGTGCACAAACCGTATTTTATTAAGTCTCTATTTTTGCAGAGCAATCTATTTGCAACAAGAGAACTCACTAAAGCAAGAATAAAACATGCCAAAACGTTAGACAAAAGAGTTGCAAAAGTAAAGCGGCTAAAAAGCATAGAATATCCCGAATCCCAATGCATGCCATGCGTAAAAACGCCTATTTCACTACGCACAAAAGCGCCGAGCACGCCGCCAACAAACACAACAAAATAGATTTTTGCACCAAGTGTTTTATGTGGTTGTGCTGAGGGCAAGTCTGGGTGATTTCTGCTTGGAATACTCATAGCTTTAGCCGCCTTAAATCGAAGTTTAATCAGCCTTAGTCAGCCTTAACTAGCCATTAATGCATTAATAGCATTAATCAATCAGTGAATGAACACTAATAATGTGGTCGCGCTGAGGGCCGGTACCAATTGCCGAAATGCGGCAATTGGAAAGCTCTTCCAAGCGCTTTACGTAGCTTTGAGTATTGGCAGGCAAGTCTTCAAACTTGTGGACTTTAGAAATATCTTCACTCCAGCCTGGAAGCATCTCGTAAACTGGCTTAGCGCTAGCAAACAGAGACTGATCTACTGGCATCTCGTTTACGCGCTCAACGCTTCCGTCTGCTAAAGTCACATCGTAAGCTACGCAAACTGGAATCTCTTTTAAGCCAGTCAAAACATCTAGCTTTGTAAGAACAATATCTGTTAGGCCATTTACGCGAGTTGCATAGCGGCTAACAACAGAGTCAAACCATCCGCAACGGCGAGGGCGACCAGTTGTTACGCCATATTCGTGACCTTGCTCGCGCAGCCAATCGCCACTTTCGTCCAAAAGCTCTGTAGGGAACGGGCCTTCGCCAACGCGCGTAATGTAGGCCTTAGCAACGCCGATTACGCGATTAATGCGAGTAGGGCCAACGCCCGTACCCGTGCAAGCGCCGCCAGCCGTAGGATTAGAAGACGTTACAAATGGGTATGTTCCGTGATCAACGTCTAGCATAGTTGCCTGGCCGCCTTCAAAAAGCACGGTTTTGCCATTTTCCATTGCCTGGTTTAGTACAAGCGAAGTATCGGCAACGTATGGCTTTAGTCGCTTTCCAAGCTCTACAAGTTGGCTGGTAACAATATCAATGTCAATTGGGTGCTGGTTGTAAAGCTTAACAAGCATCTGATTCTTTTGATGCAAGCTGGCTTCTACCTTATCTCGCAAATGATCTGCGTTAAACAAATCGTGCACGCGAATACCAACGCGATTAATCTTATCTGCGTAAGTTGGGCCAATTCCGCGACCCGTTGTGCCAATCTTGTGTTTTCCAAGGAATCGCTCTGTAACTTTATCGATTACGCGATGATACGGTGTAATAACATGCGCCGACTCGCTAACAAGCAACCTCGAGCAATCAACGCCGCGAGATTCAAGCGCGTCAATCTCTTCAAAAAGAACTTCTGGGTCTATAACAACGCCGTTTCCAATAACAGGAGTTACGTTTGCGCTGATTATGCCGCTAGGGAGTAAGTGCAGTGCGTAAGATTCGTTTCCTACAACAACAGTGTGGCCAGCGTTATTGCCGCCATTAAAACGTGCAACAATATCTACCTTAGAACCAATTAAATCAGTTGCTTTACCTTTGCCTTCGTCACCCCATTGAGCGCCAATAAGCACAATTCCAGGCATGCTGCACCTCCATTTTTGGGCTAACGTTGCCCAAACAAACACAATTCCTACGTGTTAAGATTAGCGCAAAGCCAATACCGAATAATGCTAATAAATATTTGCGATTGCGCTATTTTAGAGCTGTTTTAAAGCTATTTTAAAGCTTTTCCAGCGGAACCAAGCTGTATGCAAGCTTCTACAACACGCTGAGCCATGGCTTTTTCTGCTTCTTTGCCCCAAGACCTTGGGTCGTAAAGCTTTTTTGCCCCAACTTCGCCGTCGATTTTAAGAACCGAGTCGTAGTTGTGGAACATGTGGTCTGCGATTGCGCGCGTAAAAGCATATTGCGTATCTGTGTCAATATTCATTTTTACAACGCCATATTTTACAGCTTGCGCGATTTCTTCGGCCGTAGAGCCAGACCCGCCATGGAACACCAGCAAAAATGGCTTTGTTGGCACACCAAACTTGCGATTGCACAAATCAAGCTTGTACTTGTTGTACACCGCGCTTTGAATGTTGTCTAGCAATTGTGGCCTAAGCTTAACAACACCTGGTTTGTATGCGCCATGCACGTTTCCAAACGTAAAAGCGGCCATGTACTTTGCGCGGTCTTCTAAACCTAATCGCTCAACAACGCGCATAGCGTCTTGGGGAGTGGAGTACAACTTTTCGTCAATATCTGCTCTGTGGCCGTCTTCTTCGCCGCCAACTGCGCCGATTTCAATCTCTAAAATTGTGTGCGCTTTTGCCGAAGCCTCTAGCAATTCTTCGGCAATATCTAGATTATGCTCAAGTTTAACCGTGGAACCGTCCCACATATGCGACTGGAAAATCGGCTCTTCGCCGTGTGCAACTTGATCTGCCTCGTGCGCAAGAAGTGGCTTAATCCAATCGTCTAAATAAGGCTCTGCACAATGATCCGTGTGCAATGCAACGCTAATATTTGGGTATTGTGCTGCAACTTGATGCGCGAATTGCGCAAATGCGATTGATCCAACAACGCGATTATTTACGCACTGACCCGAAAAATATGCGGACCCTCCAACAGATACTTGAATAATACCGTCGCTTTGAGCTTCGGCAAATCCTTGGAGTGCGGCGTTTAATGTTTGCGTGCTAGTAACGTTAATCGCAGGGTAGGCATAGCCGCCTTTGCTTGCGGCATCAAGCATTTGTGCGTAACGTTCAACGGTTGCAATAGTCATACTCTTATTATTGCTCTAAGCGCGCATATTTTTAGCTATTTTTGATTATCTTTGATTTCTTGATGACGTTTTTTTGCTGCAGTTACTACAAAATGTAGATATTCGAGTGCGATTTCTTCTTTTAATCCAGATTCTTCGGCAATCTTTTTTAGTCGACTTGCCTGGCGGTTTTCTCGCGATTTATCTTCTGTAGCAAGATTTGCGCGCGCTTTTATTAATCCGACTTTTTCTGTGACTTTAAAACGCTCAGCTAAAAGCGCAACAATCGCATTGTCAATATTGTCAATCGACTGACGCAACGCAAAAATCTCGCTTACTGAATCGCAGTCATCGCTACAATCTGATTCAGTCAAACGCTTGCGCGCGTCAATCGATTCTTTAGAAGAGTTGCACATGTTTTTGCACACAATATTGCACACAATATTTCTAGTCGAAATAAGTTTGCAAAACCATTGTTGTTTCCGTGCTAACTGGAACAATGCGGTGAATTGTGTTAATTAATTCTTCCAGCTTGCTAGGAGTTGCAACACGAACAACAAGCATAAAGCTTGGGCTTCCTGTAATCGAATAGCAGGCTTCAATGCCTTCAATGTCTTTTAGCTTGTTTGGAATGCTAGATTCTTGCTCAAAGTCAAGAGGAGTAACCGCTACGAACGCGCTTACAGGCAAACCTCTGCGTTCGTAATCAATCAAAGCACGATACCCAGTTATAATTCCGCGTCGTTCGAGCTTTTGAACCCTGGATTGCACTGCGGAAACAGATAATCCAGATGCTTTAGCTAGCTTGGTTAGTGTTGCACGGCCATCGTGCTCAAGAATGTCTACAATAATTGCGTCTGTAGAATCTATTGGAGCAGCTGTGCTCGCGCTGGCTTCCAAGCCAGAAGGAATATTGTTTTCAATCCTATGAGAGCTTCCTGTCATACGACCTCCATCCTCATGCAGCGCATCTAAAATCTTTGTTTTTCTTCTTCGACTTTAGCTGCGCCCCCTGCAGTTTATCTAATCGTATCGTATTTTTTAATGAAAAAGAACAAAATTAGATAAAAAATCACGGTTTTTCACATTATTTAACACATGTTTACACATCTAAACGTCTGACGGTTTGAGATATTTGTATAAAAAATACCCCTCGATTTTTACCAAGGGGTATTTTTAATCTAAATTTTAACTATTTTTGCGCGGTTAAGCTGCGACTGTGCCTGTGCCGCCATTAGTTGAGTTATTGGCTTGCTGAACAATCGCCGCAAGAAAATCGCGATTAGAAGCGGTCTTCTTTAAGCGCGGCACCAAAGTCTGATAAGCCTGCTCTGGCTCCAAACCGCCGAACAATCGCCTCAAGCGATAAATAATCGGCAATTCCTGCGCTGGAGTAATCAGCTCTTCGCGGCGCGTACCAGAAGAATTAATATCTACAGCTGGGAACAGTCGCTTATCGGCCAAGTCGCGGCTCAAACGCAGCTCCATGTTTCCAGTGCCCTTAAACTCTTCGAAAATAACTTCATCCATCTTTGAACCAGTTTCCACCAAAGCGGAAGAAATAATAGTCAAAGAACCGCCATTTTCAATGTTTCGCGCGGCACCAAAGAACTTCTTAGGTGGGTAAAGCGCCTGAGCGTCCACGCCGCCAGAAAGAATGCGGCCAGAAGCAGGGGCGGCAATATTGTATGCGCGAGCAAGGCGAGTCATGGAATCAAGAAGCACAACAACGTCTTGTCCAAGCTCCACAAGCCTCTTAGCACGCTCAATCGCAAGCTCTGCAACGGTAGTGTGGTCTGTAGCTGGACGGTCGAATGTAGAAGAAATAACCTCTCCCTGAACGGTGCGTTCCATGTCGGTAACTTCTTCTGGGCGTTCGTCTACAAGAACAACCATCAAATGTACTTCTGGATTGTTAACAGCAATAGCGTTAGCAATATTTTGCAAGGTGATTGTTTTACCAGCCTTAGGAGGCGAGACAATCAAGCCACGCTGACCTTTACCAATAGGAGCTACAAGATCAATAATGCGTCCAAGCATGCGATTTGGTGTAGTCTCTTGCTTTAAGCGTTCCTGCGGATACAAAGGAGTTAACTTAGCAAATTGCGGACGATTCTGAGATTCTTCAACGCTCATGCCGTTAATGCTGTCAACGCTTTGCAAAGGAACAAACTTTTGGCGCTGATTTCTGCGGTCTCCTTCGCGAGGTGCGCGAATGGAACCTTGAACAGCATCTCCCTTGCGCAAGCCGTATTTTTTGATTTGGCTCATAGAAACGTAAACGTCGTTTGGGCCAGGCAAATAGCCAGAAGTGCGCACAAAAGCGTAGGAGTCAAGAACGTCCACAATACCAGCAACTGGAACGAGCTCTTCTTTTGGTTCTTCGCGGCGTGGAGCTGGCTCGTGAATTTCTTGCTCTTCACGAATATCGGCTCGCTCCTGACGCAAATTGCGCTCTGCATTACGTTCTGCATTGCGTTCGGAGTTGCGTTCTGCTCTAGAATCGTAGTCATTTCTGTCTCGTCCGCGTAATCTGCGCTGGAATCTATCGCCTCTGTCGCTTCTATCGGATCTATCTGCTCTAGAATCGTAGTCATTCTCTTCGTTAGATCTAGAAGCAGAGCGCATTCTACGCGATTCTAAGTCTCGGTTTGATGCGGAATCAGAAGGCTTTTCGCTTGGTAAAGTAGCAAGAATCTGGTCTAAATCAGCAACCGATTCTTCTGCTTTAGCAAAATTATTGCCACTGTTTGCGCGAGAGTTATTTTCGCGCACGCTATCTGCAGCATCCGCTTTGTGATAACGCTGAGGCTGGTTATCTCGTGCAAAATTGTGACGACGCACAATCTTATCCGCATCATTTGAATTAGAAGACTCATCATCGTTTAGTGAAAAACGATTTGTTCTTACAGAGTTTTTAGGAACATGAACGCTAACACCAGCTGGCGCATCCCCACCATTTCGCGCAGCAGTTAGCGTAGCAACCAAATCTGGCTTGCGCATTGTAGACGTGCCGCGCAGACCCATTTGCTTCGCAAGATCCTTAAGCTCCGAAAGCTTCATATCATCAAGATTTTGGCTTGTTGCCACAGTTATGCCTTTCCCTAACTCCAAGAAATAGACTGCTTGGAGCTTTACATGGAAGATTACGGAAAATCCGTTGTGAATATAACGATAGACACATATCAATGTGTATTAATCGCCGATAAATGTATGCTACTACACTCGTACGACTCACAACAACACGGCGTGGCAAGCCAAGCGCTACTTCTTTTCGTGATACGATTTCTCGGTATTAACAGACCAAACGTTATCTTTAGATTGCTTTCCGTTGTTAATATTTTGAACAGCTTCAATAGCAGTTGCCATTGAGTGATCCTGGTTATTGTAGCGGTGCTGGCCATTTCTACCAACGCAATACAAGTTGCCAAAAGCGTCCAAATACTTAACAAGATCAGGCATCTGAGCGTAAGTGTCAAAGTATGCAGGATATGCCTTTGGAACGCGTTCGCGATGAGCATCTAAAACGTCGTCTTCGCTTTCAATAACCTGCATGCGAATCAACTCGTCAATTGCATTTTTGCGAGCTTCTTCGTCACTCATATTCCAAAAATCGTCGCCTTCACTGCAGAAGTATTCAAGGCCAATCCAAACAGTGTTGTCAACGTCTTTAACAAGGTATGGGCTCCAGTTGTTAAAGATTTGCAAGCGTCCAACCTTATAGCCAGGGTCTTGCACGTAAATCCAGCAATCTGGAACAATAGGAGGATTGCCAAGAGTTGGAATATCGGTTGTGTTGCGCAAGCGCATGCGCTTAACAAGCAAGCCAACAGTCACAAAATCGCGGTAAGGCAAGCCTGATGCAACCTTTTGCAAATCTTGTGGAACTTCCGCATTATTGTTGCCATCTGCGCCTTGCTCAAGAGCTGCAACCAAATCTTTAATTGGCATAGACGAAATAAACTGATCTGCATGAAGCTCACTGCGCTCGCCATTTTGATTTTCAACAACAACGCTGCAAATCTTGCCGTCTGCCTGCTTTATGGCCACAACCTTAGAGCCAGTTAAAACAGTGGCACCATTTTCGCGGCAGCGGCGTTCAACGGTTTCCCAAAGCTGGCCTGGACCAAGCTTTGGATACCAGAATTCTTCAATAAGCGAAGTCTCAACTTCTTTCTGGCTTGCCTTATTCTTAGGCATAAGCTTAGAAATAGCGTTTTTTAAAACCTCAACAATGCTTAGGCCCTTAACACGCTGAGCGCCCCAATCGGCAGAAATCTGGCTTGGGTGCCTACCCCAAAGCTTCTCGGTATAACCTTCAAAGAACATGGAGTAAAGCTTTTTGCCAAAGCGATTAATGTAAAAGTTTTCGAGGTTTGTTTCTGGAAGCTTATGAATCATGGACCAAAGGTAGCTAAAACCAACCTTCATAGTCAGCACAAAGCCCATAGAACGCAAAGTTGCTGCAGAAAGAGAGATAGGGTAGTCAAAGAAATGGTGATTCCAGAAGATTCTAGAAACGCGATGACGCTTAAGCATAACTTCATCTTCGACTTCTGGGTCTGGGCCTCCAGCCTCTAAATCATGATGCCTGCCAAGCTTCTTGTCATCGTAAGAAGGAGCGCCCTGCAATGGCAACATTTCACGCCACCACTGCATAATGCGATCGTCTTTAGAGAAGAATCGGTGACCGCCAATATCCATTCGGTTTCCGTTATATTTTACGGTACGCGAAATGCCGCCGAACTCGCTAGTTGCCTCAAGAACGGTTACATCGTACTTGCTAGCGCCGCCATCTTTTACAAGCTCCCAAGCGGCCGTCAACCCTGCCGGACCGCCACCAATAATCACTACAGATTGTTTCTGGGATTGTGTATCAGTCAATTTTCCTCCATACCTAAAAACAATTTTTCAAAGTCTAAAACAACAAATTACAAACAATCATTTGCTGTTAGAATATCTACTACTTAGAATTCAAGCCAATCCATACGTAGCATACTCTTATCACGCGATAGATTCTGGAATATCGATATCCGTTTTTTGAACTTCTTCCACATTTACGTCTTTAAACGTAACAATTCGAACGTTTTTTACAAATCGCGAAGGTCGGTAAACATCCCACACCCAAGCGTCTGTTAATTGAACGTCGAAGTACACATCTTGACCCGCGGAACGCACGTTAAAATCAACCTTATTTGCCAAGTAAAATCGGCGCTCTGTTTCTACAACGTATGTAAAAAGCTTAATAACGTCACGATATTCCTTATACAACGCAAGCTCGGCGTCGGTTTCGTAATTGTCGAGATCTTCGGCGCTCATAGATTCCCCTCCGTTGTTGCATTTTTTGCATCTGTTGCGGTTGATTCTTCGCTCGATTGATTGCGTTTGCGGCCTCGTCCTATAATACGCCACCATGCGCGCTTAGAGGTATCTTCTGCCTGCTTAACGTTAGATTCAGCAGGTTCGTAGCCTAATGATTTGTTAGAATCGCTATTTTTAACAGGAATCGCAATCGAATGCTCGTGTGCGCTTAAAGCCTCGCAAACGCCAGGATTATCTTCAATAACGTGGAGTCCAAAAGCGTCTAGAGAGCGAATGGCATCATACTCATCTACAAGAGTGTCCATTACTACAAAATCTTGATATTTTTGGCTTTGAGAATCCCACAGAGCGTCGCGAGCAGTTCCCGTTTTCATAAATCCAAGCGATTGATATACCGAAAGCGAGCGCGCGTTTGCTGCTGGAACACCAACCCAGATTCTATGCAATGCAAGACCAACCTCGCTTGGCGCAAAGCCGTATGTCATAACTCTAGGCATTGCATCCCTGGAATACCCACGACCCCTATAATCGCGTCCCAGAATCACCTGAATTCTAGCGGATTTAGACCAACCGTCAATGTCAATCAAAAAAATCATTCCAATAATATCGCCATTGGTGTTTTTAGCATCATCAATAAAATCTGGCACAATCGACCATGCGATTGTTGGGCGCGATTGAGCGTCGCCAGCGGCGGCATTCTGATTAGATTTTTCCTCAGTGCTTCCAGCCGAAGACCACTGCACCGAACGATTTACCCACGCATGAACCATTGCGCGTTCCGACTGTGAATCTTTGCCGGTTATAACGGCTGCTCCGTCAAAAGCATGCAATGCGTCCATCTTCGCCAAATCTTCGATGGCTGCTGGCCTAAGTCGTGCCATTTCGCCGCGGATTGGCGGAATCACAATACTTTCTGGAAGCTCTCGGCGGCTTGTAGAATCAGCATTGAATCCCTGCATATTCACCTTTTCCGTAGAATCGACTTACGTGTTGCAAAAGCATACAAAAAGCGTACAACGATTAGTAAAAAACCGTGATATAAAATCACACTTTTTGCACCCTATACAATGCTATAAAACACAAGGTTAAAAAGCAAAGTATAAAGCGCAAAAAGTGCAAAGTAAAAGCTAATCTAAACTAGCCTTTGATTTTTGCCATTACAATCTTAGTAACAGCCTTAGCGTCTGCCTGACCTTTAGTTGCGCGCATAACAGCGCCAATAATTGCACCCATCGGCTTCATGTTTCCAGCCTTGAGCTTTTCGGCAACTTCTGGGTCGGCTGCAAGAGCAGCATCAACAGCGGCTTCCAAAGCGCCGTCGTCGTTCATAACCTTAAAGCCGTGCTTCTTAACAACTTCATCTGGAGTGCCTTCGCCAGCCAAAACGCCTGCAACAGTTTGCTTAGCAAGCTTATCGTTAAGATTGCCGCTTGCAATTAGCTTTTCAACTTGCGCAACGTCTTGCGGAGTAATAGGCAATTCTTCCAAAGTGACTCCACGAGTGTTCGCTTCGCGAGCAAGCTCACCAAGCCACCACTTTTTAGCACCTGCTGCAGTTGCACCAGCCTTAACGGTTTCTTCAACCAAATCAAGAGCATCCGCGTTAAGAATATCGCGCATTTCAAGATCGCTAATACCCCATTCGCTTTGCAAGCGGTTACGGCGCTCGCGAGGCATTTCTGGCATTTGTGCCTTCATTTGCTCAATATGCTCTTTAGTAATGTGAAGCATAACCAAATCTGGGTCTGGGAAGTAGCGATAATCGTCGGCGTCGGACTTTACGCGGCCGCCAGCAGTAGTCTGAGTTGCCTCATCCCAGTGGCGTGTCTCCTGCAAAATCTCGCCGCCTTCGCTCAAAATAGCAGCCTGGCGACGAATCTCGTATTGCAGCGTCTTCTCAATTCCGCGGAATGTGTTCACATTCTTAGTTTCGGAACGCGTGCCGAATGGATCGGTTGGCTTTCTGCGGAGCGAAACGTTTACGTCTGCGCGCATATTGCCCTGCTCCATGCGAGCGTGGGAGATGTTAAGCGCGCGAACAATATCGCGAATAGCGCGCATGTATGCGCCTGCGATTTCTGGGGCGCGGCTTCCAGCACCTTCGATTGGCTTAGTTACAATCTCGATTAAAGGCACGCCTGCGCGATTGTAATCAACCAAAGAATGATTTGCGCCTTCAATACGGCCGTCTGCGCCGCCAACGTGCGTATTCTTACCAGCATCATCTTCAATGTGAGCGCGCTCAATCGGAACGCGGAACACAGTGCCATCTTCCAGCTCAACATCCAAGTAACCATTGCCATTAGTAGGCTTATCATACTGGGAGATCTGATAATCACGAGGCATATCTGGGTAGAAGTAGTTCTTACGAGCGAACTGGCTCCACTCGGCAATCTCGCAATGCAACGCTAAGCCAAGCTTAATTGCATAATCAACTGCAGTCTTGTTTACAACTGGCAAAGAGCCTGGTAAACCAAGGCTTACAGGTGTTAGCTGAGTGTTTGGTTCGCCGCCAAAAGATACTTCCGCTGGGCAGAACAGCTTTGTGCGCGTGCTAAGCTCAACGTGAGTTTCCAAGCCGAAAACTGGGTCAAATTGCTCCACAGCATCGGCGTATTTCATAAGTTTTTCAGCCATGAGAATCCTTCTTACTTAAGCTTTGCTTAACTTTACTTAGCCAATGAATCGAGCCAGCCAGCTTTAAGCGACTTCCAGATTGGGCCGCTCCACTTTTCTTCGAGCGCTGCTTCCAACGCTGCTGCAGGCTTGTACATCTTTTCATCATGGCATTGCGGAGCAATAATCTGAATGCCAACAGGCAGGCCATCGTCGCTTAAGCCAGCTGGGAGGCTCAAAGCTGGAACGCCAGCCATGTTTGCAGGAATCGTAGCAATATCGTTCATGTACATGGAGAGTGGATCGTTCATCTTCTCGCCAAACTTAAATGCCGTTGTAGGGCTTGTTGGGGAAACGAGAACATCTACCTTATTAAACGCTTCTTCAAAGTCACGAATAATAAGCGTACGAACCTTTTGTGCAGAGCCATACCAAGCATCGTAGTAGCCAGCGGAAAGTGCGTAAGTGCCGAGAATAATACGGCGCTTTACTTCGTCGCCAAAGCCAGCTTCGCGAGTTGCAGCCATCATGTTTGCTGCAGTTTGAGGCTTATCTGCTGGCGGCATTACGCGCAAACCGTAGCGCATGCCATCGTAGCGAGCCAAGTTGGAGCTAACTTCGGAAGGCATGATTATGTAGTATGCAGATAGCGAGTAAGGGAAGTGAGGGCAGGAGACTTCTGTTACTTCTGCGCCCATATCTTTAAGCAATTGCACAGCCTCATTAAAGCGTGCTTCAACGCCTGGCTGGAAGCCTTCGCCACTAAGCTCTTTAACAAGACCAACTTTTACGCCCTTCAAATCGCGGCGAGCGCCTTCACGCGCAGCCTTAGCCATTGGAGGAACAGGAGCTGGAATCGAAGTTGAATCGCGCTTATCGTTGCCACCAATAATTTCTTGCAAAAGTGCAGAGTCAAGAACGGTACGAGAAACAGGGCCAATCTGGTCTAGAGAGCTTGCCATAGCGATTGCGCCAAAACGGCTAACTCCGCCGTAAGTTGGCTTTGCGCCGACTGTACCAGTTAAAGCGCCTGGCTGGCGAATGGAGCCACCAGTATCTGTACCCAAAGCAATAGGAGCCTCAAATGCAGCCACGGCCGCAGCAGAGCCACCGCCAGAGCCGCCAGGAACGCGCTCAGTATCCCAAGGGTTGCAAGTAGTTTGGTAAGCGGAATGCTCGGTAGAAGAACCTTGAGCAAACTCATCCAAATTAGTCTTGCCAAGAATTGGCATGCCAGCTGCCTTGAGCTTTTCAATAACAGTAGCGTCGTAAGGTGGAACCCAGCCTTCAAGAATCTTAGATGCTGCAGTGGTTGGAATGCCCTTAGTAACAATCATGTCTTTAATGGCAATTGGAACGCCTGCAAGCTCAGGTAAGCCTTCAGCTTCGCCATTAGCATTCTTTTTATCAAAAGCATCTGCTTGCTCAAGTGCAATATCTGCAGAAACGTGCAAGAATGCTTTGATTTCTGGTTCGGCTGCTTCGATTACTGCCAAGTGAGCTTCAACAAGCTCGCGGCTAGAAACTTCTTTAGCTTTTACAGCTTTTGCCATATCGGCAGCAGAAAGCTTTACTAAATCTTGAGTATTAGTCATGTTTATTCCTCCCCCAAAATTCGAGGTGCTACAAACATGCCAGACTCGCTTCTAGGAGCGCCAGAAAGCGCTTCTTCTTGAGTCAATGGTGTAGCAGGCTCGTCTGGGCGCAAATACGCTTCAAGAGGTACTGGATTTGCAGTAGGTGGCACATCTTCGCCAGCAACTTCCTGCACTTTGTTAATAGATTCTGCAATGACGTTTAATTCGCCTTGCAAGCGACTGATTTCTTCGTCGCTAAGCGCAATCTGGGATAGAACGCCCAGATGCTCAATTTCTTCGCGTGTGAATGTTGGCATAACCTCAACTATATGTGTGATGCGTGACCTTTGCTATAGCAAAAATTATGCAAAAAGGGCTTTATCTTGTAGTCAAATCTTTTGAATCTACAGAGTAAAGCCCTTATTGTTTTTGCAAAATTATTTGCAGAATATTTAAATATTTTAGATATCGCGATGCTTTTCAACAACGTGGCCAATTGCATACATGATTACGCCCCAAGCGAGAACCACCAAGCCTGATTGCCACCATGTGAAAATATATGCGTTTGGTGGAAGCTGTGCACCCGAATTAGGGGAGCCGCCCAAGAATTTCTCCACCGCTGTGGCTGGCAAAAGCTGTATAAGTATTGAATTCCACTTCGCGAAATTGCTCGCAAACATAATAATGCTAAGAACACTAGGCAAAATCATCACGGCTCCAATAACGCACATAATTCCGCCAGCAGTTGACTTGCAAATCATGCCAAAGCCGTACGCCATTGCTGCTACAACAACCATAATTGCAGGAGATCCAAGAAACAGCGTAAGAGGCAATTTCCACGCGTTGCTTCCAGATAATCCAGAAGTGCTGTCTCCTATAAAAGCTAATTCTGCAGCGCCTAGCGAAACTGCCATTGCAATAAGTTGCACCACAAAAACGTAGATTGCGACCGCAATAAACTTAGCCGTAAAGAACATACCCCTTCGAGGTACAGCTGTAAGAGAAGCCTGAATCGAAGTTGTAGAATGCTCCGCGGTTACAGCAAGCACTGCAAAAATCGCTAGAACAATCAAAGATACAGAAGCAAAGCTAATAACTAAGTGGAAAATGCTATCTTGAGATGCAATAAGGCTACTTTTATTGCTCGGCCCAACAGTAATTGCAGCGCTTGATCTATCTTGACTTGCCCCATTCTTAATGTCAACTTTAGACATTGCTTTTTGCACAAGCGCGATAATAAAACTAAAAATTACTGGCAAAACAATAGTCAATGCCATGCACCACCATGTGGATGCAAGCCCGCGCAACTTAACAATCTCGGATTTAAGCGTGTGCATAAACGTGAGGCGCAAGTGCTGAGCGTTCATGCTGCGGCCTGTTTTATACGCGTTGGATTGGTGTGCGTTGAACTCAGAAGATTGCACTTGTTGGTTTGCTACTTGCTCACTCATTTTGCACTCCCATCATTATTAGATTGCGTTGCGCTTTGCTCACTCGGCTTTTGTTTACTCGGCTTCGAGCCGCTGCTAGGAACAGCCTTCGTTACATACTGCTCTTGGCCATGCGTAAGAGCCAAATATGCTTCCTCAAGTGATGCGTGCTCTTGATTTAGCTGGTAAACCAAAATTTGATTATCCGCAATTTCGCGAGCAAGCTGATTAAGCTCACAACCTGTTACCCTAAAAAGCTCGCCTTCTTGAACATCTTGAGGAGTGCGAGTATCTTGCAAAATCTTGCATTCAGGATTATTTTGAGCAAGCACAGACTTTAGTTTTTCGCCTTCTGGAGTTACAAGTCGCACAGCGTGCTGCGAATGTGCGTCAACAAAGTCTTGTACTGTTGTGCGCTCCAAAATTTCGCCATGAGCAATAATCACAAGGTTATCTGCAGTAAGCGCAACTTCGCTCATTAAGTGCGAGCTAAGTAGTATTGCGCGGCCTTCGCTTGCGTAATACTTGCATAATTCACGAACCCACTTAACGCCTTCTGGATCTAAGCCGTTAATTGGCTCGTCCAAAATAAGATTGTGTGGATCTGCTAAAAGCGCTGCAGCAATGGAAAGACGCTGGCTCATGCCAAGCGAGAAGGAGCCTGCTTTGCGGGTTTTAACACTTGATAAACCAGTAATATCAATCACTTCGTCAACGCGCTTTTTTGATATTCCGTGAGTTAAAGCCAGTGAATACAGGTGATTGTAAGCCGTACGACCCCTGTGAGCAGACTTTGCGTCAAGAACTGCGCCAACTTCTGTCATTGGGGATGCGATTTTTGTGTATTCTTTTCCGTCAATAAGAGAAGTGCCACTATTGGCATGAATAAGATTTAACGCACAACGCATGGTAGTAGATTTACCAGCGCCGTTAGGGCCTAAAAAGCCAGTGACTTTACCGTCTTCGGCGACGAAAGAAACGTCATTAAGCGCTGTTTTTTCGCCAAAACGCTTTGTAATATGTTGAAATTCTAACATAAATTAACAATATCACAAATAAAAAAAATACACCTAAAATGTAAGTGTTTATGAGTACAGGCTGCTGCATTTTGTAATGCGATTGTTTATTTGCTTGTTTGTAGCTTGTATCAGCAATTTGTTGCTGCATGTTGCGCAATCCACGCGTGCATGGAAACAGCCGCAGCAGCTCCTGCGTTTAGCGAGCGAACAGAGCCAAATTGCGAAATATAAACAACGTCATCCGCCATCTCTAGCGCTTTTTTAGAAAGACCTGGACCTTCTGCACCAAAAAGCATAAGGCAACGTTTAGGGAACTTGTAGTTTTCCATAGCAACAGCGCCTGGAATAATATCTAGCGCTATAACGCGCGCGTTTTTAGCGTCTTGTTCCTTAATATTTGCAATTTTTTCGGCTTCTTTATTGCCTTCTGCTTGCGCTTTAAGCAAAAGTTGATGCGCTTCTTCTGCTTCTTTAAGCATATTTTCGCGCCAATTAGTTACTAGAGTTTCAATAGTTGGGCAGCACTCAACGTATTGGTATAGCTCGGTCATTAACGAGCCTTTACGATTCCATTTATGAGGCCCTACGATATACACTTTTTTCGCAGTAAACGCGTTTGCAGTGCGAACCATAGAGCCTATGTTGAAATCGTGAGTCCAATTTTCTACAGCTACTTCAAACTCGTGACGGCCTTTAGAATCGAGATCCGCTTTTATGGCTTCTACTTTCCAGTACCGGTAGCGGTCTAAAACGTTACGCTGGTCGCCTTCGTCTAGTAATTCAGTGCTAAACCGCGCATCGTAATTTGGCGATTCTGGATTATCTGGACGAGGCTCACCTGGATGCTCTTCTTCCCACGAGCCAACTCCTATAGGTCGGAATTCTGGCTCATCGGAAGCTTTTGCAGCCAAAGTAATTGGATTCGGTTCGTGCATGTGTGAGTTTTGCTCCGTTTAATACTTTTGCTTAGTATTGGCAGCTAGTATTTGCAACTAGTCTTGGCAGCCGTCTGTTGCGCAATCTCCTGTGCAACCTGACTTGCAATGACCGCCACAGCAGTTATCTTCACAGCATGGCTCAGTGCAACCATCATGAGCACAATCACCAGTGCATTTAACCTCACAATGACCGCCACAGCAATTGTCGTTGCAGCAATCGTCGTGATCTGCATCTGCACGTAATTCTTCTTCACCGAAAGCTTGAACAAATGCCATTTTAGTACTCTCCTCACTTATTGGATTTACTAATTGAAGATGCCTTGTGCCTTGTTCGTCGGCGTCAACACCACCAATTAATGCAACTATAGCACGAATTTGCGCGCCTTGCTGATTAACAATACCAAAATCAAGACTTAATTCATTTCCGTGTCGTAAAGTCACAAGCGAAGAAGTTTGAACATACGATTTTTCAGAAAGCCAAGAGTCAAGCAATAATACTCGCTTGCCTTTAACTGACGGACCTTTTGTTGCAGGAAAAACAAAATCCATAACAAAGCCGTCGAGTGCAATTCCTTTACGTTCTGCAGCATGAATAAGCGCAAAAACCATTGGAACTGCAGCAGCAGTTAACGCACCAACAGCGTCAACATCGCGCTCTAACGAATACCCAGCTTTCTCAATTGCGTCAAAAAGAACATCACCAACCAACTTGGAGCCGCGCTGATTAAAAGTAACAGAAAACAGTTCACTAAATGGTTTCGCACTCATATCCGCACAAAGCATGCGCTTAAGTTCCGCACGTTCCTCTTGTAATTCTGCCATTTTGCACTCCTTAGCGTTTAGAGTTGTTCAATTTTTGATGCTTTGATGTTTTTATGCTTAACGATCTTCTACTGATACTTCTGGAGCGCTCAGCTCTTTAACGTCAGCTTTATCGGAATCTATAAGATCTATTGAAGCAATAACTTTACTTTGGTCTAACTTCTGAAGTTTACGCGCTGTTACCAACACTCGCGACTCAAGCGAAGAAGCAAACTTATTGTAAGCTGCAACTGTTCTTGCCAAAGATACGCCAAGTTTTGAAGCATTTTCCCCAAGAACCGCAAAGCGATCATATAATTCTCGAGATAAATCGAAAAGTTCTTTTGCATCATCTGTAAGACTTTGCTGCTGCCATGCGTACGCAACAGACTTAAGCACAGCCCACAAAGTAACTGGTGAAGTAAGTGCTACTTTTTGCGCAAAAGCATCATCCATAAGCGTTGGATCCGCTTCAAGAGCTGCCTGAAGCAACGCTTCGTTTGGAATAAATGCAACTACAAAATCTGGCGCTGTTTCAAAAGCCTGCCAATACGCTTTAGCTCCCAATACTCGCACGTGTTCTCGCAAAGCCTTAGCGTGCGCTTTTAGAAGCTCGCTCCTTCTAGCTAATTCTTCGTCACTTGCGTTATCTGGGATTTCGCAAGCGCGCTGATAATCCGCATACGGAACTTTTGCATCAACTGGAATTGTTTTGCCTCCTGGCAGATGCACAACCATATCCGGCCTCTGCTGTTCGCCATTTACTCCAGTTACAACAACCTGCGTATCAAAATCAACATGCTCAAGCAAGCCTGCAGATTCAACAATATTCTTTAGTTGAGCCTCGCCCCAAGCTCCGCGAACCTTATTATTTCGCAATGCTGCAGAAAGCGAACTCGTTTCGCGGTCAAGCCTTGTTTGCTGCTCACTTAGGCCTTTAAGCTGAGTGCTTAGCACACCCATTTCTTGCTTACGCCCTTCTTCAATCTGCGAAACTTTATTCTTCAATGCTTCGAGATTGTCTTTTACTGGAGCAAGCGCTTCCAAAACTTTACCTTGCTCTTTCAAAGTTTTTTCACGATTTAACCGTTCGCGTTCTTCTCGCTCTGCGCGCAATTGTTCTTCGCGATTCACTCGCAATTGCTCTGCCTGCTGCGCTTTAGCAAGTTCTGCTTCAACAAATTTCAATCGCTCAGCAAGCTGCTCTGCTTGTGTGCGATACCGTATAGCCTGATTGCCATTTTCTTGAGCTTGAGCGCGCGCTTGTTCATACTGCGAGCGCAATTCGTTAAATTCGCGTTGGTTTACGCCATTAGCGCCTTGCGTTCCAGAGTTGTGCTTAACAATAGCCAGCACAACAATGGCGGTTATTACAACAGCAACCACCATTAAAACAAACATCACAATATTATCGAACATACGTTCTATTAAACACTATTGATTCGACTTTTGAAGCATAACTAGACACGCGCATTATTGCATAGAAAAATAAGCGTTATGCAACAAAAATAGCGTGCCGTCTACTGGAAAATAATCCAATAAACAGCACGCTTTGTTTTATTTGACTACATTATTTGTCTACATTATTTGTCTACATTATTTAACTACATTGAAGAATGCAGGAACTACGCAATCTTGAGAGTTACATGGTCGTCGTTCTCTGCGCAATCTGCGACTACGTGAGCGCCATCATGCACCTTGCCAGAAAGCAGCAATCGAGCAAGCTGATCGCCAATTTCCGTTTGAACCAATCTACGCAACGGACGAGCACCGTAAACTGGATCATAGCCATGCTCCGCAAGCCAAGCGCGAGCAGAATCACTCACATCCAAGCTAATGCGGCGGTCGCTCAAGCGTGCAGCCACTTGACGAACTTGAATATCCACAATTCCACCAAGCTCTTCGCGGCTCAACGGATGGAACATAACAAGCTCATCCAAACGGTTAATGAACTCTGGCTTAAACTCAGCGTGAACAGCGTTCATAACAGCCTTGCGTTTAGCAGCATCATCCAAGCCCTCTTGCACAAGGAATTGCGAACCCAAGTTTGATGTCATAATCAAAATCGTATTCGTAAAATCAACCGTTCTACCCTGACCGTCAGTCAAACGACCATCATCCAAAACCTGCAACAAAACGTCGAATACTTCTGGATGCGCCTTCTCAACTTCGTCAAAAAGCACTACAGAATACGGACGTCTACGCACAGCTTCAGTAAGCTGGCCGCCTTCCTCGTAGCCAATGTAACCAGGAGCAGCACCGATTAGACGCGAAACGGAAGCCTTTTCCATGTACTCGCTCATATCAATGCGAACCATTGCACGCTCGTCGTCAAACAAGAAGTCGGCAAGAGCCTTCGCAAGCTCCGTTTTACCAACGCCAGTAGGACCCAAGAATAGGAACGAACCGGTCGGGCGATTCGGGTCTGCAATTCCAGCGCGGCTCCTGCGCACAGCATCCGCTATAGCCTGGATTGCTTCGCTTTGACCAACCACGCGCTTAGAAAGCTCCTTTTCCATGTTGAGCAGCTTCTCATTTTCGCCTTGCATCAAGCGACCAACAGGAATGCCCGTCCATTCGCTAACAACTCCTGCAATAGAATCAGCATCAACCTGATCCGGAACCATCGGCTCTTTCGCTTCACTCTTAGCATTAGCAGCCTGTGATTCCGCTTCTTCCAAAGCTTTTTGAATGCTTGGGATTTCGCCATACAAAATACGGCTTGCTTGCTCCAAGTTGCCTTCGCGTGTGAATTTGTCGGCTTCTACGCGCTTAGCATCGAGTTGCGCTCGCAAATCACCAACCTTGTTATGACCAGCCTTTTCCGCATCCCAACGCGCTTTCAATCCAGTAAGCTTTTCGCGTGAGTTTGCTAATTCTTCCTGCAACTTTTCTAAGCGTTCGCGCGCAGCAGCATCTTCCGCCTTCTTTAATTGCATTTCTTCCATTTCAAGACGCGTAACTTTGCGCTGCAATTCGTCGATCTCTTCTGGCTGAGAATCAAGCTCCATACGCAAGTGAGCTGCCGCTTCATCCACCAAATCAATCGCCTTATCTGGAAGCTGTCTGCCAGTAATGTAGCGGTTTGAAAGCGTTGCTGCAGCTACGATTGCATCGTCACTAATAGTCACCTTGTGGTGCGCTTCGTAACGTTGCTTAAGTCCACGCAAAATCGTCACCGTATCTTCAACAGACGGCTCGCCAACAAACACTTGCTGGAATCTGCGCTCAAGGGCGGAATCCTTTTCAATATGCTCGCGATACTCGTTAAGCGTAGTTGCACCAACCAAGCGCAGCTCACCGCGCGCAAGCATTGGCTTAAGCATATTGCCAGCATCCATTGAACCTTCTGCAGAGCCTGCGCCAACAACAGTGTGAATCTCATCAATAAACGTAATAATTTGACCGTCCGATTGCTGAATTTCCTTCAACACTGCCTTTAAGCGTTCCTCAAATTCGCCGCGATACTTCGAACCTGCAACCATCGAAGCCAAATCGAGACTGATAAGACGCTTGTTTTGCAAAGTCGTAGGCACATCTCCTGCAACGATTCGCTGAGCCAATCCTTCTACAACTGCCGTTTTGCCAACGCCTGGCTCGCCAATTAGCACAGGATTATTCTTAGTTCTGCGAGAAAGAATTTGAATCACGCGGCGAATCTCCTGGTCGCGCCCAATTACTGGGTCGAGCTTTCCTTCGCGAGCGCGCGCAGTCATATCAACCGAATACTTTTCGAGCGCTTTGTAGTTGCCTTCCGCGTCTGGGCTGGTAACTTTCGCACCTCCGCGCACAGTCGGCACAGCCTTGCGCAACGCATCTGCAGAAACATTGTGCCTTTTGAAGATATCTGCAACAGCATTCGGCGCGCTTGCAACCATGCCAATAAGCATGTGCTCCGTAGAAACGTATTCATCTGCCATTGCGCGCATTTCTTTTTCTGCCTGGCTTAGCGCAGTCAAAAGCTGACGACTTGCATCTGGCTTAGTTGTAGTTGAGCCAGTAGATGAAGGCAATGCCACTAATGCGTTGCGAATTTCTGCTCCGATTTGTTGCGCGTCTGCCCCTGCATGAGCAATAAGCGCGCGCACTACGCCTTGCTCTTGGCGAAGTAAGGCATCTGCCAAATGTAACGTATCTACTTGCGCATTGCCAGCCGCCGCCGCGCTTTGTACAGCATCGCTTAATGCATCTTGCGCTAAGGTTGTAAACTTTTGTTCCATATTTACCCCCATTTGCACCGCTATTCTGCGGATTTTAGGTGATTTGCGTGCGCTTTTTGCAATTGCGCTCAAACCACATTCTGTCAATTTCTAAAACTTGAGTCTACTACACTCAAGTTTTGTTTTCAAGATGTTTGTGGCGTTTCCTTAAATCTTCGTAAGCTTCCGACTTTTCCTAAGTATCTTTCTAAGTATTTTCCTAAGTATCAAATATGTCGTAATCTTAAAAATATGAGAATTGCACGTTTTTCCTATAATGAAGTTCCGCAGTACGCTTTCGTTCAAAAAGACGAAGCAGATGGCAAGGATTATTTAGTAGCGCTGGAAGGCCATCCACTAAGCCCTCAAGGAGTTAAACCAACAGGTAAGCGCTACGAGTTAGACGCCGACGGAGTGCGCCTGCTTGCACCAGTGATTCCTTCAAAAGTCTACGGATTGGCAAAAAACTACGATACGCGTTCTGCTGAAGAGCGCGCATCTTCTGCTGCGGCCGCGTCGCATACTGCAGCAGATATGGTGATTTTTACAAAGCCGAGCACATCTGTAATAGGACCTGACGATCCGATTGTTATTCCTGCTTTTTCGAACGATATGAATTTTGAGCCAGAAGTGGCTGTTGTTATGGGCAAAATCGCCAAAAATGTGTCGGTAGATAAGGCAATGGACTACGTTTTTGGCTTTACATGTGTAAATGACGTAACTTTGCGTGATTGCGCAGGCAGCGACCCAATGTTTACGCGTGCAAAAGGATTCGACACGTCTTGCCCTCTTGGTCCATGGATTACAACCGAGCTAAATTGGCGCGATTCCCATATCTCATTTACGCTTAATGGCAAAGATGTGCCAGAGGCGAGCGGCACTACAGCACGATTGATTCACAGCATTCCAGAGCAAATTGCTGCGATTTCAAGCTTCTCAACGCTTCTTCCAGGAGATGTTATTTTGACTGGAACGCCGTACCCAGCAGGAACTTTGCACGCTGGCGACGAAGCGATTGTGCACGTAGATGGCATTGGTTCGCTGCGCAATGTGATTATGCATGCGTGAGAAATTATTGATTTGATTTAAGACTACACAAATGCGCGCGGGCCAAAGATTGCCGAACCGATCCTAACCATTGTTGAGCCTTCGGCAATCGCCCACGCAAAATCGCCAGACATTCCCATTGAAAGCTCCAGTTTTGTAGAGTTTCCATCATGATCTTGCGAGAGTTGCTCACTTACACAATCCCTGATTTCTCGCAATGCAGCAAAACCGCTTCTAACTATTTTTTCATCATTCACGCGCGCTCCGAGCGTCATAAATCCGCACAAATTAAGCGCTGGCAAGCTGGATACCGCGAGAGCTTCGTCAATTGCGCGTTCTGGCGCGCACCCCGATTTTGTAACTTCTCCCGAAACGTTCACTTCCAGCATAACGTCTACGCAAAGTCCCAAATTTTGCGCGCGAGCAGATATTTTTTGCGCAAGATCAATGCCATCAACCGACTGAATACCATTTGCGAGTGGCAAGACTTTGTTTATTTTATTGCTTTGCAGCTGACCTATTAAATAGAGCGGAATTTCGCTATTTATACTGCCATTCACGCCAACGCTTAAATTCTCGCGAGCAGCTTCCTTGCGTAAAATCTCGGCTTTTGCAACAATTTCTTGCGGTCGATTTTCCCCAATTACGCGCACTCCAGCTTTAAGCGCCGCCATAATCTCCCCAACATCGCGCGTTTTAGTTGCAGCAAGCAGTGTAACCGACTCAGGTTTGCGCCCATAATGCGATTCGGCTTGAGCAATGGCGTCTTGCACGCTGTGCACACCATCGGCAATTTGACGCGCACGAACACAATCGACCTCAGTATTCGCCAAATCTTTTTGCGTCATATATGCCATTTATTGCCCCAATCTATCGGTATAAACACATAGTTTAGTCGAGGAAGGGCACGGATTTGTCTGCTAGGTTTGCGCGAATAGAGTCCCACGGCGTTTCGTCGTTTTTAAACAACGTAAGAGCTTCGGCTGCGCTCATATCTACTGGTTGATTTTGCCCAGGGTTCTTGTATCCCAAAAGATACATGCAATAGCCAATCATGCGCTCGGCGCTCCAGCCAGATTCACGAAGCGCACCAACATCTAGTGAATGCTTGCTTTTTGCGAGTCGCTCGCCTTGAGCGTTATCAATTAGTGGCAAATGCGCAAATTTTGGCTGCACATAATGCACGCCGTGAGCCGCAAAAAATCCCGACTTTTCCAGCAACTCACCAATCCAAATTTGAAGCGCCGCCGAACGAAGCAAATCGCGTCCGCGTACAATGTCATTTACTCCGCTCAAAACATCGTCAACAACAACCGCAAGTTGGTAAGAAAATACGCCATCCGCGCGGCGAATCACCATGTCTCCCAAATCGCGATCAATATTAAACGATTGTGCGCCAAAAATCGCGTCTATAAAACTCACATTCGCTTGCGGCGAATCAGCCGAGGGAACAGCAAGTCGCAAAGAATGTTGCTGATTATTTTGCAAACGCTTTTCGATTTGCGCTAAGCCTTCCGCATTTTTGCGAAGATTTCTGCACGTACCCGGGTAGCGTATAAAGCTGTCGCCTTCTTGCGGAGCTGCGATTGCGCGAATATCGGAACGCGAGCAAAAACACGGGTAAATCAGGGAATTTCCGTCGCCGTCTTGCAAAGATTCTAGAGCTTCAAGAGCTTCTTGGTAGATTGCATTGCGATTATGCTGATAAGTCGGCTCGCCAACCCAATCAAGACCAGCCCACTTCAAATCGTCAATCACTCGCGCGCTAGCATCTTTTGGCATTCTAGCAATGTCCAGATCTTCCAGGCGCAAAATCATGCTTCCACCTTGCGACTTTGCAGAAAGCCAAGCCGCAAGCATAGCAACCATGTTTCCAATATGCATGCGCCCAGAAGGAGTGGGTGCGAATCTACCAATTACGCTCATTTATTATGCTCTAAATTTTGCAAAATTTAATTTACGCAAATAGCGACTTAAAAATAAGCACGCCCAAGATTGCACCAGCAGTAGGGGCTACGACTGGAATCCACGCCTCGCACCAGCGAGAAGAACCCTTGTGTGGGATTGGCAAAATGGCGTGAAGCAAGCGTGGCATAATGTCTCGAGCAGGATTCAAAGCAGGGCCAGTAGGGCCTCCCATAGAAGTCACCAATCCCCAAACAACAAAGCCAACTACGATTGAAGCTCCTGCCAAATTCTTTTCTCCCCAAGGAGAAGTTAGGCAGCAAAGAGCCGCCAAAACAAGTACGAGCGTGCCAAAGAATTCGTTGAGGAAGTAGTTAAGCTTGTTATTGTAAGCGTCCGTAGTGCAGAAGGTGCCAAGAATCGCTTCCGGCTCCTCAGTCTCGTTGTAATGTGGCAAATAAGTTACGTATACAATAAGCTGGCCAACCAATGCGCCCAAAAGCTGAGCCACAATATATGGAAGCACGTTTTGCCAAGGGAACATGCCGTTTACAGCTTGTGCAATTGTCATAGCAGGATTTATGTGTGCGCCAGAAATTCCGCCAAACATTAGCACTGGGAACATAACGCCAAAACCGTAGCCCATAGCAATGTTTAGCCAACCTGCATGATGGCCTTTAGTGTTTTTAAGTTCAACGTTGGCAACGGCCCCATTGCCAAAAATCATAAGAATGGCAGTGCCAATAAACTCGGCTGCCAACATTACTGTAAACGAGTGTTGCATGGTTCTTCGATCCTTCTTAATTGTTTTGCTGTTTTTGCTGCTATCTATAAATCATTTTCAAAGAAGCTAAGAAAATGAATTCCAACAGTATTATTCCAATATTTTTCCAACAATTATTCTTTGATAGTTTCCCTTAAGAGCCAGACAGTCGCGTGTGTTGTGGGTGGGGCGTAGGCAGCCAGTGTTCGCCAGCACTCAAAATTCCCGCGCATCAAAAGAGGCTCGCCACCTTGACGAGCCTCTTGCTACAAAAACAACTTAGCGGATTCATCTGCACAACATCCTCGTTGCAACGGTAAAAGTCTTAAGTATCCGTTCAACGTAATTGGAATCTAACATCCATACATTTCTGTGGGTTACCGCTCTTTTAATTTGTTCTTGTGATTCTTATTATCGCCATTTTTGCTTTAAGAGTAAAGCGCAAAATCGCTTTTGTTAACATATTGTAATTAGTGTTCAATCGCACATAAAAAGTCGCCAGTTTTGCATCATTTTGTTAACATGCAATGGTTGTCATGTTCAAATGCGTTCGCATATTGCCGCTATCGGCGTGTCGAGGTCTTTGCTGCTGCCGACACTCAGTCGCGCACATCCCTTACAGCGCATACAATTACGGAGTATGGTACAAATTTTTGACGCTCCCTCAAAGGCGATTCTGCGCGGCCAGATTGCAGAACACATCGCCGAAGACGAAAAGGCAGAAAAGCGTGAAGCTCGTGAGGGCGAGCTACCGTTGCCAAAAGATCGCTTCTTTGACCGCGAACTCAGCTGGTTAAAGTTCAATCGCCGCGTGCTTGAGCTAGCGCAAAATACCGATTTACCACTTCTTGAACGTGCTAACTTTGCAGCCATCTTTGCCTCCAACTTAGACGAGTTCTTTATGGTTCGAGTTGCAGGCTTAAAGCGCAGAATCGACTCTGGAATCGCAGTAACCGCGGCAAGTGGTCTTAGCCCGCGTCAACAGTTGCGCGCAATTAGCGAGGTTACGCATCGTCGTCAAGATGAGCATGCGCATTATGTTATTGACCACATTTTGCCAGAACTTGCTAAGCAGCGCATTGTTATGCTCAGTTGGGATAAGCTTACGCAATCCGAAAAAGATAGGCTTTCAGACTATTATCGCAAGCAGGTTTTCCCAGTATTAACGCCACTTGCGGTGGATCCTGCTCACCCGTTCCCATATATTTCTGGCAAGTCAATCAACTTGGCTGTTATTGTAGAAAATCCAAATTCTGGAAAATCGCATTTTGCTCGCGTAAAGATTCCAGATAATTTGAATCGTCTTGTTCCAGTTGATGATTTAACAGACGAAGAAGGTCGCGAAGAGCGCTACGGATTCATCACTATGGAAAAGTTGATTGCAGCACATTTGGAATCGCTTTTCCCAGGCATGATTATTAAGGAAGCGCGATCTTTCCGCGTTACGCGTAACGAAGATATTGACGTTGAGGAAGACGATGCAGAAAACTTGCTCAACGCTATGGAAAAGGAGCTTTTGCGTCGCCGTTTTGGGCCGCCTATTCGTCTTGAGATTTCCGACGAAGCTAGCCCATTCTTGTCTCAGCTGCTGGCTAATCAATTGCGCGTAAGCCCAGAGGAAGTCTATCGTTTGCCTTCTCCGCTAGATATGACGGTTCTTTTTGAGTTGCAAGCGCTTGATCGCCCAGATTTAAAGTATCGTCCGTTTATTCCTACTACAAATCGCCAGATTGCAGAAGTGGAAACCAGCCACGCGCAAGATATTTTCGCTTCGATTCGCGAGCACGATATTTTGCTGCATCACCCTTACGATTCGTTCTCTACTTCTGTTCAGGCGTTCTTGGCGCAGGCTGCGGCAGATCCAAAGGTGCTTGCAATTAAGCAAACGCTGTACCGCACGTCTAGTAATTCGCCAATTATCGACGCTCTTGTAGACGCGGCGCATGCTGGCAAGCAGGTTCTTGCGCTTGTTGAGATTAAAGCGCGATTCGACGAAGACGCCAACATTGCTTGGGCGCGCAAGCTTGAGCGCGCAGGCGTTCACGTTGTGTATGGCATTGTTGGATTGAAGACTCATTGCAAGCTTTCGCTTGTGGTTCGTCAAGAAGCCGAAGGATTGCGCCGATATTGCCACGTTGGTACTGGTAACTATAACCCTAAGACGGCTCGCCTTTACACAGATTTGGGCTTGCTTACTTGCGATCCTGTAGTTGGCCAAGATTTGACTCGTTTGTTTAATCAGCTTTCGGGTTACGCTCCAAAGTCTAGTTTCCATCGCTTGCTTGTAGCTCCTCGCACAGTTCGAACGGGTATTATTGAGCGAATTCGCAGGGAAGAGACGGCTGCTCTTGCTGGTAAAGAAGCGTGGATTAAGATTAAGGTCAATTCTGTTGTTGACGAAAAGACGATTGATGCCTTGTATCGCGCGGCTCAAGCTGGCGTAAAGATTGACATTGTGGAGCGTGGAATTTGCTCGCTAAAGCCTGGTATTGAAGGCTTGAGTGAGAATATTCGCGTTCGTTCTATTCTTGGCAGGTTCCTTGAGCACAGCCGAATCTACGCTTTTGCTAATTCTTGCGGTCCGCAAATTGGCGACGGCCCTGCAAGTGGCCCAGAAGTGTGGATTGGCTCGGCCGATTTGATGCATCGTAATCTTGATAGGCGCGTTGAAACGCTGGTTCGCATAAGTGCTCCAGACCAGGTGGAAGCGTTGATTCAGTACATTGATTTGCAAATGGCGGATTCAACGGTTTCTTGGTGGATGGATGGCGACGGCACATACACGTTGCATTCTCGCGATGCAGAAGGCAGACCGTTGGTAGATAGTCAAGAGTACTTGATTCATACACATACGCGTAAGCCGCGCGGTGTTAATTAGCTTACGATTAGCCAAAAGCCAGGGCATTTAGCTCTGGCTTTTTTGCGCTCCGACCTGCCTTATCGCTTAAAGCGTAGCGCGCAAACAATTTTCCGCTTTTTGTAGCTCTACCACACCAAAATCAGCAACAAAAAGCGGAAAATCCGCATTTCGGCGTCATTGTTGGTCTGAGCATAATTAGATGTAGAATTAAGCAAACGTTTAAGCGTTTACAAATAAAAAAGATAGTCAAAGAATAAAGCAGAGAATAACAAGAAGATAGCGAAGGGAATTCTATGAATCGCAATTTTACAGGCTCGAATGTTCTTGCAAAATCTAATATTTTTACAAAATTGATTTTACAAAGACTCGTAGTTTTAATAACGTGCTTAACTATGTGCGCGTGCTGCTTGATTGCATCTGCAAATCCTGCATCCGCCAAGGCTTCTAGCAAATCTGCCGAATCAGACAATTATGCTAATCTGCAAAACAACACAAACGTTAGTCTTGCAAAACTCTACGGAACAACCGATGGCGTTGGTCTTATTAAAAAACAGTTATCTAAGATAGATTACGAAGATAAATCCTTCGCCGAAGGAAACCTTGCATTCCATTTGTATTACAGTATGTTGATGGCGTCAAACGCTACGCGAATGGCAAGTAAAACAGGCAAATTAGACGCTCCTAGTGAAAAACTTCTTAAATCTGTAAAAGAAGATCTTAGAGGATTCTATTACGGCTTTGCTTTGCAAATAACAGCAAGGGCTGTTGATGAAGCGCGCGCTCTAGAAAAGCAATGGAAGCGTATAGATGCTGCAAAAACACCTGAACAGATTAAAGATGCGTACAAAGGTCTTACAGACGCAGTGCGATTCCACATTAGGAATAGCTTCCCGGGGTCACAAGATGTTGCAAAAGGTATGCAAAACTTGCACTCTAATAGTTTTAAAGACCCAGCTCCAACGCGTTCGCCATTTGCTGGATACAAGGCGTACTCGCTAGATTCCAGCAATGATGAAGAAACAAATTACGATTACTTTAAGCCAGCTCCAGCACCTAAAACACTAAAAGAGCTTAACCCGAACATTAAAAACACATTGACTTTAATGAACAATATGGGTGTTGAGGCAGGAATGCCGAACGCTTTTTATATTAACACAGATAAGATTTTCCCTAACGCTACTCAACAGCAGCTTCAACGTGTGTTCTCGGGAAGTGAGCTGGTTGTGTACCTTTATAAGGGAGATGCAGAAAAACCTAGCGCGGTAGAGGCTGCAAACACCAAAGACGCTAAGCCTAAGATGCTGAATCATACTAATGGCAACGATTTTCTTTGCGCAAACTTTGAATCGGAAACCTCCAAGAAGGCATATTTTAGTGTTAACTTACCAAATGATTGCGCTGGCGTTTATACGCTTTTGATAACAAACGAAGAAGGTAGGCAGATTGCCTGGGCGAAGCTAAATATTGCAAAGCATGGGCAAAGCGTGGGAGATGTTGATGCAGGTGCTGCGATTGCAACTGGATCTAAGCAAGCTGCGGATGTTGCGGCTGCTACGACTGGCGCATCTGGCGCTGCTGCTGGCAGCAATAGGCCTAATATTGCTGTTATCTGTGCTGTTGTTGCAGTGTGCGTAATTGTGGCTGCAGCGGGAGCTGGTTTTGCGTTACATATGCGTCGCGTGCGCGACGACCTGCATTCGCGCGCTACGCTCTAAGCGAAAAGGCAGGTCGGAGCGCGTACAAAAATGCCGCGCAAGATTTATTCAAGCGCGGCATAACATTAATCGCAGTTTAATCGCGAGTTAAATCGCAACTAAATCACGAAGCGTAGAGAATGTCTACAACAAAGTAAAGCGTTGAATTTGCAGGAATTGTTACGTTTCCTTGTGCGTCCTTCTTATCTTCTTTGCCATAGCCATCTTCTGGAGGAATTACCAAAAGAACTTGGGATCCAACTTTCTTTCCAGCCAGACCCTTAGTCCATCCTGGAATCACTTGACCAGCTAGCGAGAAGTCCGCAGGTGTTCCGCGCTTCCATGACGAATCAAACTGATGTAATTTGCCGTCTTTATCGGTAGTCCAGCCAGTGTAATGGGCGGTTACAGTGCTTTCTTTGGTTACCTCTTTGCCGGTTCCCTCAATCAAAGTTTGAGAAACAAGCTTTCCGTCTGGAACATAGTTATTTTTATCTAACGATGGCTCTCCAGATTTACTAAGAGTTACCTTTGGCAGATTTTCAGGAATATCCTTAACCTTGCTGCCCGTTGCGCGGTCAAGAGTCTTCATTGAAGAAACAAGAGTTAACACCATTACGTACGCGTCTTGCTTAGTTTGAGGATTTGCCGGCACGCCAAAGGCGATTGTGGAATTAATCTTCCTTCCCCTAAGCAGCGTGTAGTAAGACTTGTTTGTAACGCCCTTTTTAACAACGATTGAGCAGTCTGGCTTGCCTTGCTTCCAGGTGCTCATAAGTTCTTTGCCATTTTTAGCGTTGTACACAATGCCATTAGCGCATACGCGACTATTTTCTGGGATTTTAGCGCCATTGCCGTTTTGCAAAATGGCGTAAGAATTTGGCTTAACATCTATAGGGGTTGTTAATTCAACTTTTGGCTGCTTGCCTAAGTCTCCACTTGCCTTAACGCCGTTTAAAACTTGCATTCCAGCAGCGTTTGCGGCAGCATCTGCCATACCATTGCTTGACTCGCTGTTTGCGCTGCAAGATGCCAAGCAGAAGCACATAGCAATCGCGCTTGCGCCACAAATTGCTCGAGTTATAACGGATTTAGTTAAATTTAATCTGGTTTTTGTCATAAGTTTAAGCCTATAACTTGCGCATGATTTTAAATGTTTTAGCGCCAAAATCGCTTAAGCAAAATCGCTTAGTCTTATAAAAGATTAATGAGGATTGTAGAATAGATAAAAGTAGATACAATATAACGAATTTAGAATCAGCTTTAATATGCCTGCGTGCGTTGCTGCGATTAGCGGCAGTGCAGGTTTAAGAAAGAGGTTTAATGCAACATCCTACAAAACGAGCTAAGGTCATGCGGGGCATTGTGGCGCCTATTTTTGGGCTACTCGCTGTTCTTAGTATTGTTCTTGGTGTGCTTAATGCAACGGTTTGGAAGCCGAGTTCGATTGTTTCGGCGCATACAAACGTGTATGGCTCTAGATACATTGTTACGGATCCAGGTGTTTTAAACCTTGTTGATTATCGCGTAAGAATCAGCGTTGCGGCGCTTAATACTCGCAAGCCTATTTGCGTTGCGGTTGGCTTGGCTAAAGACGTGCGCGGATGGGTGCAGGGGCATTCCGTGCAAAGAATAACTGGTCTTGATAATTGGAGTAATCTTTCTACCGCTGTTATGAAGGTAGACAACGCAGGTGCAGATGGAGGCAATGATTCGGTTGCTGCTCAAACTAGTGCGAATGCTACTGATTCTAAGGCTTCTAAAGATGTTGATTTTAAAGATTCAGATTTGTGGACTAATGCCACTTGCCAAATGGGCTTGGCAAAGCTGTTTGTAAATGCTGCCGATTTTGAGCAGGCGGGCAATGCGGCGGATTTGGCTATAAAACAGGAATCGCAAGATAATACGCAATCTCATGCATCGCATCAAAAATTGCCATCGGCTTTGCGAGCAAAAATTGCCCGTAGAGCTTTGATTATTGACCTTGGCAAGAATTCTCCCGAAGCTTTTGTTGAATTGCGCTGGCGCAGGCATAATCTACCTGATTTTGCAACTCCTTTGTATTTTGTAGGCGCTTTGTTTATTCTGCTTTGCGGGCTTTCTGCTTCTGTGTTTGCAATGGCGCCGCATCGCAGGCGAAATAAGCGACTTGTTGCAAGCAGAACGGGCTTGATTAGCGTTGAGAATGTTAGCCAAGAAGAAGTTAAGATCTCGGAGGCCTTGGCTGGAACTTTGGCTGGCATTTTTGGCAGCGCAAAGCGCAAAAAGTCTAGGCACAAGGGCAGTTCTGGGGCGCATGCAAGGCACGGAGTTCACGCAAGAACGCGTACCGCAAAGTCTCAAGCGGCTGTTGATTCTTCTATAAGCGTAAAGTCTGGTCTAAATTCTTCCCCTACTGCGGCTTTAGATGAAACAACTGTTATTTCTAAAGACGATTTGCAGTCTTACTTTGCTAGGTTTGCCAGCGAATCTGGGGTTGCTTTTAATGGCGATTTGGCTGGCGAGGATAAGGCGGCGGTGGCTGGCGATTCTTCCGCGGAGTCTGGCGATGTTGAATCTGCGGGAAATTCAGCGGATAGTTCAGCGGATAGTAAGGAAAGTGCTCAGAAAGAGCCAAACTCACAAAACTCACAAAAAGCACAAAAATCCGAAAATGGCCGCGCAAAAAATCGCTACAAGAATGAGTCCCGTTACGGCAGTAGCAGCGGCAACCGCAACCGCAAGGCCAATCGCGGCAAGGCTGCGGCGGCTGGAGATTCGGCATCTAGCGATTCGGCTAGTGCAAAGCCAGGCGGCAAGCGCGATGCTCGCAGTCAAAAGCAAGGAAGAAATCGCAAGTACAGAGATAGAGGATTTGATAACCGCTCCAACAGGGGCTCCAATAGTGGCTCCAACAGTGGCACTAACAACGGCTCCTCCAACACCAACTCAAAATCTTCAAAAAACCGCAAAAAGTAACGTTATTTTGGAAAGTATGACTATGTTTTATGCGCATAAAATCAAGCATTACGCACGTTTTGCATGTGCGTCGGTAATTGCTTCGGCAATGTGCCTTACGCTTTGCGCTTGCGAAGGCCAAGTTCCTAAAGCAGAAGAAGGCTCTAGCATTAAGGAGATTCCAGACGTAACTCCAATCAAAGAAAAAGATATACGTTTAAGAGTTTTGCGCTCCTTAGAGAAGGCCAACGAAGAGAAAAACGCAAGCAACCTTGAGGAATACATGAGCGGCCCTTCGGCTCTTGTGCGTGCAAGCGAGCTGGCGATTGCTGCAAAAACAGGCAAATTGGACGCAAAAACCACTATTCCTCGCGAAGTTGCTCAAACAATTGTGCCAACAAACGCAAGCTGGCCGCGCGATTTAATGACGATTACCACAACAACAAAAGATCAGCAATCTAAGCGCCTGTTGGTGATTCGCCAAGATAGCGCGCGCTCAAATTACAAACTTTGGGCGGTAGCAAGGCTTTTCCCAGGCGTTCACTTGCCAAAATTCCCAGTTCCTTCAATCGGAGCTTCTATGGGGAAGGCCAATGATTCTGGTTTGATTATGACTCCGCAGGCGGCTGCAACTGCATATGCAGATGTTTTACAAAGGGGCGAATCAAGCAAGTTTGCAAAGTATTTTGCTGCAGACTACTTGCGATCAAAGTTAGAGGAGCTTTCTAAAACCGTTCAAGCGGGAATGGAGCGAAACAAGGGCTCTCAGGAGCAGGTTTTTGTTCCCGTAACAAATCAGATTAGCGTTATGCGCGCAAGCGATGGAAGTGATTTGGTTGTTGCTCGTATTGATTCAGTTTGGACTAGAAAAGCTGGCGAAGGCCGCGAATCTAGGCCAGCTTCCGATGAAGAAAAAGCCCTGTTCGGCGACGCTAAGGCCACTTCTACAATGCGTGTAACCTATGTGAACGTTATAGCTATGGTTGTGCCTCCTGCTGGGTCTGGTGCAAGTATTATTCCAGTTGGTGCGGAACGTCAGCCTATAAAAGTAGAGGCGTTGTAGAGTTTTAGCATGTACAGCGTTGAATCGCGTACAAAATTCAAGTAAAAGAGGAAATATGGTTGATTCGCAATCCATGGGCATGAATCCAGGTGGATTTTCACTTGCTGGTGCAGTTGATCTAGAAGGCGTAAAGCGCAAAGCGGAGGCTCTTGCAAAGCGCGAAGCCGCCGAAAAATCTGGCAAGCCTCAGTCTAAAATGCCACTCGCAGGCGGGTATGTGATTGATGTTAACGATCAGACTTTCCAGGCAATGGTTCAGACTTCCGTAAGTTTTCCAATTATCTTGCTTGTTTGGCAAAAAAGTGATGAAACTTCTTATGATTTAGCGCAAAATCTTGCGGATTCTATTACTGCCCTAGATGGTCGAATGCAACTTGCGAGAATTGACGCGGATCAAAGCCCATCGATTGCTCAAGCTTTGCGAGCTCAGCAACTTCCTGCGATTTATGGTCTTGTTGGTGGAAGGCCAATGCCTATTTGTCAAGGTTTGCCTAGCGCGGATGAATTGCAGCAAATCTGTAACGAAATTTTGCCGCAGCTGGTTAAGGTTGCAGAAAAGTCTGGTGTAGCTGGAACTGCTCCATATGTTGATTCAGCGGAATCTAAAGCAGATTCTTCAGATTCTTCAGATTCGGCAGATGCTGACGCAGACGATAATTCTGCGGATTCTGGCGATTTCTCCAACGTTCCTCCTGAGCATAAGGCAGCTCGTGCTGCGGCCGTTAGTGGCGATTATGCGCTAGCTGCAAGTGAGTATGAAAAAGTATTGCAGGCTAATCCAAATGACTTATTAGCTGCTCGCGAACGCGCTAAAGCCTTGCTTCTTAGCAGGAATACAAACACAAATGTGGAGGCTGTGCGCAAATCTGCTGGAGATAATCCTGGCGAGGTTTCTGCTCAGCTTGCTGTGGCAGATGTAGATATGATTGACGGCCACATTGACGATGCTTTTGGCAGGCTTCTTGATTTTCTTGCTTCTCACAAAGATTGCGCAGAGGTGATTAAAGACCGCATGCTCGAGTATTTTGCAATGCTTCCTGCTGGCGATGAGCGTTTGAATCGCGCTCGCCGTCGTCTTGCAATCCTTCTCTATTGATATATCAGATAGTTGTATTACTTGAGTAATTTTTTGGTAATACCTCGGTGATAATCTAGTATCAATAGTCTTCGGCTTATGCGAGGTGTTTGTGAATGAGGGTTTATATATTGCCGCGCGTTCATAAGAGGCATCCAGAACTCACCGATGAAGATGTTCTTACAGCATTTCATAGTGTGATGGTTGATGCGCGCAGAAATAATGAAACCTGGGTATGTATTGGTCTTGATTCTCGTGGTAGAAATGTTGAGATTGTATACAAGCAGATTGGTGAAGATGTGTTGATATATCACGCAATGACTCCGCCAACTAAAAAGATTAAAACTGAGTTAGCTAAAAGAAGGTATTGAAAATGAACGAGGAGAATCTGCTGAGAAAATTTGGAATGACATCCGAACAAATTGATAAGGATGTTGAGGTTTTGGAAGATGAGAACCAAGATGATGGAGTAATAGGACCTGTATACTATGGGCTGCATATGGCTTCTGCACAAGATGAACCTTTAGTTAGTATGACAATAAAACTCCCTAAAGCTCAGCTTGAAAGCATAACGAGGGCGTCGAAAAATTATCATATAAGTAGAAGCGAATATGTTCGCCGAAAGCTTGCAGGTGCTGTTAGCTAATAAAAAAGCCAAGACGCGCATTCGTGAGAAGTATGCGATTCTTGGCTTTAGTAGCGGGGCATGGATTTGAACCATGGACCTCTGGGTTATGAGCCCAGCGAGCTACCGAGCTGCTCCACCCCGCGTCGGCTGCTTTTTAGCAGCTCTATCTACGATAGGGGCAAATTTAGATTTGTCAAGTCTTCGGCGTGTTTCCCGCAAAAGCGGTTTAATTCTAAACAAATGTGGAGTACAATAAACAAGTGACTAGAGATTTGCATACTTTATAAGCGCAAAACTCGTTAATAATCAACAATATAACTCAAATGTACAAACCAAGAGTAGAATCAGCATTTTAGAGATATATTTTCGTTTAGTATCACACCAACGAATAGATTTACAGAGTTTGCCGTTTATGCAACCCAGCTTTAAGAGGATTAGTATTAAAGGTTTAGTATTAATTAAACGTGAGTAGCGATATAAACGACGCCTTACAAGGAGGAGCTGATGAGTGGAGCTATTGAAGCGTTAGCTAACACTGTGCATTCGGCAACATTGCTGGCTTCAGAACAGCCAGAGTTGCCTAAGATTGATGAGTTTTTGCCTCCAGAGATTTTATTCCAAGGCACGCCATTTGCAATGAACCGCATTATTTTGGTGCGCGTGCTTATGGCTGTAATCGTTATGATTATTTTTGGCATTGGTGCCGCTCGCGCAAAAGTAGTTCCTACGCGATTCCAAAGTGTGCTAGAAATCCTAATGGACTTTGTGCGATTTAACATTGTGTATGAGATGATTGGCGAAGAACGTGGCAAGCGCTATGTGCCAATGATGTCTACGTTATTTATAACAATTTTCTTCTTTAATCTTTGTTCTGTGATTCCAGGATTGAATATGGCTGCAACCGCAACCATTACTGGTCCGCTTGTATTTGCTTTATGGGTTGTGTGCCAATATCTTATTGCTGGCATTCGCGAAAAAGGTTTTTTGCGATTCTTCCGTGAAGCATTATTCCCAGCGGGCGTGCCATGGCCGATTTACTTTATTCTTTCGCCATTGCAGCTCATAGAATTAATAATTGTGCGACCACTTTCGCTTACAATCCGTTTGTTTGCGAATATGATTGCTGGCCATTTGCTGGTGGCCACTTGCTTAGTATTCACCAACTTCTTTGTGGTGGATTCCAGCAATAAACTCCTTGCCTTCGGCGGTGCATTATGGCTGCTTGGTGGCATTCTGTTTACCCTATTCGAAATTATGGTAGCAGGATTGCAGGCATTTATTTTTACCGTGCTTGCGTCCGTCTACATTTCGGAAAGCTACCCAGAGGAAGAAGAAAAATCTGCTGTTGCTGTTGCCTGATAGCATAGCTTAAATCTTCAGATTTTACACATCTTACGGGTTTATACTGGTTACTGTTTTAACAGAAAGGAAACCAATGAATAACATCATCGCTCTAGCAGGATTGGTCGGTAACCTGAGCATCCTTGGCTTTGCTGTTGCAACAATCTCTCCTGCACTTGGTATGGCAATCGTTGTTGCTAAGGCTATGGAGTCCACTGCACGTCAGCCAGAAGTTGGCAATCGTATTCAGCTGTTTATGTTTGTTGGCTTGGCATTTATCGAGGTTCTGGGCTTGCTCGGATTCGTTGCCTACATTATGGGAAAGTGAACCGAACGAAACAACTCGTTCCAGCACAAATACAAAAGTGTTGAAGGAATAGAAAGGACAAGCCATGGCACATGCATCTGAGAGTAATGGTTTGGCGTTGTTCTTGCCTGAGCCTTATGACTTAGTGTGGTCGTTAATTGTTTTGGTAGTTCTTGCAGCATTTTTCTACAAGTTTGTTATGCCTAAATTCCAGGCAATTCTTGATGAGCGTGCAGAAAAAATCGAAGGCGGAATGGCCAAAGCAGCAAACATGCAGCGTGAAGCTGATGAGTTAAAGAGCAAGATGGAAGAAGAGCTTGCTCAGGCTCAAGCAGATGCTGCAAAGACTCGTGAACAGGCTCGTGCACAGGCTTCTAAGATTGTTGATGAAGCGAGACAGCGCGCAGAAAAAGATGCTGCAAAAATCATTAGTGAAGCTCAGTGTTCCATTGAAGCTCAGCATAAGCACGCCATGTCTAGCCTCCAAGGAGAAGTCTCGGTTCTCGCTGCAGCGTTAGCTGGCAAGATTCTTGCATCTAAGCTAGATGACGATGCCGTAGGCTCTAAAATCATTGATCATGTGATTGATGAAGTCTCAAGTGTTAAGGATTCGGGTCAAAACAAGTAGCTAAAACAAGCGGTTTCACTAAGTTTTACATTTTAGTTTTAATCTAAGTTAAATCTTGGTGATGCTTGATTCCGCTACTTAAGTTTTGCATAAATGAGGAGGTACGAATGCCAGAAAAGGCATCGCGAGTAAGCGAAAACTTGTCGCGTTCTTCGCTTGCGCAAGCCATTTCAGATGCTCACGACGAAGCTCAGCGTATATCTGATGAGCTTTCAACAATGATGGATATGCTGGAAAAATATCCTGAGCTTTCTGACGCCATTACCGATCCAAATAGGTCTTCGGAAGACAAATCAAGATTGATTGATGAGCTTATTGGAGGTAAGGCGCATCCTGTTGTGTTGCGCATTATGCACTATCTTGTAGGAACATGGCATGGCGGCGCTGAAAGCGGCAAAACGGGCAGCTTTGGCGGCGCGTGGTCTGGTTTTGAGCGTGAAGCGGGCGAAACTTTGGTTACTGTTACAACCGCTCAGCCTCTTACAGATAAGCAGATTAAGCGTTTGATTGAGATTTACAGCAATAAGTTGGGTCATCGTGCATACATAAACCCAATCGTAGATCCAAACGTGCTTGGCGGTATGCGTATACGTATCGGCGATCAAGTAACAGATCGCACAATGCTGATGCAACTTAAGCAGTTGCAGCGTTCTGCGCGAAATGGTGCTTGGACACAGGCAGTGAAATAGTTAAATAAGGAGAATTATGGCGGAACTATCTATTGATCCCGCCCTTATACGCAAGGCACTTGACGGGTTTGTTGACTCGTACAAGCCGGCAGACATGCCAACGCAAGAAGTTGGCTATGTTGTTACGGCTGGTGACGGCATTGCGCATGTGGCTGGTTTAACTGGCTGCATGGCAAACGAGCTGCTCACCTTTGAGAACGACACCCTTGGCCTAGCGTTTAACCTTGATGCTCACGAAATCGGCGTTGTTATTCTAGGCGATTTTACGGGCATTGAGGAAGGGCAGGAAGTTTACCGCACTGGCGAAGTGTTGTCTGTGCCAGTGGGAGACGCCTATCTTGGTCGTACCGTGGATCCATTGGGTAATCCAATTGATGGTCTTGGTGCGATTGAGTGCAAGGAGCGTCGTATTCTTGAAGCCCAGGCTCCAGACGTGATTCATCGTCACCCTGTGGACGAGCCTTTGTCTACTGGTTTAAAGGCCATTGACGCAATGACGCCAATTGGTCGCGGTCAGCGTCAGTTGATTATTGGCGATCGTCAAACTGGTAAAACAGCAATCGCAATCGATACGATTATCAATCAGCGTTCAAACTGGGAAAGTGGCGATCCAAAAAAGCAGGTTCGTTGCATTTATGTAGCAATCGGCCAAAAGGGTTCAACAATTGCTTCCGTACGTCAGAGCCTCGAAGAAGCAGGCGCTATGAAGTACACAACAATCGTTGCAAGCCCAGCTTCGGATTCTGCAGGCTTTAAGTACATTGCTCCATACACTGGTTCTGCAATTGGCCAGCATTGGATGTACAACGGCAAGCACGTTTTGATTGTTTTCGACGACTTGTCTAAGCAAGCAGAAGCATATCGTTCGATTTCTTTGCTTCTTCGTCGTCCACCTGGGCGTGAAGCATACCCAGGCGATGTGTTCTATCTTCACTCTCGTCTGCTAGAAAGATGTGCAAAGCTTTCCGACGATATGGGCGGCGGCTCAATGACTGGCTTGCCAATTATTGAGACCAAGGCAAATGACGTTTCTGCATACATTCCAACCAACGTAATTTCTATTACAGATGGTCAGATCTTCTTGCAGTCCGATTTGTTCAACGCAGGTCAGCGTCCAGCAGTCGATGTTGGTATTTCTGTGTCTCGTGTTGGTGGCGCAGCTCAGGCTAAGGCTTTGAAGAAGGTCTCTGGCATGCTTAAGATTTCGTTGGCTCGTTACAAGTCTTTGGAATCCTTTGCAATGTTTGCTTCCGATTTGGATGCGGCCTCCAAGGCTCAGCTCACTCGTGGCGCCCGCTTAACCGAGTTGCTTAAGCAGAAGCAGTTCTCGCCTCGTTCCATGGAGCAAGAGGTTGTTTCTGTGTGGGCTGGTACTCACGGCAAGCTAGACGACATTCCTGTAAAAGACGTGCTTCGCTTTGAAAGCGAGATGTTGGACTACCTCGATAAGGGAACCGACATTTTGCAAGTGATTCGCGATACCGAGGACTTTACCAAAGAAACAGAAGCAAAGCTTGATGCCGCAATCGAAGATTTCCGTAAGTCGTTTAAGACTTCTGCAGGAAAGCCTTTGATTGTTAAGGATTCTTTGCCTCCTGCCGAAAATCCTGCTCCTGTTGAGAAGGAAAAGCTTGTTGCAAAGCCAAAGTCGGATGGTCGCGATTCAAGCAATCACGAGTCTGAGGGGAAGTAGCGTATGTCTTCCCAACTTGCATTGAAATCGAGAATTATTTCCACACAGTCTTTGGGCAAAATCTTTAAGGCTCAGGAAATGATTGCGTCTTCGCATATTGCAAAAGCGCGAGATATTGCGCTTAACGCTAAGCCATACAGCGACGCAATTTTCGATGCTGTGCAGGCGTTGGTAGCTCATCACGAAGCAAACATTAAGCATCCAATCTTTGGAAAAGAGCGTGCGGGTAATCGCGTAGCCGTGTTGGCGTTGACTTCCGACCGTGGAATGGCTGGCGCGTTTACGTCTTCGATTATTCGAGAAACAGAGGCGCTGCTTACAAAGCTAGACGCCGAAGGAAAGCACGCCGAGCTGTACGTGTATGGTCGAAGAGGTGCAACCTACTACAAGTATCGCAACCGCGACGTTGCAGGCACTTGGGAAGGTTCTACGGATCATCCTGATGTAACAATCGCAGAGCGAATCTCCGATACTTTAATGGATGCGTACATGACTCCCGAAGAAGAAGGTGGAGTTAGCGAGCTTTACATTGTGTTCACTGAGTTTGTAAACATGGTGAGACAAAAGGTTCGTACGCTTCGCATGCTTCCAGTTGAGCTGGTTCCGTTAAAAGACGGCGAAGAGTTTGCTATGCATAGGCCAGATTACGAGGCAGCCTCGGGTCCTTCGGCTTCGCTTTCGTCTACGGGTGCGGTTTCGGCTCGAGAAGAAGCGGTTAGTCGCAGCAACCCAGACGCTGTGGAATATTGCTTTGAGCCTAGCCCAGACGAGGTTTTGGATGCGGTTTTGCCAAAGTATATTCAATCGCGTATTCACGAGTGTTTGCTTACATCTGCAGCATCCGAAACAGCTAGCAGGCAGAACGCTATGCATACGGCTACAGACAACGCCCGCAACTTGGTGGATGATTTAACGAGAAAGCTAAATGCTTCTCGCCAGGCTTCCATCACACAAGAACTTACCGAGATTATCGGCAGCGCTGATGCGCTGAACAATGAGGAGGAATAGGAGCATATGGCTGAAAATCAGACCACAGCACCTCCAGAAGATGCAAAGGAAGACGACCCAACGGCTGGTCGCGTAACCCGTGTTCAGGGTTCCGTGATTGACGTTGAGTTCCCAGTTGGCTATCTTCCAGATATTTACAATGCTCTCAAGGTGGATATCAACACCGTTGGAAACACGGAGGGAGATACCGTCCACGAGATTACTCTGGAAGTTGAGCAGCACCTTGGGGATTCAACCGTGCGAGCAGTGGCGCTTAAGCCTACGGACGGTTTGGTTCGTGGCGCTTTAGTTAGAGACACTGGCGGTCCAATTTCGGTACCTGTTGGAGATGTTACTAAAGGTCACGTTTTTGACGTTACCGGCAATATTTTAAACGCCAAACCAGGTGAGCATATTGAGGTGACTGAGCGCTGGCCAATCCACCGCAATCCACCTGCTTTCGATCAGCTTGAGTCTAAGACTCAGATGTTTGAAACGGGCATTAAGGTTATCGATTTGCTTACCCCTTATGTTCAGGGCGGAAAGATTGGTCTGTTCGGCGGCGCAGGCGTTGGTAAAACCGTGTTGATTCAGGAAATGATTCAGCGCGTTGCACAGAACCACGGTGGTGTGTCTGTGTTTGCTGGCGTTGGCGAACGTACCCGTGAAGGTAACGATTTGATTGGCGAAATGGCAGAAGCTGGCGTTTTGGAGAAGACGGCGCTTGTCTTTGGCCAGATGGATGAGCCTCCTGGGACTCGTCTTCGTGTGCCTCTTACCGCTTTGACTATGGCTGAGTACTTCCGCGATGTGCAGAATCAAGATGTGTTGCTGTTTATAGACAACATCTTCCGCTTTACTCAGGCTGGTTCCGAGGTTTCTACGTTGCTTGGTCGTATGCCTTCTGCAGTTGGTTATCAGCCAAACTTGGCAGATGAGATGGGTGCGTTGCAGGAGCGAATCACTTCTACTCGCGGCCATTCCATTACCTCGCTTCAGGCTATTTACGTGCCTGCAGATGATTACACCGACCCTGCGCCTGCAACAACATTTACGCATTTGGATGCAACTACCGAGCTTTCGCGTGACATTGCAGCTAAGGGTATTTACCCAGCTGTGGATCCTTTGGCTTCTACTTCTAGAATTTTGGATCCTCGTTATGTTGGCCAGGCTCACTACGATTGCGCTAATCGCGTAAAGGCCATTTTGCAGCGTAATAAGGAGCTTCAAGATATCATCGCTTTGATTGGTATTGATGAGCTTGGTGAAGAAGATAAGACCACTGTGAGCCGCGCTCGTAAGATTGAGCAGTTCCTTGGTCAGAACTTCTACGTGGCAGAAAAGTTTACTGGTCGTCCAGGTTCGTATGTTCCAGCTGATGAGACGATTGAGGCGTTTACGCGCATTTGCGATGGCGTTTACGACGAGATCCCTGAGCAGGCGTTCTCTGGCATTGGTGGCATTGACGATCTTGAGCGTCGTTGGCACGATATGCAGCAAGAGTTTGGTGCGTGATTATGGCAGAAAAGCAAGTGAAAACGCTGCACGTTAGCGTGGTTGCAGCCAGGCATCCTGTTTGGGAAGGTGCTGCTAAGTTTGTTGTTATTCCTTCTGTGAATGGCACAATGGGCGTGCTTCCTGGGCATGAGGCTGTGCTTGCGTTGATTGATCACGGATTTGTAAAGGTTGACGATTTGCAAGGCGTTCGTCACGTTTTTAAGGTGACTGATGGCTTCTATTCCGTTGACAACGATCACATTACGATTGCTGTTGAGCACAGTTGCAACGTTGATAAAGACGGCAACGTGCTGCCTAACGCAAAGGTAATTTAGGGCTGATTCTTATGGTTTTGTAAGCCTAAGCTTAATCGGCTTGTATATTGCAGGAGTTTGCGATTATTTATCGCAGCTCCTGCTTTTGTTTTATCTGTGTTTTGTTTATGTCTTATTTTTGTTTAATTGGTCTGTTTTATCTGTTATGGAAAGGTTATAACAATACGTTACGGGGGTAGGGTATCTGTATACTTTGTAATGATTTAATTTAAGCCTAAATTGAATCACTTATTGTGCTGTTTTTAGCAAATAGGCTCTTCGCACGATGATTCGTGATGAGAGGAAAGGAAAAGTATGTTAAGTAAAAAAGCAGTCGCCACTTTTGCGGCGATGGCAACTTTTGTTTCGGGAATTGCGTTTGCCATGCCAGCGTTGGCTAGTAGTGAGACTCCAGTTCAAACGAATAGCGGTGGAGCACCTGCTAAACTCTCCCCTCTAGAGGCACTTAAAAAACGCGTAAAAAACTCTGGTATTCTTAACGGCGAAATTGATGAGCTTGTAAAATATCTCGACAATAACGCTTCGAAAGTTACTGGTTATGGTAGCCAGAATGATGCTGTTCTTAAATACGTAAACGACAAGATTGTTAAATATCGTGCTATGCATCTTGACGTTATTGGTTTGCATGATCTTGCTAATGAGCTGCGTAAAGCAGGAGACTTTAAGTCGGCGAATAAGATTTTCTACGGTGATGATACTACCAAAACTGAACTTGCAAAAAAGCGCAATGAGGCTCAAAGTGCATACGTTAAAGGCAAAGCTGCTTTAGTTAAAAAAGCTAAAGAAGCTGGGCTTGATTCTCTTGCTAAGAAGATTGAAGAGTCTAATTATAATACCTTGCATTATCTCAATTCCATGTTTAAATATGAAGATCGAATAAATAAGGAAGCTTTGGCTAAGCAGGCGCAAGAAAAGGAAGCTTTGGCCAAGCAGGCGCAAGAAAAGGAAGCTTTGGCCAAGCAGGCAGAAGCAAAAGGACTACGTTTTACCGCTAAAATAATTCGCGATTCTAAGAAGTCTAATTTGAATCTTTTAAAGAATCTTCTTGCAGAAGCGGAAAAGATTAAGAAGAGTGAGTCTGAAAAGGCTCAGACCCCAGAAGTTCCTGGTGCTGCCCGCCAAGATTCGCCAGAAGTGTCTCCAGAAGCATCTCCAGAAGCATTGCCAGAAGATAAGTCTGTAGAAGCTCCAGAAGCTCCAGAAG
Organism: Bifidobacterium sp. UMB1197; assembly: GCF_030217745.1. Taxonomy (NCBI): domain Bacteria; kingdom Bacillati; phylum Actinomycetota; class Actinomycetes; order Bifidobacteriales; family Bifidobacteriaceae; genus Bifidobacterium; species Bifidobacterium sp. UMB1197. Next base: position 112,303 of record NZ_JASOOL010000001.1, on the reverse strand, counting down.
CTCCAGACGCTCCTGCTGTTCCTTCTGTTCCTGGTGCTGCTGCTAAGTCTGAGTCCGCCAAGTCTGAGTCTGCTGCAAAGCCATCTCAAGCTAAAGCTGTGGTTCCTTCGGCTCCTGCTAGCGTTGATCAGCTTAAGCCAGAATTAAAGGGCATGCTAACGGTTGGTTCCAACAACATTGCTGTTGCAGGTTCTGCGAACAAGGTTTCTGTGAACGTTAACAACAAGGCGTTCCTTAATCGCTTGCGTAGCGAGGGTTCTGCGAAGGCTTACGCGTTCATTTATTCCACTCCTAAGCTTTTGCGCGGCGTGGATGGCAGTGATTTTGTGACTGTTAAGCTTGGCCCTGATGGCGTTCCTTATTTTGATGCGCAATTCCCTGCTGGCTATTCTGGCAAGCATACTGTTGTGCTTGTGGATGAGCAGGGTAATCAGCTTGGTTGGACGGATATTACTGTTGAAAACAATACAGCTGGCCAGGGTGATGGTAAGGGTGTTTTGCCTGCTACTGGTGTTGGTGGCGCATTTGTGGCTTTGGCTGCTTTGATGTTTGCTGCTTCTGGTGCATTGTTGCGTAAGGTGCGTAGCTAAGTTTTGCTTGCTACGTGTTAGCGCTAGTGTTTTAGGGCTTTCGTTTGTGTTCGCTTGCGTTCACTCTCGAAGGCCCTTTTGTATTCTGCTTGCTGCGTTCTGGAATTTGACTTAGTTTGCGTTAAGTAGCCATTGCGCTATGTCTATTACGCGTATTCCTTCAATGTCGTAGGAATCGTGGCGAGTGTTTGCAAGTAGGATTTTAGTGTAAGCGTCTTTTATTGCTTTTAGCGGCGAAAGTTCGCGTTCCAATGTTGCATCGTCGCTAATATTGTCTGAAACTTGAATATAAAGTTTTTCACTCGCTTTTATTGCCACAAAATCTACTTCTTTTTGGTAAAGTTTACCAACATAAATCGTGTAGCCTCTACGCATAAGCTCAAGTGCCACAATATTCTCGTACGCTCTACCGTAATCCATGTTGCGTGTTCCTAGAATTGCGTAGCGTAGCGCGGTGTCTGCTAAATAGTATTTTTCGTTTGTTTCTAAATATTTTTTACCGCGAATATCGTAACGTTTTACTTTATAAAACATGAATGCATTGCATAAATATTTTAGATAATTGCCAACTGTTATGTGCGTTGTTTCAATATGATTTTTCTTAAGTATTGAGCTTATATTGTTTGCGGTTGTTAGATTTGCAATATTATCCATTAAAAATTCGCATATTGAGTCAAGAAGTGACACTTCCGATATTGCGTATTTATCTACTAAATCGCGTTTAACAAGAGTTGTATACACGTTTTTTATGTACGCTTGCGCATCGTCTTGATTGGCATAAACGTATGAGCCTGCAAGCCCGCCCTGTTGTAAATACTTTTGCAAAGCATCGTTAAAGTTGCTTGTTATTTCAAAGTATTCGCAATATTCCGCAAAACTAAACGGGAATACTGGTATTTCAATAAATCTTCCACTAAACAGTGTTGCAAGATCCGAGCTAAGTAAGAATGCATTGGATCCCGTTAAGTAAATATCGTATTTATTGCTATTGTGAAGGCTGTTAATCGCAAGCTCAAATTTTGGGCATAATTGCACTTCGTCAATCATAAGAACGTTGTACGCTTCGGGCATGTAACGGCTTTCAACGTATTCAAAAAGGCTTTTGTAATTTTTTAGATTTTCGTAATTTAGGTTATTGAAGTCAATGCTGATTATGTTAAGTTCTTGGTTGTTTGAGTTATCTTGTTGTTGTAGCTTGTTTGGCTGCTGTGCATGTTTGGCTGATGCGTAAAGTTTGCTATTTTGATCGCTATAAGTGTTTTCTAAATATTTGCTATAAGCTCGCAACAACTCTGATTTTCCACTGCGTCGAATACCAGTAATGATTTTTATATCTGGAGTGCCTTTAAGTCGCTTTAGGCGATTTAAGTAATCTGTTCTCTCAATGAGTTTCATTGCAATCACCTTTTGTATTCAAAATCGTAGTATTTTTCACTTTTGAAAGCAAACACGTATTTCTACTTTCAAAACTTTAATTTTATTTTACTTTTGAAAGTATTATATCATTTTCACTTTCAAAACTGTAATATTTTTTCACTTTTGAAAGTGGATTGTCTTGTGTAAAATCCGAAGTTTAGGTTATTTATGCCGAAACGAGTTGCTGTATGTTGCCGATGCTGGATTCGTCAAATCGCAAAATATGATGCAACAAAAATGTGTTGTAAGCAGAATATGCAGTAATCAAAAATGCATTGCGCATAAATGCATTGCGAATAGTAAAATAGTGTGTAGTTATTTTTGATTTGAGAGAGGGTGTTGGCAGGGAGTAGAAATGATTGATAAAGAAACGCAACGTAAACGTCAAGAAAATTTGGGTCTTGCAATAGCTTCAGGCAGACTTGAAGGCAATTCACCTTCAAAAGAGTTTCTTTATGACGCAAATCAATATGCTAAAGGTTTTATAACCAGTGACGAATTTGTTGCTAGAATGCGTTCTAGATATGGTGTAACGGATTAGGTTATTGGGTTGTGTGCGCCGTGGAAACAGTTTTTGATCCGTATCTTATTCCTCACACAAGGGTATTAAAGAACAAGTCTAATATAGATAATCAGATCGAATTAGATAAATATGAGAACGATGCTGTTCTTACAAGATGCTCTATTTTGTACGAAAACTTGCCACATGCAGAAGGAACTGTTAAGCAATTGCAGTGGATTCATCATTATCTTTTTCAAGATGTTTACGATTGGGCTGGTCAGATTCGCACTATTGACATGTCTAAAGGCGGCGGCGAGCCGTTTCATCCGCTTGAATACATGGGCGTTGGAATTCACTACTGTGAGCAAACGCTTAAAAATGATAATTTATTGCAGGGCTTATCTATTGATGAGTTTATTAGTAAGCTAAGCGTAAATTACAATAATTTTAATGTTTTGCATCCATTTCGTGAGGGTAATGGTAGAACGCAGCGCGTTTTTTGGGATATAGTTGCGCGAGATGCTGGGTACCATTTTGATTGGGGATTAATAACGCAGCGCATTAACGATAAGGCTTCAATCCAGGCTAAAGATGCTAACGATACGAAGCTTCTTGAGGATATGTTCCGCATTATTACAAAGCCTTTGCAAGTTGATCTTTTGGCTCAGCAGCAGTTTGCGCATCTTGTTGAAGAAGAATACGAATACGAGCCGAATGTGGCTAGTGTTTTGCAAGATAAGGATTACGCGGCGTATAAAATGCGTTACGGCATGGCTTGAATTTAGATTGAATTTAGCGCTTGAGCATACTAGCACTGGTGGCTTGATTATTTTTTGATACATATTTTCTTTTGCAAATCTTTACTTTTATGTGCGTCAAATCGCAATTATCTTTACTTTTTATGTTGATTATGGGAAATCAAGGAATTGTTTGACGGCAGTTATCGCATAGTGGGTTATTCATACAAATGAAGAATAATCTACATTCGATATGCTACGAGCCTTACTGCTATAAGGGTTATGAGCTGATTTTTTACACACTTTTTGTCCAGGTGGCGAATGTGCAGAAAACAGATTCGATTACCGTAAAACGCTTGTATTGCAATACGTGAGACATGATTTTTTACACACTTTTTGGCCTATAACCCAAAAATTTTCAAATTTGCGAAGTGGGATTTGCTTAGTTTTAAAGCGCGTAAATCGTGTTACGCCGAAACGAGCGGCGTTATGTTGCCAATGCTGGATTCGTCAAATCGCAAAATGTCGTAGTCGCGTTGAAGGTTGAGCCAAAAATCTGGAGTTGTTCTAAAAGCTTTAGATAGCTTGTACGCCATTGCTACGCTGATTGCACGTTTACCGCTGAGAATCTCTCCAATAGCTGTTTGCGATGTGCCAATAGTGTGAGCAAGCTTGTATGAGCTTATTTTAAGAGGTTCCATAAATTCTTCGCGCAAGATTTCGCCTGGAGTGCTCAAATAGTTATCTGTGGTAGTCGTCGAAGTAGACATCGTAAGCTTCTTTCGTATTATCGTTCCATTTGAAAATTAGTCTGTACTGTTTATTTACTCTTATGCTCCAATATCCAAGTAAATTGCCTTTGAGTGGCTCAAGCTGATTGCCTGGCGGCGCTTTAAGATCTTGCAAACTGTGTGCAGCCTTTAGTATTTGTAGCTTTCTCTTTAGGATTTTTTCTAATCCTGTGGGGTAACCTTTGGGGTATGCTCCGCCGTATAGGTAATCATTAAGTTCCTTTTCTCTTGTTTCCATAAAACTATGCTAATGCATTGCGTTACTAACGTCAAGCGTTAGTGTTGTTTGTGTTAAAGTGGCGTTATGTTGCCGATGCTGGATTCGTCAAATCGCAATTATCTTTACTTTTTATGTTGATTATGGGAAAATAAGTAAAGATTTTAGTGTGTGAGTATATAAATTCGCAATAATTCATCTCAATAAAGCAAGGCAGCAGAAGAAAGAGAAGCGTTAAAAATGTATGATTACACGGGATTGAACAACATGCTACAAGAAAAAGGCGTTAAAAAATCGCAGTTAGCAGCCGAGTTGCATATTTCTTCTCGTACGATTGCAAAAATCTCAAAAGGTGAAAAACTATCAAACTTAGTAATCGCAAAAATCAGCAACTATTTACAATGTAAGCCGAGTGAATTGTATTGCTTAATCTCAGGTAATGCTATTTTGCAAAGGCTTAGGGAAGAAAAAGCGCATCGTATTCCAGGCGGAATTTATCACGAGCTTCAAATTCGCATGACGTACAACTCGAATCATATTGAAGGAAGCCAGCTAAGTGAAGATCAAACTAGGCGAATTTTTGAAACTAACACTATTGGTACCGAAGAAAATATGTACGGCGATAGTGCGAACAAAAGTGAAAACAAAGGTACAGTTGTTGGTGCAAATGCTAGTACAGCTATTAGGGTTGATGACATTGTTGAAACAGTGAATCATTTTCGTGCGATTGATTACTGCATTGATGTTGCTGAGGAGTCTCTTAGCGAAGACATGATTAAGCATTTACATTTGCTGCTTAAACGCGGAACAAGTGACGAGCTTCTACCTTGGTTTAGTGTGGGAGATTACAAGTTGCGCGCGAATGTTGTGGGCGGTGTGCAAACTTGCGAGCCTAAAAAAGTGCATGAGGAGATTAGCAAGTTGCTGGCAGAATACCTTGCTAAAACTGATTTGCAGCTAGAAGATATAGTTGATTTTCATTACAGGTTTGAGCAAATGCATCCATTTCAGGATGGTAATGGCAGGGTTGGGCGTTTGATTGCTTTTAAGGAATGTTTAAAGCATAATATTGTGCCGTTTATTATTGAGGATCGAAAGAAATATTACTATTATCGCGGTCTCAAAGAATACAGCAATGAGCGAGGATTCTTAGTTGAAACTTGCTGTGACGGTCAAGATACGTTCCGCGCGTTGTTAAAGCTTTTTGGGTTGTGACACGTTCTGTTTATTATGTTTTGCGGCTTGTGTGAATATTGGTTCACTTCGCAAAATTAAAAAATTTTCAAATTTGCGAAGTGGGATTTGCTCTATTTTAGTTATAATAGAAACATCGGGAGGTGTGCTATGAAGCTAATTGACAGGGATTTTTACTTAAATAGGCTGCAGGAACTTAAAGATGTGCCAGATATAAAGGTCATTACGGGAATTCGTCGAAGCGGTAAATCTAAACTGTTAGATGCTTTTAGTTCACGTATTCAACAAGATGCTAATGCGAATGTAATTCGAATAAATCTAAATCAAAAAAAGTATCAAAAACTTTTAGAAGAAGATGCTTTATATAATTACATTGAAGAACATTGTGTGGATGGTAAATCGAATTATCTTTTTGTAGACGAGATTCAACTTTGCAATGGCTTCGAACGTGTGATTAATAGTATTCATGATGAAGAATTATGCGACATATATGTTACTGGTTCTAACGCTTTTTTGCTTTCAAGTGATCTTGCTACGTTGTTTGGCGGTAGAGTGTTTGAAATTAGCATGTACCCATTTTCTTTTGCTGAATTTTGTAAATATTATTCAAAAACAGATAATGATGAAAGTTATATTGATAAGAGTGATATAGATAAGTATTTCGATGAATACTATGTACGTGGTGGAATGCCTGGATCTTATTTGTATAGAAAAGATTATGATGCGCGAAAGTATGTTGAAGGAATATATCGCACAACTATAGTGAAAGATATTGTACAAAAATATGGCATAGAAAACGAAGATTTACTTGTTATGATTGCGAATTTCCTTATGGACAATGTTGGTAATTGTACTTCGATTCGCAATGTTGCTTCTGCGTTAACATCAAAAACTTATAAAACTAATGACAAAACAGTTGGTGCTCATATTAGTTATTTATGTAAATCATTCATGTTCTACCCAATACAACGTTATGATATTAAAGGCAAGAAGTATCTTGAGTCAGATAAAAAGTATTATCTCGCTGATTTATCATTTAGGTTTTCGGAATTAGGTACTAGATATTCTGATGTTGGTCACTTGTATGAGAATCTGGTGGCTATTGAACTTTTAAGACGCGGATATGAAGTGTATGTTGGCAAGCTTTACACTAAGGAAATCGATTTTGTTGCAAAGAAGGACGGTAAGCTAACTTATATTCAAGTTTCTGACGATATTTCGCGCGAGGAGACTTTTGAACGAGAAATTAGTCCACTGTTATCTATAAAAGACGCTTACCCAAAGATGATTATTGCTCGTACTCGTCATGATGAGATGGAACAAGACGGTGTAAGAATAGTTGATATAGCGCGATGGCTATATGGGCGATGATTAGGATTGAATGCGCTTAATAAGGGTATTTTGTTTTTCTACTATTCTTCTCTTTCGCATATGGTTTAGCTTATTGATTGTGAAGGTTTACTTCGCAAAATTAAAAAATTTTCAAATTTGCGAAGTGAGATTTGATTGGTTTTGCGAAGTGTGATTTGCTCGGCATTAAAGCGCGTAAATCATGTTACGCTGAAACGAGTGGCGTTATGTTGCCGGCACTACTGATGCTTCTATAGTGCTGTTTTGCGAAAATGTCGGTATAGATGAGTATTTTTTGTGCGTTATGCCTTCATTTTGGCAAAATGTAGGTATAGAATATATTTTTACGTTAGCTATGCAATCATTTTGTGATAAATGCGTTATTTGCGTATAAGCAAAAATATCGCAAGCAAAATATTGCAAGACATTACTACAAAATCCTTAATAACGTAAACGCAATAACGTAAACGGAGTCGCATTATGGATTACAAAACAATACGCACAATAGTTGCAATGTCTAAAAGTAATGCAAAACCTTGTGATATTGCGGAAGAAGAATATCGATTGCGCATTGATAATCCTGCAACCTATCGTTCCGGAATCGTATTTGATGCGCATGAAATTTTTGCAACGTGCGTAACGGATCTTGTAACGCACATGAATGATATTGCGAATGCTGAAAAAACAGTTGAAAAAGCGTGGAACGAGTTACCACGGTTTGCTCAGCGCGAGTATTTAATGCAACTTATTGCAAAAGAAGTGCAAAATACCAACATTATTGAAGGCGTTCATAGTACTAGAAAAGAGCTTTCCAAAGCTCTTGATGCTGCAAACGAGCAGAATAAGCATACGCGTTTTAGTGAATTTACTAAGCTTTTTCTTGAGCTTGTAGATTCCGACGAGAATGTCACTTCGATTCCGCAAACTTTGCAAGATATACGAAAAATCTACGATCGAATTATGCAAGGCGAATTAGCGGCAAAAGACATTCCGGATGGAGAAATCTTTAGAAGTGGAAAAGTAAGTATTCGTGATGCTGCGGATAATGCAGTGCACGATGGCGATGCAACGGAAGCAGAAATTCAAGATCATTTAACGCAGATGTTGAGTTTGATGAATAGCAACGAAGTTCCAACGCTTATTAAGGCGTGCATGTGCCACTATGCTTTTGAGAGCGTGCACCCGTTTTACGATGGAAACGGCAGAACTGGGCGGTTTTTGCTTGCTTTGCAATTACACGAGCAGCTTTCGATGCCAACAATTTTGAGCTTAAGCTCTATAATTTATGCAGAAAAATCTGGATATTATGCTGCCTTTTCCAAATCGCAAGAACTGTTTAATTGCAATGATTTAACTATGTTTTGCTGCACAATGTTGGAATATGTTGAAAAAGCACAGAGCGAAGTATTAAACAATATTAGTGTGCAGTTAAAACAGATTGTTTACTGCTTGAATAAGATATTCGAGTTTTCCAAAAAAACAGCGATTTCTAAAGTGCAGCACGAAGTTCTTTCTATTTTGTTGCAAAATAAGCTTTTTTCGTATAATCCAACTCCAATGACTCGCAAGCAACTAAGCGAATACGTTGGTAATGCAATTGGTGAGCAGGTTGGTGAGAGAAAGATTGTGAGCGCGCTTAACGGTTTGATTGAGCTTGGAATGGTTGATTCTATTGGTGAGCGCCCTCTTCGGTATGAGCTTTCTAAAAAAGCGAATGAAATGTTTGCGTGAGGAAAGCGATGTTTAGAAACGTTGTGGCGATTGAGCATGCGCTTGGCACTGGGATTATTATCTCTAGCAGCGTGCCGATTTCGCAGCGCGTGCAGAAGCGGATTCGCGATTTTGTTGAAGAGTATGAATCGGTGCTTTCTAGGTTTCGTGCAGATTCGCTAGTTTCGCGCATGGCTTGTGCTTCTGCTGGCGGCGATTTTGAGTTTCCAACGTGGGCTGGGCCGCTTTTTGCGCTCTATAGCGAGTTTTACGCTGCTACTCACGGAGCTTTCGACGCTTGTATTGGTGCGGATCTGCTTGCGCTTGGCTACAACAATTCTGTGAAATTCGTTCCGGAATCTACTGTTAGCGCGAGTGAGAATAGTGGCAGTGTCAGTGGCGGCTGGGCTAATTATCGCCGTGCTTTGCCAGTTACGTGGGCAGATATTTCGCAAGATGGCGGCAGCACAACGCTCCACACAAATCAGCCAGTGCAGCTTGATTTTGGTGCAGCTGGAAAGGGCTATTTTGCAGATCTTGTAACACAGATTATTAAAGAGGAGCTTAGCGGCGATTTGCCTTCGGATTGTGATTCGCCTGCGGATTTTGATTTTTTGGTTAACGCTGGCGGAGATATGCGCGCTTGTTTTAGCGAAGAGAATAATCAAATAAAAGTGGCTCTGGAAAATCCGTTTGACACGACTCAAGCAGTTGCAGTGGCATCAATCGCAAGCGGAGCGTTGTGTGCTTCGTCTGCTGCAAGAAGGCGTTGGAAAGTAAAAAATGCAAGTGGCTTTGAGTCTAATTTAATTGCGACTCATTTGATTAATGCGCTTGACGGCATTCCTGCTTGCGATTTATGCGCAAGCTGGGCGTATGTGCCTAGCAAAACTTGCGATTTTCCAACAGCTTATGCCGATGCGCTCGCAACTGCGTTGTTTGTATCGAAAGAAAGCGATTTGCAAAAAATCCTGCAAACTACCAGTGCTGAGTTTGCTGTAATGCTGCCGAATAAAACACTTCGCAAAACGGCCGCCTTCCCAGCGCACTTTTTGCTGACTAATACCCAATAATGACTATGCGAGCTATCTTGCTTGCAAGAATCGAAGCTAGGCTAAGCAATACGGTAGCGTTGCTGCTGATTGTGCGCGTTTACAGTAGAATATTAAAGAACGCTTATTTAATTATTGCGTAATATTGCGTAATATTGCGCTTATTTAATTAGCTCATATATTGCGCATGCGCTTGCGCGAATTGCACGAATAGGGAGCAGTAAAATGGACACTCGCAAAGAAGAAGAACGCGCGGAATTGCATCGCACGATTTGGAAGATTGCCGACGATTTGCGAGGTTCCGTTGATGGTTGGGATTTTAAAGCATACGTATTGTGCACTATGTTTTATCGCTATATTTCCGAGAATTTATGCGATTATATTAATAAAAACGAGCACGAATCTAAAGACGGCGATCCAAACTTTGATTATGCGAAAATAAGCAATGAAGATGCCGAGCCTCTTCGCAGTGAGATGATTAGTGAAAAAGGCTTCTTTATACTTCCTAGCGAACTGTTTTGCAATGTGCTTAAGAATGCTCCTCAAGATAGTAATTTAAACGAAACATTGAGCCGCGTGTTCCGCAATATTGAAGCTTCTTCTCAAGGAACTGATTCGTCTGGCGATTTTAAGGGATTATTCTCTGATTATGATGTGAATAACATTAAGCTTGCAGACACTGTTGAAGGCCGCAATAAGCGTTTTGTTAAGTTATTACAAGTGATTAGTGAGATGAGGCTTGGCAGTGTAAGCAACAATGTGATTGAGGCTTTTGGTGATGCTTACGAATATTTGATGGGCTTGTATGCTTCTAACGCTGGCAAGTCTGGCGGCGAATACTTTACGCCTGCAGAAGTCTCAATGTTGCTCACGCGCCTTGGAACAGTTGGAAAATCAAGCATTTCAGACGTATACGACCCAGCATGCGGATCCGGGTCGCTTCTTCTAAAAGCCAAAAAAGTACTCGGCATTGAAAACATTAACGGTAGTTTCTACGGTCAAGAAAAGAACGTTACTAGCTACAACTTGTGCCGCATGAACATGTTTTTGCACGATGTGAATTTTAAGAAGTTTGAGATTACGTGCGGCGATACTCTTATAAAACCGATAATCAAGGATAATAAAAAGTTTGAGCTAGTGGTTTCTAATCCGCCTTATTCCACAAGTTGGGAGGGGGATTCTAATCCGTGTATGATTAATGATCCTCGTTTTGCTCCAGCTGGCGTGCTTGCTCCAAAAAGCAAGGCAGATATGGCGTTTGTTTTGCACTGCTTGGCGTATTTGTCAGAAAATGGTGCTGCTGCAATTGTTTGCTTCCCAGGAATTATGTACCGAGGCGGAGCTGAGCAAAAAATTCGCCAATATTTAATTGAGCATAATGCTGTTGATTGCGTGATTCAACTTCCGAGCAACTTGTTCTTTGGCACTTCGATTGCTACGTGCATTATGGTTTTGCGCAAAAACAAGCGGAATGATACTTCTGTACTGTTTGTTGATGCTAGCCGAGAGTTTGTAAAGTCAACGAATAGTAACAAGCTTTCGGACGGGAACATTGAGCAGATTGTTAAGTGGTACACTTCTAGGCAAGATGTGGAGCATATTGCGCACGTGGCATCTTTGGAAGAAGTGGAATCCAATAAATACAATCTTTCCGTTTCTACGTACGTTGAAGCGGAAGATACTCGCGAAAAGATTGATATCGTAAAGCTAAATGCTGAAATCAAGGAAATAGTTGCCCGTGAAGAAATCTTAAGAAAAGCAATTGATGAGATTATTGCAGAAATTGAGGTGCAGTAATGAGTAGGTTAGATGAACTGATTCAGAAATTGTGTCCGAATGGGGTGGAATACAAAACTATAGGTACTATTTGTGAAACATTAAAAAAAGCCACTTTGAAGAAGGGCGAACTAAAATCCGAAGGATACCCAGTCATAAATTCGGGACGTACATTATACGGTTATTACGATAAATATAATAATGAAGGCCCTGCTTTTACTGTGGCTGCACGTGGGGAATATGCAGCTTTTGTCAATTATTTTGACAAAAGGTTTTGGGCTGGAGGATTGTGTTACCCATATAAGTCAAAATATGAGAGTAAAACCTCGACAAAATTCATATACTATAGTTTAAAAAATATTCAGCAGAGAATCAGGGATGGAATAGTAGCTGAAGGCAGTATTCCTGCACTAAATAAAAGTGATTTCGAGAATATCAAGCTACCCGTCCCTCCTCTGGAGGTACAACGTGAAATTGTCCGCATATTGGATAATTTCACAGAGCTTACAGCAGAGCTTACAGAGAATCTTACAGCAGAGCTTACAGATCGTAAAAAGCAATACGAATATTACCGCGATACTTTGCTTACATTTGACGACAACAATCCTCTTCACTCGCTTATCTCACACTACTGCCCGAATGGTGTGGAGTATAAGAAGATTGGTGATATTGCTACGGATGTATTCAGAGGTTATGGAATTAAAAAAGATCAGGTGACTTCTACTGGAATACCGTGCGTTAGATATGGGGAAATTTATACTAAATATAATTTATGGTTTGATTCTTGCTTTTCTCATACAGATGAATCTTTAATTACAAATAAAAAGTATTTTGAACATGGGGATATTCTATTTGCAATTACTGGTGAGAGTGTTGAAGACATTGCTAAATCATGCGCTTATGTTGGTAATGAAAAATGTTTAGCTGGCGGAGATATTGTTGTCGTAAAACATAATCAAAATCCTAAGTATTTGAGCTATGCATTATCAACTACTGATGCTCGTTTGCAAAAAAGTTCTGGAAAAGTTAAAAGCAAGGTCGTTCATGCTAGCACAGAATCAATTAAAGGAATAATTCTTCCCGTTCCGCCTCTAGAAGTACAGAATCAAATCGTACAAATTCTGGATCGCTTTGACGCATTGTGCAATGATTTAACTCAAGGCTTGCCTGCAGAAATCGAAGCTAGACGCAAGCAATACGAGTATTATCGCAATCTTCTTCTAGCCTTCAAGCGTGCGTAATGTAGTTATGCACAATTTATGTCAAGCAAACTATAAAAGCGTATTTAGTATTACAATTTACATAAAGTTACATTTCTAGTGAGACTCGCCGAAGCGATTGAGGAGGTAAGAAATGTCTGCTAAACTCAACAGTAATAGCAGCCCCCTAAGCCTACTAACAGTGCTCAAACCTGGGGGTTCTTCTTTGCCTCTTACCCAAATTGTGAAAAAGATATGATGTGAGTAAGAAGGAAGCAAAATGAAAATCGTGTTAGAGAATCAAGATAGCACTGTAATGTCTACGTTTGCGCCAAGTGTGCGCAACGACAGCAGCTATCAAAGCGAAGCACAACTCGAAGAAGAGTTCATTAACATTTTGCAATCCCAAGGCTACGAGTACGCTCATATTCACAGCGAGAAAGATCTTATAGCAAACCTTCGCGTGCAAATCGAAAAGCTCAACGATTACCATTTTTCAAATGATGAGTGGGAAAGATTTTTCAAAGAAAATATTGCAAACAGCACTGACGATATAGTTAAGAAAACAGATACTATTCAGCGAGATAACGTTAAAATACTCAAAAAAGATGACGGCACAGATAAGAACATTACTATTATTGACAAAGAAAATATTCACAAGAATATTGTGCAAGTAATCAACCAGTATGCTGTTAACGCAAACGATAATGCAAACAATAATTATGCAAATGGCCCTGCGCGTAGTAATCGTTACGATGTGACTGTTCTAGTAAACGGCTTGCCAATGGTTCATATTGAGCTAAAGCGCAGAGGTGTGCCTATTAGAGAAGCGTTCAATCAGATTAACCGTTATGCTCGGGACTCATTTTGGGCTGGAAGCGGACTATTTGGATACGTGCAAATTTTTGTAATCTCAAACGGCACTGAGACAAAGTATTACTCCAACTCAACTCGCAATAATGCTTACAACGAGCAGAAAAGTAAAGGATCTAGCAACACAACAACAAGTAACAGTTTTGAATTTACAAACTATTGGTCCGATGCTCAAAACACTATAATCTCCGACTTATGCGATTTTGCTAAAACATTCTTTGCAAAGCACGTGATTCTTAACATTCTTACAAAATATTGTGTTTTTAATGCAGAAGATTGCTTGATGGTTATGCGTCCATACCAGATTACTGCAGCAGAAAACATAGTGAATCGCGTAAAATACATGTTTGCTAATGCGAGCAAAGCGCCAGCATCAGAGCGTCAAAAGGGTGGTTATGTTTGGCATACTACTGGATCTGGCAAAACGCTAACCAGCTTCAAAACATCGCAGCTAGTAAAAGCTTTGAAAGACGCAGAAGGCAATAATCTTGTTGACAAAGTTTTGTTTGTTGTAGACCGTAAAGATCTTGACTATCAAACAATGAGAGAATACGACAGGTTTGAAAAAGGAGCCGCAAATAGTAACACTTCAACATCTGTGCTTACAAAACAGCTAGAAGACAATACGGAAGAATGCAGGCTTATTATAACCACTATTCAAAAGCTTAGTAGATTTATAAGCAGCAACCCGAGTCATGAAATTTACAAAAAGCGCATAGTGTTTATTTTTGACGAATGCCACAGAAGCCAGTTTGGAGGCATGCATGCAGATATTGTAAAACACTTTAAAAATGCTCTGCTTTTTGGGTTTACTGGCACGCCAATTTTTGAAGCGAACGCTGCTGGCTCCGACGCTACGCATCTTTCTACAACCGAGCAAACTTTCGGGCCTTGCTTGCACACGTATACAATCATTAACGCGATTAACGATAAAAACGTGTTGCCATTCCGCGTGGAATACGTTGCTACTGTAAAAACATCGAGCGAGCTGGAAAAAGCAACCGACGAATTGGTTAAAGATATTAATCGACCCGATGTAATTAGGCACAAAGATCGCGTGCATAATGTTGTTCAATACATTATTGAGCATTTTACTCAAAAAACGTATAGAAATGAGAAAACTTACAAGTACAAGCGCATTCTTAACGTTAAAGAACTTGCTGCAGATAAGCACAATACTTTAGAGGCTAAAAAATCTTCTGAAGCAGTTGACGTAAACGGCTTTAATTCAATCTTTGCTGTTGCAGACATTCCTCTTGCAAAATTGTATTACAACGAGTTCAAAAAACAACAGCAAAATCTGCCTCCAAGAGAACGCTTAAAAGTAGCAACTATTTTCAGCTATGCAGTAAACGAGGGTGAGTCAGATTCTTCGGAGTACGCCAACGGCATGGGTGCTCTTGGAGAAGAAAATTCCGAAAGCACGGCAAATCTAGATGCAAATTCGCAAGAATTCTTGGAAAGCGCAATAAAAGACTATAACGAAATGTTTAATACTGCGTATGATGCGTCAAATAACAAATTCCAAAACTATTACAAAGACGTTTCAATTCGCATGAAGAATAAGGAAATTGACGTTTTGATTGTAGTCAACATGTTCCTAACTGGCTTTGATGCAACAACTTTGAACACGCTTTGGGTAGATAAAAATCTTCGCATGCATGGGCTTATTCAAGCGTTTTCGCGCACAAATCGAATCTTGAACTCCGTTAAAACATTCGGAAACATTGTGTGCTTTAGGGATTTGAGCTATCAAGTTGACAAAGCGGTAGCTCTTTTTGGAGATAAAGATGCGCAAGGTATTGTGCTTTGCCCTACGTTTGAGCAGATTTTTAACGGTTACGTTGACGCTAAAGGAATTGAGCGCTGTGGATACAGTGATTTAGTAAATGAGCTTATGGAAAAGTATCCGCTGCAAGGATTGAACATTGTTGGAGAAGAGAATCAGAAAAAGTTTATATCGCTTTTTAGCAATATTTTGCGCTTGCGTAACATGCTGAAAGCTTTCGATCAATTTGAAGGCAACGAAATAATCAAAGAGCGCGATATGCAAGATTACTTGGGGCATTACCAAGATTTGCATGAAGAATGGAAGCGCAAAGAGCAAAAAGGCGATATTGCAAACATTACGGACGATGTTGTGTTTGAGATGGAGCTTGTGCGCCAAGTAGAAGTAAATATTGACTACATTTTGATGTTAGTAGAACATTACCATAGCAAGCATTGTAAAGATAAAAATGTTCTTGCTTCTATTAAGGTGGCGATTGACGCTAGCCCGCAGTTGCGTAGTAAAAAGAAGCTTATTGAAGGGTTTATTGCGCAGCTTAACGAGAATGAGCTTGAGAAGCTTGTGAATTATGGTGATACAACTACTGTTTACGATTCGAACGGCAACAAGGTGAGTATTGTTGATTGCTGGAGCGAGTATGTTGAGCAAAAGTATAATCATGATTTGGCGCAACTTGTGCAAAGCGAAGGATTAAACGATTCTTTGACTCGCAAGTTTATGGAGAAATCTTTTAGCGCTGGCGAAGTAAGTGAGCTTGGTACAGACATTAATGATTTAATGCCTAGAATGAGCAGATTTGGCTCTGCAGCTAAGGCGCGCGCTGAAAAGAAAAGTCGCATTGTGGAAAGCATGAGAAAACTGTTTGATGAGTTTGTTGGACTTGTTGGTTTTTCTCAATATGATTCCCAGTACGAAAGATAATTCTCATTATCAATATCATTTTTGTAATATTTGCGAGTTTTTTGCGCTGAACTATATCAATCTACCTGATATATCGATATTATGTTGATGGGGTTACTTGCGAGGTGACTTTAAATAGAACAAAACGGAACAAAGTCCAAATAAAACGGAACAAGCCGCGATAAAGTCGCCAAAAAATTTAAACGATTAAAACTAAAAATAAAACTAAAACTAAAAAATAGGACGAAAACAGAAGAAGTTGGGTGCGCTCAATGGGGATTAGAGCCAAAGGAGATATGGAGACATTATGCACGCGTGTGCAAAAGCGCGCCAAAAAACGTCGCGCTTAGTAGCGCTTTTAGCATCAGTATGCGTTTTTGTATGCTGCGCAACGGGTTTTGCAGGGCTTGCAGGGCTCGCTGGTTTTGCTGGTCTAATCGCAGCTCCAACGCCTGCTTATGCTACGGATGCCAATAAAACATACAACACTTGGTCGGAAGTTTCGTCAGCTGTTGCAAGTCAGCTAGAACAAGGCAAAAGCGAGTATGCAAACGCAAATATGGCAGGAGCAGCAACCAGGTTTCAAGCCGCATACAACTCTGTCTATGTAGCTTCAAACATGATTACTGTTGTGCGAGATACTATTGGCCAGAATAAAGTTCAATCGCAGCAAGATCAGTTCCAACAATTACAAACGCTGGTCTATCAGCAAAATCAGGCCGCGCAAATTAGCGAAGTCGTATCTGCTCTAGAAGAAGACGTTGCGCAAACTGCGGCTCAGCTAGACGCAAACGCAAATCTAGATAAGCCAAATGTTTATGCATCCAAATTGCGCGCGCAAATCGCAAAAGAACGCAAAAAGCTCGATGCTGCAAAAAAGAAGAATCTTGGGCGAAACGGCAGAACTTGGAGCCAAGTAGCGCGAGAAATGAACGTTATACTCGATAAGTCTGCATCAACGTACAAAGCAGCAAAAGCAAATAAGCAAGAAGTTGCCAAAGCCGTTGATTTAGTAAACGAAGCCTACTATCAGTATTACGAAAAGCTCGGCTTTGAAAAGAACGTTATGAACGCAATAAGCGGAAGCCGAGTAAGCACTGTTGAATATCAATTCAAAGAGTGCAGGCAGGCTATGAACAATGGCAAATCATTTGCGCAAACAAAAAAGCTGTTTACAGATCTTAAGTCAATGCTTATTGAAGATGCATCCAAGCTAGACGGCGGAGCGGCGGCTAATGCCAATGTGTTTATGCAATTTATAACAAGCTCTTTTGGCCAGGCTTTTATAATCTTGTTGCGCGAAGGGTTGGAAGCTCTGCTGGTTGTGGCTGCAATAATCGCGTATCTTATTAAATCTGGGCACAAGCACATGGTTAAGTACATTTACATGGGTCTTGTTGCTGGAATTGCGGCGTCGCTTGTTGTTGCTGCGCTATTTGGATTGTTGTTCAATGGCTCTGGACCGCAGCAAGAGATTACGGAAGGCGTTGTGGCGCTGTTTGCAATGCTCATGCTGCTTTATACAAGCAATTGGATGATTTCAAGGTCTTCCGTGCAAGCGTGGAATGCGTATATTCGCAATCAAACAACGGCAGCTGTTTCTAAAGGCAGCCTGATTTCTCTAGCGTTGCTGAGCTTCCTAGCTGTGTTTAGAGAAGGCGCAGAAACTGTGATTTTCTACCAGGCGATTTTTGCCGTTTCAAGCGGAGCTGACTCCATGATTTGGGGCGGATTTGCAGCAGCGGCCGCCGTGCTGGTTGTAATCTTCTTGCTGATCCGCTTTGCGTCTGTTCGCATACCAATTCGCCCGTTCTTTGCAGGAACCAGTGCGCTTATGTGCATTTTAGTGGTGATTTTTGCTGGCGGAGGTGTGCATGCGCTTATAGAGGGCGATGCGCTCGCTGGCGCGTATATTCAAGGCTTGCCAACTAACGATTGGCTTGGATTCTATCCGTACGTTGAAACGATTGCGGCGCAAGTCGTAGCTGCAATCGTAGTTGTGGCACTGCTGTGCGCGAGTTTTGTGCGCGCGCGAAAGCACAAAGCAACCGTTAGCAACAGTTAGCAACAGTTAACGGATAAGTCAAAACTAAAAATCAAAACTAAAAATCAAGCAATAATAAACAATAACTAATAGAAAAGGTTAGATATGAAGAATAAAAAGATGATGGCAATTGCAGCCTTAGCGCTTGCAGGAATGCTAACACTCACTGGCTGTGGCGCAAACGGAAACGCAGCAAAGTCTGCTGCTAAGCCACAATCATCTGAGCAGAAGGCCGACGATAAGGGTGGAGACAAGGGCTTTGAAGAGGTTCCAGTTGGACCTCACCAAGACCAGAACATTGGCCCGCTTACGATTGGCGCTGTGTACTTCCAGCCAGTCGACATGGTTCCAGCAGGCATGGGCTTAAAGGCAAGCGAGGCAAGCTTCCACCTTGAGGCAGATATTCACGCAAACAAGAAAGGTACACAGCTTGGCTACGGCAAGGGTGAGTTTATTCCAGATTTGACTGTGAATTATCAAATTGTTGATAAGGCGAGCGGTGAAGCCGTTGTAAAGGGTACGTTTATGCAAATGAACGCTTCCGACGGCCCACACTACGGCGCAAATGTTAAGCTCGATAAGGCTGGAAACTACAAGTTAGTGCTTTCGGTTGAATCGCCAGAAAAGAAGGGTTGGATGCTTCACGTAGATCCTGCTACGGGTGTGGATGGCCGATTCTGGACTGAGCCAATTACCGCCACCTTTGACGATTGGAAGTACACTCCACGTCAGTGGTAGTTTGCCAGTGGTAGTTTTTACGAATAAAAACAACAAATAAATAATGCATAATGCATAAATAATGCATAATGCATAAATAAAAAACAAAAATCATGTAAACAGCAAAGGAGGGAACATGCTCAGGATGTTCGTTACAGTACTTCCAGGGCTGCTCCCTCTTGCGCTGCTTACAATGGGATTAAGCGCAACGCTAAGCGTTGGCGAGGGGCGAGATAAACCAATCAGTTCCCGCTGGCGATTTTTTGGCTTGATTTTTGGAACAGTTGCGGCTCTTGTTTTTGCATTTTTGCGCGCAAGCGTGGTGATTAATCAGCGCAATTTTGTGAATCTTCCAGCGCTTTGCATTGCTGTTCCGCTAGATGTTGCAACAATCGCTTGTATTGCAGTATCTGGAAAAACTGTTGCAAAATGGCGCAAAAATCCGCTGCTCTTGCACATAAGCAATGCAATTGGCGCGCTCTGCCTAGCGTTTACAGTGTTTTACGCGCTCCCAGACGTGATTTTGCAGCTTACGATTTTCGTTGACTCCAGCACGCCTCCGTTTACTTCTAGTATGCTTCTTCGCGCTCTAGGATTTATTCTTGGCGCGGCTGCTGCGATTTGCATAAGTCTTATGGTGCGCTCTTTGCGCACAACCGCGAGTATTGGCGCCTTTAAAATCGCAATTATTCTAAGCTTAATAATTTTGCTAATTCAGCATTTAACGTCTTTGCTGCAAATTATGCAAGGAAGTATTTTGCTGTATATAGACGATTTTTCGTTTAGCATTCTTGTTTGGCTTATAAACAATGCTCCGCTTATAATAATCGCCCAAATATGTGTTTTTTTGATTCCAGCTGTATCTTCTATAATCCGCGGTGCTAGAACAAAAGTTGTGGGAGAAAATCCTGCACAAATCCGCGCAAAGCGAGCGTTTAAGCGCAAGTCTAGAAGGTCCGCGCTCGCGGCGCTAATGGCTGCAATCGTAGTAATACTTACGCTTACCGCTGGCGTGTCTCTTATGAATATTAAGCCAACGCTTACGCCTCCAGAACCGTACGAGTTGCATGATGGCGTAGCAACAATCAACTTTGTGCAAATTAGCGATGGCCACTTGCATAGATTCCAATACAAAGCTAAAGATGGCACTATTATGCGCTTTATAATCATCAAGAAAAATGGTGGAGCGTATGGTGTGGGCTTGGATGCTTGCGAAAATTGTGGCGATGCAGGCTACTACGAAAAAGACGGCAAGATAATCTGCAGAAAATGCGATGTTGCAATAAATTTGGCGACTATTGGATTTAAGGGCGGATGCAACCCGATTCCATTCCCGTACAAGGCTGGTGGCGGCAAAATTACCATTCACACAGCCGATTTAGACGTGCTTAGCTCGCACTTTAAGTAGAGGTGCCTGCAAATGTTTATGATTCGAATGGTTGCGCGCTCCCTTGCTAGGCAGATTAAAAAGCGAGTTCTTATAGCTGTTGTTGTGTGCTTGAGTGCGTGTGTAAGCGTTGCAATGCTTAGCGTTGTGTACGACGTTGGAGACAAAATTAACGCGGAGCTTAGCTCTTACGGATCCAATATTATTGTTCAGCCTAAGTCGAATGCCGTTGTAAACGACTTGTATGCGTCTCGCACAAAGTCAGCTTATAGTAACTCGCAAACTTCGCAAACTTCGCAATCTTCGCAAACTTTGGCGGATGCGGAAAGCGAAGAATCTACCGCTTTTTTGAAGGAATCGGATGCTGCAAAAATCAAAATGATTTTTTGGGCGTTTAATATAACGAATTTTGCGCCAAAACTAACGATTTACGCAAATCTTAAAGCAAATTCTTCTGCCGAATCTGCTAAATCCGCCAATTCTGCTAAATCCACTAATTCAGTAGTCCCGATTGTTGGCACGTGGTTTAATCGCAAGCTTGCGCTCGCTTCTGGAGAAACAACAGTTGTTGGCGTGCAAGGAATGCGGTCTTGGTGGAAGATGCTTGAAGGCAGATTCCCGCGCGATTTTAAGCACGAAGCCGCTGTTGGCACAAATCTTGCTAAAAGTCATAATCTAAAAGTTGGTCAGCTAATAAAACTAACTCGTTCTGGCAGGCAAATCTTACTTAAAATTGTTGGCATCTACGATTCTGGAGATAGCGACAATAACGCGATTTACGCGGATTCCAGCCAGGCACAGCATCTTGCAAATAAGCCAAATATGGTTGAGGCGATTGAAGTTAAAGCATTGACTACGCCAGAAAACGATTTAGCTCGTAAAGCGGCGAAGAATCCAGCGGCTCTTAGCCAAGAAGAGTGGGAGACGTGGTATTGCACAGCATACCCAAGCTCGATTACTTACCAAATTGAAGAAGTGATTCCAGGAGCTGTTGCAAAGCAAGTGCGGCAAGTTTCGGCTATGCAAGGCAGTGTACTTAACAAGACGCGTGCTGTGATGGTACTTATGACGGCGCTTAGCTTGATTGCGGCGGCTGTTGCGGTTGCAAATCTTATGGCGGCTGCGATTTCGGAGCGCTCGGGGGAGCTTGCGCTGCTTAAGGCGCTGGGTGCGCGCGATGGCGCTGTTGCGCGGCTAATGCTTATGGAAACAGCGGTTATTGCGTGCGTTGGTGCGTTTATTGGCATGATTGCAGGCTTTGGAGTTGCGCAAGTGATTGGATTTGGCGTATTTGGTTCCGCGATTTCGCTTCGACCAATGGTGTTTGTGCTGGTGTTTGTGCTTCTTGCGATTACTGTTCTTGCTGCCGCTGGCTCTTCTATTCGCTCTATTTTGCATGTGCGTCCTGCGGAGGTGCTTCATGGGCGTTAAATCTGGTTCGGGTATGACTTCTAATAGCGCAATGTTTGCGACTATGCTTTTTGGCGCTGTTTTTCGCCGAAAGTCGCGTGCGCTTATGGCAGTAGTTGCCACTCTTGTTGGTGCCGCTACGCTGTTTTGCTTGGCTGCAATTTGCATTGTTGTTCCTCAACAAATGAGTGACGAAATGCGCACGTACGGGGCGAATATTATTGTGACGCCGCTTGCAGGCGAGTGGAAAAATGGCATTGATCGCGCAATGGTTTTGCACACTAACGACATGGTTCTTGCAAAAGGTGCTATGCGATCTGCTACCTACCGTTACGAAAATGTGCGCATTAATACGGCTCCGTATGTGCTCGCTGGAGTGGATGTTTCCGCTGTTAAGTCGCTTAATAAGCATTGGAACGTGGATGGCGCCTGGCCTAGCAGTGGTAACGTTATGGTTGGGCGAGATGTTGCTTCGGCTATGGGATTGAAGATTGGTTCGCGCATTGCAATCGCGTATCGCGCTGGCGATAATTCCCCAGATTCGCACAAGCCCGCGCAAAAATCGCAAGGTAATCAAGCAGAAAATCAAGCAGATAAATCTTCCTCAAAAAAGCTTGTTGAAGGCAGAGTTTCCACAGATATTATGGATACTCACGGCACAACTTTCCGCGTTTGCGGCATTTTAGATACGGGAGACGCCGAAGATTCCATGCTTTACGCAACTAACGCGGATTTGCGTGCGCTTACAGGCGTTAAGCGCGGTGCGGACGTGATTGCTTACTCATCTTCTGCGCCGAACGTAGATGCTGTTGTGCGCAGCATTAACGATATGACTTCTATGCGTGTTCGCGCGCAACAAGTTACTAAAGTTACGGCGGCAGATACTGGCATTATTGCTATGCTTCGCAGCCTATTTTGGATTGTTTCGCTGGTTGTTCTTGCGTTGATGATGGTTGGCGTAAGCACTACGATTTCTTCGATTGTGCAGCAGCGCCGAAATGAGATTGGCTTGCGCAAAGCTTTGGGTGCAAGCGCTAAGAGCATTGGCATTGAGTTCACTGCGGAATCTGGGCTTTATGGCTTTATTGGCGGAATCGCTGGTACAGCAGTAGGGTATGGATTTGCGCGATTGCTTGCGTCAATGGTGTTTGCGCGAGATTTGAGCGTGAATTGGTGGCTGGTGGCGTTTTCTATTGTGTTTAGCGTTGCAGCGTCTTGCGTTGCTGCGTTGCCGCCTGTTTTGCGAGCCTCAAAAATCGACCCTGCGATTGTGCTTCGAGAAGAATAGCTTTTATAGTGTTTTTAGAATGTTTTTAGAATGTTTAGTTAAGGATTTTTAAGGATTTAATATGACAGAGAATGTAGAAAATAGGCAGGAAAATACAGATTCCAAGCCAGAAATGCTGTTGACTTTGGACCATGTTTCCAAGATTTACGGTTCTCTTCGCGCTGTTGACGATTTGTCGCTTACTGTGCCGCAAGGCGAGTGGCTTTCGATTGTTGGCTCGAGCGGCTCTGGCAAAACTACGCTAATGAACATTATTGGGTGCATGGATTCGCCGTCTAAAGGCTCCGTTGCTTTGCAAGGCCGCAAACTCGAGGATTTGAACGCGGGCCAGCTTGCAGACGTTCGCAAAAACGTAATCGGTCTTGTGTTTCAAAAGTTTTATCTTGTGCCGCATTTAACAGCCGTAGAAAACGTGATGGTTGCGCAATATTATCATTCAGTTGTAGATGAATCGCAAGCAATGGAAGCCTTGGAACGCGTGGGATTAAAGGACCGCGCACATCATTTACCGAGCCAGCTTTCTGGCGGTGAGCAGCAGCGTGTGTGCGTTGCGCGTGCTCTTATTAACTGCCCGAAGTTGCTTCTTGCGGATGAGCCGACTGGTAATTTGGACGAAAAGAATGAGCAGATTGTACTCGACTTGTTTAAGCAGCTTCATTCCCAGGGCACTACGATTATTGTTGTAACGCACGATTCTTTGGTAGCTCAATGCGCGGATCGTGAAATTATGCTCAACCACGGTGTGCTTGTTGGGGAGCGTTGGAATAATGAGGATGCGCGCAAAGCGTACGAGGCGATTGGTGGCAAGCCTGCGTTTACGAGTGCGCATGTTGATGAAAGCGTTGCGCAATCTTTGCAAAATCATGAGCCTACTAAGTCGCCTAAATTAGCGAATTTAGATGATTAGTTTTTAGATGATTAGTTGCGTATAGTTTTAATTTAAGATTTAAAGGCGATGATTTTATGGTTTCAGATAATATGTTTCACAATGTTTCACGCTGCAATAATTTGCGTGATGATTTGAAGTCTAAAAAAATTGCAAAAACGGTTGCTGCGATTGCGGTTTTGGCTAGCTCAAGTGCGTTTCTTGCATCTTGCGGCGAGCCGAGTGCTGTGCCGATGAATGATGAGTTTGCTGGTAATTCTGGTCAAAGCGAAAACGATAGTGGCAATGCTTCGAAGTCTTACGATTCTGGCGCGCAACAATCGCATGCTTCAGCGCAAAGTGAGGATTCACAAAATCAGCAAAATCAGCAAAATTCGCCTAAAACAGACACTGGCAATTACAAAGATGGCGATTACAAAATCAAAGCTACATATGGGCCAGTTGCAGAAGATAGCATTGACGTGAATTTAAGCGTTGCAAATGGCAATGTGAGCAGTGTTGAAATCACGCCTCACCCGTTTACGCCAATCTCCAAAAAACACATGAGCGCTTTCAGCGAGGCTATCCCAGGAAAAATCGTTGGAAAACCGCTAAAAGATTTGCATATTTCGGTTGTTGCTGGAGCAAGTTGGACTAGTGATGCCTTCAACAAAGCGCTTGATGTTGCTCGCCAAGAGGCTTCAATCGCATCCGCGCAATAATCTTAACTACCTTAATCTTTGACTTCAAGAATAGTGCCTTCGTCGCGAATCATCGCTGCTGCCATAGCTCCAGTTGCTGCCATAAATGGAATAATCGCATTTCTGTATTCGTTCATGAACTGTGCAAAATCATGATTCCAAGATATAAGCGCAACGTACAAAAGAAGGAATTCGATTGCTGTAAATATTGCCCACTTAAGAATCCAAATAAGCGTTTTTTTAATAAGTTTTATAGAGTCCTTGCTCATGAGTTGCCTTCTTTCTAATTTGCTGTTTTGTTTGTGAGCATTGTAGCTAATTCATGTACATTGCTTATCGTTCGTATGCATTTTGTATTTCTAGTATAAATGCTGCAAGTCTTCGAGAAATACTATGTACTCAGAACTTAGTACTCAAGATTGCACGGAAAATGTTTGTAATTAGACTTAAAGCAACGCACAAATATGTTGCGCAAATACGTTACAGATACAAGGAGATGCAAACATGAACAGCGCAAATATGGGTAGTGTAAGCATGAGTGATTTTGGCATAAACTCTTGGCAGCCAAAAGATAACGTAAACAAAATAGGAAAAGTTTGCGAAAATAGCATTAATCAAATTCAAAAGCAGGAAGATAACCTTGCGGAAAATAGTAGCGAAGAGCTTTCACAATATGAAATTGATGAATTAGCTAAGCAATTAGAAGAATTCTTTACAAAATATATTGTGCTAGAAAATGGCTCTTTTGTTGTAAAAGAGGATGCTATTATTGCAGACGGCTATGGCGATTACATAGAATATTTTCGCAATGCTGCAAAAGGATTAAATCTTTCAATGGAAGATCAACAATAAGCTTAGATCCTTAAAAGCTTAAATCCTTAAAGTCTAAATCCTTAAAAATCGCTTTCATCAATAGGGTGACCTTGTGGGCGCTTTATTACTCGCCACAGAATCACCAATGTTACAACGCCATTTGCAATTCCATAGTAATAAATCCAAGGAACGTGAATAAGCCCACAAATAAAGCATGTAATAATATTTATTAAATTATTTAGATAATTGCTACATATTTGCTTATTTTGTGATTCGACTTTTTTGCGCTCTTGCTCAAGAGTAATTATGTAATCTTTGTTGCTTTCTATATTCTCAACATCATTACTTGTTCTGTTAGCGCCTGCGCCATCAATCTTAGATATATTATTTGCGATATACGCATTTTTTTCTTTAATAACGATTTTTCGCAAGAAAAAATATGCATAAGAATACAATGCAACAGAAAGAAGTCCTGGAACAAGCCACAAAACGAAGAAGCCAAAGCTACGCATAAAAGCAGCTGTTGAGGCAAGTGCCACCGCAGCTACCTCTGCGGAGTGCAATACTACTAATCGTTTTGTCATATAATCCTGCTGCAATCATTATTAAAGATGAATTTTCAGCGCAACCAAAAGCTGCATATTGTTACTTATTATAATCACATATGATTTACGCGCAGTACTTGTAATCATTTATTACTACACAATTTGCCCTACTTTGCGCGCGTTTATAAAGTAGAATATAAGAAAAGTAGCGTGTGATTGCAAGAAAGCCATTATGCCAAAAACGTATGCAATAGTAGATAACGACCCACTAGTTTTAGCGGTTATGCGAAACGTACTCAGCAAGCTTTTGCCAAGCGAGTACGTGTGCAAATGGTGCGTAAAATCAGGCGTGCAAGCTTTGAAATATTGCCAAGTAGCAAAAACTACTCCAGATTATATTCTGATAGATATGTCAATGAAAGACATGTCTGGAGTAGACGTAATACGCGCAATTCGCGAGAAAAACAACAGCATTATTTTAATTGGTATGACTTCTTACGATTGTAGATCCTACGCTTCGATGGTTTCGCAAGTTGGCGGGCAAGCGATGGTTGCTAAAGACAATTTCAAAGGACTAGCAGAAGCTTTGCAATATTGTAATAATCAGCAGGTGTATGGCTGCCGTTGTGTTAAAGATGTTGTTTACGATTTTGCTACACCGCAAGAATCTTTTATTAGGCTTTCTAAAGCAAGATCGCGCAGCGTTTTGCCGCCTCAAGAACTAAAAATTATGGATCTGCTCGCTAAAGGTTACACAACGAATCAGATTGCGTCTCAACTTGGTCTTATGCCAAACACTATTAACACGCATATTCATAGAATTTACAAAAAATTGCATGTTTCTAATCGCGTGCAAGCAATATCCGCATTTGCTGCAATGCAAAATCGTGAGCAAAATAGCAATATGCAATATTTTAATGATTCGCTGCAAAATCATCAGAATCTTTTGCAAGAAACGGATAGCGCATGTTAATGAAAACATTTTCGCGCGTTATTGAGTTGGTTAAAAGCTGGAAAATTCAGCGAACTTTATTCATAATATTGGCGATTCTTGTAGTGTCAATGGATGTGCAATCTTGCAATACAGCTGGTTTGTGGCATAACCCGCAGCAATCTGTGTGCCAATACGTTTGGATGTTTGCAATATTTCTTTTGATTGCTTTTCCTCGTCAAATATCCCTCGTAACTCCGATTTTGTATTGCGTAACGTTAGCAGTACCAGGTGTAAATGCAACTTGCTTTCTTTTTTCATTGATCGCTAGCATGTTTGTTGCAGGCTTTTACGATTCGTGGAAGTATTTGCTTTGTGCGTACATAGTTTCGCTGAATATTATGTATTTTGCAAAAATGGCGTACATTCCGCTTACTTTCCCTTGTTTTATTCTTATTTCCATGATTTGCGGTTACGCTTTGCGCAAGTATTTGAACATGTTGGAGGAAAATAATCGCGCAAAAATGGATATTGTGCGCAGTGAGTTCCAGTCTTATATTGCGTCTGTTGCATTGCAATTGCATGACGATGTGAACAATGAGATTACGGATATTACATTGCTTGCGACTGATGCTTTGTATGCCGAGAAAAGTGATCATACAAAAGAGTCGCTAGAGCAGATTGTTGAGCATTCTCGTAATGCTCTTTCTAAAACGCGACTTGTTATTAATCTACTTGAGCAAGCTGAGCATAAGTATGATGATTCTTTAGATTCAAATATTGCTAGTATTGCTGGCACGCAGTTTATTTATGGTTCTAATGGTAATAATTGCATGACTTTGGCTGATTTTCTATGCAATATTTGCGCGCGCTTACAGTCTGAACGTAAGATTTGTGAGCAGCTTGGGTATTATGGCTCTATAACAGTAAATGATGAAAGTTCGGGAAGTAACGATTTTACTGCATCTGCAACTGTTAGTACTGAAAAGGCTCAATGTGCTATTCGCATGTGCAGCGAGTTGCTTACTAATATTCGTAAGCATTGCAATACTAGCGTTGATTTTTCTATGAATGTTACGGTTGATGAGCGCGAATGCAGAATAATGTGTATGAATTCGATTTCAATGTTGAACAAGTTTGGCGAAAGGCTTGTTTTTGGTAAAGGACTACTGTTCCACAAAAAATCCGTGGAACGCTTAGGCGGATCTTTAAGCGCGCAAAAAGATGATGACACTTGGCTGGTCAATGTTGTTGTTCCGTTAAACTAACATCACTCAAATCGCGCATTATCGTGGCAGTTTTTGCTAGCTAGAATAAGTCGTCGTGAGATCCTAAGCGTAGGAATATGATGCAATCTTCTTTAACTTGATACAACAGTAGAACATCTGCAGACACATGCAATTCATGCACGCCTTTGTATGAGCCTTTAAGAATATGATCTCTATAAGTTGCAAGCTCGCGAGAGTCTGCACCATTGCAAATAAGTCTCACAATATTGATTACCTGTTCAATATCGTAATGCTTCTGCTTATATTTCTTAACATCTCGCAGATAGATTGGACTATAAAATGGCGGTTTAGGCATTGCGCATCAGCTCAGCAAAATCGTCTACAGTGCCTGGAGCTATTGGTTTTTCTTTCATAGCTTCATCAATAGAGTGCTCATATGGAGAACTTTCAAGTGAAAATGGGAAACGTTGCGTATTTACAATCTGATACAAAAATAGGTTGACTGCTGAACTCATATCAAGACCATAATGTTCAAGAACTTGCGATGCGCTATCTCGTATTTCTGGATTAACTCTTACACTTAATCTGCTTGTTTTGGCTGTTTTTGTAGAAGTCATGTTGTTTCCTTTAAGCTTAAAATCATAAATTTGTTATTCATGCTTTGCTTTATTGTAGCAGACATGTAGCACCCAACGTAATGCCAAAGTAGCACCATTGTGCACACAATTATTACTAAATCGTGCGTTATCGTGGCAAAAATTGCAAAATTAGCAAAAACTGCCACGATAACGTGTGTAACATAGCAACGAAACACCATTCTGCATTGCAGATTAACTTCTTATTTGCGTTTGCTACGCAAAGGTTCGTCCAAATACTCGATTGAAATAGATCCAAGTACTCGATTAAAGCGCAAGAAAGCATAATAATTTATTCTTGCACAATGGCTATTTCTCTACATGAAGCGGAACGTGTACATTAATAATCCACGAATCTCCATCTTCAATAACTTTAAAAGTTCCGCCAACTCGTTCCGCAAGCATCTTATGGAAACGCAGTCCATATCCTAATTGCAAGTTAGCAAGAATACCGCGTTGCGCACTATTTATACACGTAATATGACATTCATTGTCATTAAGCATTACATTCATAGCGTATTCTTTAGGCTTTGCAGCATGCTTTTTTACGTTCGCAAGCAGTTCTCGGCAAATATATTCAATTTGAGCACATTCTTCAAAAGGCAAATGCGCGGATCTCGAATCTTCAGCAGCTAAATCACTACTAAAGTCAATGGAACCAATATAGCCAAGCTTTTCAAATGACTTTTGTTCACAGTCAAATAGAGCGCGTAAGCCTGTGCAAAAATCTTTATAACATGTAGTCGATTGCATAACATCACTAGTGCTTGCAGTTGTAGCATTGTCAAGAAGAGAAATGATATTGCGTGCTTTATGAATAGTTGTAGTAGCACATTGAAGAATCTCTCGCGAATTTTCGTGCTCTTGGTCATGAGTTGTTTGAGGTTCAATAGATTGTTGGGCCATCATCATAATGCTGGAAAGCTCATTAGTTACTTCATCGTGCATGCGAATTGCTGCAATAGTGGCATATTTTTGAAAAACGTTGTAACGCTGTGCAAATAACTGTTCCTGTTGCTGGCGAATAGTAGAAATATAGTATTTTACGATTGCGCTAGAAATAAGAGTGATAAGAAGCCACCACGCCAACACATAAGCGTTTTGAAAATCGCATATAACAAAGAACCATAAAGATACTCCGCAAGAAGAAAGCACGGTGTACCAAGGTTGAGTAATTACAGCAATTGCCAAACAAATCAATATGGTAAGCATCATAGATGAATAATTGATATTTGGCGCAACAATTACCAACGGCATCCAAATGAGCACAATAAAAGATGCCTTACGCGGCCATATTGCAATGCATAAGCAGATTACAATCCATACTATTTCAACCGTAATTGCATGCCAATTAGAGTAGTAATGAAGATTATTATAGGAACAAATTTCAAGAATCAAAGTACAACTTATGATTGCACCAATTCCAATTTTCTGCCAGGCATCATGCGGCAAAAAATTGATCATACGCGTTAATAATTTCATAACTACCTACTTTTACACGTTAATTTCTTACACGTTATATGTCATGCGAGTATTTTGCGAGCGCAGCGAGCGCCTGCATGCGACTTTTAACTTGAAGTTTTCCATAAATACGCCGTAAATGCGTGTTGACTGTTGAAACTTTCACATTAAGCTGATCTGCAATCTCTTTCGTAGAAAATCCCTGCTTGCACAAGCGCATAATTTCCGATTCTTGAGGAGACAAAACTGAAGTCTTCGGAAGTTGAGAAATCATATTGAATGATTCTTGCGGAGTGTGAAAATAGTCAATATATTGTGGCAATTCTGGGCAACCGTAGCTTGTTGCGCGCGATTGGATAGCTGCAACTACATCTGCTAAATTGTCTTTATGCACTAGCGCTTGACCACCCGACTTAGCAACTTGCAATACGTATTCATCCAGCATGTAGGAAGTAATGCCAATTAAAACAATATTGCTATTGCGCTCGCGAATTGCCTTAATTACATCAACACCACTCATTTCTCTCATTGACATATCTACTAAAAGTATGTCAGGAGTATTTTCTGTAACGCAACGATGAATAGCTTGTTTTGCAGAAGAACACATCCATGCACAAACAAAGTTTTCAGGCAAACGACTTTTTAGAAGAAGTTGCAGGT
This sequence comes from Bifidobacterium sp. UMB1197, assembly GCF_030217745.1. Taxonomy (NCBI): domain Bacteria; kingdom Bacillati; phylum Actinomycetota; class Actinomycetes; order Bifidobacteriales; family Bifidobacteriaceae; genus Bifidobacterium; species Bifidobacterium sp. UMB1197. The sequence goes on along the minus strand of NZ_JASOOL010000001.1, from coordinate 81,521 downwards.
ACCGCAATACAAGCGTGTCATTATCAACAATTGCATAAGTAGTGTTCATACAATATATGGTATCTTGTTTTGGAATCCACTTATCAAGAGATGTGCGATTGTACTGTTTTTCTCAAATTATCAAGATTGTACACATTAAAGTGCCATACGCTAGCACTTTCCGTTGGCACACTCCATTCTTCGGTTTTACCATTGGCGGTAAAGCGGATTATTTGAGTTGTTGGCTTATTTATAACTTCAAAATTAGTGAGTTGATTCCACGCAATGCGACGAAGATACTTATCGTCTAATTTAGCTAGATTACCCGAGCCTAAAATGACATTCGGATTAATAACAATAAACTCATTATTAGTGGCAGCGACAATACGTGTAGCAGTACCTTCCATGGCGTACCACAGCGTGTTGAAGACAAACAATTTTAGTAAATCTTTCCACCAAGGGTTGTACTTCATAGTAAGCACATATGTTTTACCAACTGAAAGATTATGCGCTTTAAAGTACTTAACAATATCCTCTTCTCGTATACCGCGCAAAGGATTAGTCATAATAAGCACCTCCTCGTGATTCTTGTTTTGTAAATTATCAACATACTAGCGTGCAGATTTTATCTACACAAATAGGCGTACCTATTTTTAACGATAGTGCTTTTAGAAAACTTTTAGAAAGCTTTTACTATTGGCAGTTTGTATGTTTCCAACAATCAATATTTAAGAATATTTCCGTTTTGGAACTATTTTTAAATATCCGCGTACTTACCGAGTTATCGTGGCAGTTTTTGCTAGATTTGCAATTTTTGCCACGATAACACACAGATTATTTATTCTAGTTTTCTAAAAAATCTGCTTATTTTTAATAAAATCTGCAATATTTACGTGCTTAACGCCGTTACGTTTTTGTATAAGTGAATCCATGGTCATAACATATTTTTCATAATTATCATGAATAGCTTCTAAAGCCCTATACTCGCGGTCTTCTGTTTCTCGACTCAACAAAATCGTATAAGCTACTTGCGCGTAAGCATAATCCATATCTGCATTGCGCAGAATGAAATCACACTCCAACTTTCCAATACGCCCAACGCTTACAGAGTATCCAAAGCTTTTAGCATATAAGTACACAATATTTTCCAAAGTAGGACCATAGTTTATGCGATTATCCGTATTGAGAGCGTAATAAAAACTTAAATCTGCTAAGTAATACTTCTTTTCCCCCGAAAGAGCACGCTTTGATTTCATGTCGAAACGTGGGCATTCATAAATGATTTTCGCATCTAAAAGAACACGAATATATCTTGCTAAAGTAGTACGACTTATAGCTAATCCATTCTTCTTTAAAGATTCGCACAAGCTATTGATGCTAGTTGTAGCGCCAAAATTGTTAATAATATAGTTACGTACAGCTTCAAACGCTTGCGTATCTTTAATTTTTACTCGAGTTTTAATATCTTTATCAAAAATTTCTTTAATAACATTACTTACATACGTTCGTTTGTCACTCATATTATCTATGGCAATAGTACGAGGGAAACCACCTTCGAGAATATAATTATTAAGCTCTTTACTAATGTCGGAATCTACTGGTTGATCATAGAATTTTTTGAAATCTTCATATTCATCAAAAGTTAGCGGAAACATCTCAAATTCAAGATATCTTCCAGTTAATTTTGTTGCTAATTCGCCACTTAACAAGTAGGAATTGGATCCCGTTATAAAAATAGAATATTCGCCTTCTTCTCGAAAGTCGTTTACTACTTCTTCAAATCCTTTAACATTTTGTATTTCATCTAAAAACACGTATTTTAAGCCGCTAGCATTAGTAAGTTTTTCTATAAGAGAGTCAAGCTGATCGGCTGTTTTTACGTTTCTATATTCACGCTTATCAAGATTTATATAAATAATATTAGATTCTGCAACTGGATTACTTCGTTCTTTAAGCTCATCAATAATTGTGCGCATAAGACTTGATTTACCACATCTGCGAATGCCAGTAATCACTTTTATAAGATCGCTATCATCGTAGAACGCGCGAATTTTGCTAAGATACTTTTCGCGGCGATACAGTTTTTCTTGATTCACGGTCATAGCAAAATCCTTTTACAAGAGCCAAACGCCTTTTTGCATTGGCATATTAGTCATATTATACCGCAAAAAACCGAGTTATCGTGGCAAAAATTGCAAATCTAGCAAAATCTGCCACGATAACGTGCGATTGCGTTGAGCATATTGCAAAATAATATAATTTAGATTATTATAATTATGATTATAATAATCGCGATTATATTAACTAAAGCGTATATTCGGCAGCAATAAGATGCGCTGAAAAATATTGCAATTATTGGCGTAGCGGCAGGTGGAATATGGTTTTTGTTGGCAGACAAGACGAGTTACAAGTATTGGAAAAACTGTATGAAAACAGCAAACACTCGTTCCAGATGGCAATAGTTTATGGCCGAAGACGAATAGGAAAAACTTCGCTTATTTCACAATTCTGTAAAAATAAGCACGCAATACTTTTTACTGCTCGCGAGCAAACTAATATCGAGAATTTGCGTGATTTTTCGCGCGTTGTGTACGACTTCTTCAATCTACCGTCAACTACAGGATCGTTTAATAATTGGAACGACGCTCTCGCTTTTGTTGCGCAACAATCTAACGCCGTAGATCAAAGCGCTTCTCAATCTCCACTTATTCTAGTTTTCGACGAATTTCCGTACGCAGCCCAAGCAGATAAGTCTTTAACGTCAACATTCCAAGTCGCAATAGATCATAAGTTTAAGAACACGAACATGACTCTTATTTTGTGCGGCAGTAACGAAGGATTCATGGAAAGTGAAGTGCTTGGCAAAAAGAGTCCACTTTACGGAAGACGTACCGCGCAGATTCGCCTGCGACCATTTAATCTTTTTGAAGCATCTGAGCTTATGCCAAATAATTCTACTTGGGAAGATAAAATCAACTATTTTGCATCCCTTGGAGGAACACCATACTATATAGAGCAGTTAGATAATAAGTCTTCGTTTGCGGAAAATCTTGAGCAATTATGCTTTAACATATCGGGAATTTTGTACGCTGAGCCAGACATGCTCATGCGCCAGGAATTGCGCGATCCTTCAACATACAATAGTGTGCTAAATGCTCTTGCTACGGGATGCAATACTCCGACTTTAATATCGGATCGCATTGGATTGCCAGCTACATCAGTGAACGTGTATTTGAAAACACTAGAAGGACTTGGATTAATTGAAAGAAATATTCCATTTGGCATGAATCCACTTCATTGCAAAAAAGGATTATGGCAGATTTGTGACCCATTCTTTGCGTATTGGTATAGGTTTGTAGCACCGAATAAAGGATTGATCGAACGCGGACTTTCACACGCTGCCGCAAGTAGTGTTCTCGGCGGTGATCATGAAGTGTTTAGTACTTTTGTAGGTCAACAGTTTGAGAAAATGTGCGAACAGTGGATTGTGCACCAATGCAAAGTTGGAGGAATGGACTTTTTACCAACTAAGTTAGGTAAATGGTGGGGTTCTGATCCTATTGCTCGTGAGCAAACCGATATTGATATTGTTGCAGAAGACGATATTAACAAGCAGCTTCTTATTGCAGAATGTAAGTGGCGTAATAATCTTAACGAAGCCGAAGCGGTGAGCAAGTTGTTGCAGCGCGCAACTTTAGTTGAGAATGCAAAAAATAGCGATTATAAGAAAATATTTATGTTGTTTACAAAACATCCAACTTCTTACAATCCTCGTCATGCTAAAACAAGCATCAACTTTGTTGACGCACAAACAATGTTTTTTAACTGATTACGAAACAATAGTTACGACCATATCGCGCAGCCGAAATCGCGCGTTATCGTGGCAGATTTTGCTAATTTTGCAATTTTTGCCACGATAACTCTTATAAAATAGCAACGAAACAGCATTCTGCATCGCAGATTAACTTCTTATTTGCGTTTGCTGTGCAAAGCTTCGTCCAAATACTCGATTAAAACGCATCCTTAACATTTCTTGTTGACGCAACAAACAAGTAGATCTATCATGTTGGTGGGAGGCACATTGCCCCCCCCCCGACAAATAAGTTGGAGGTTTACGATGAAGAAAATTTCACGTATTGCATCGACAGTAGTACTAGCAGTTTCCATGGCATTGGTGCCATGTGCTACTGCATATTGGGATTGCAAATAATCTGTATGTATGAATAACTTATCATAGGGGATGCGATGTCTCGATTGTTGCGTTCATTGTCATGCGCACTTGTTCTTCTGCTTGCATTATTTGCATCGCTGTTAGGTTTGACAAAAATGAACGACTCCTTGGGTGATTGTATTGCTATATATCCACAAACGAGTCGCCTTTTTTCATTACGCGGTGTGACAGAAGACAAAGCTGATCAAATTTATGCATTACTCAAGAAGACTGTTGCTCAGCATAATGCTTTTGTGGTTCGTAATGATATGCGCTTGGCAGCGAGTGACGCCGGTGTAGATGGTTTTGAGCTTGGCATATTTGGCAATCCGCGGGGTAAAGATGATTTGCTTACTTTGTCATATCTCGGAACGCCGATTCTGACATCGCATGCCTTTACGCAATTATTGCACAGCGAAAGTAACAAAACGCTTGGACTTGATATGGCAAAAGCAGATATGCTTGCTGATCTGCCCACTATTTCCATTGAGGGTTCGCGTTTAGTTGTTCGTCAATTAGATGCCCTCGTCGACAATAGTAAAACAAAGCTTGGTGATTACAGGATTGTGGGACTTTCCAATCGAGACTACCATGCATTAGTTACTCAAGCTGCTCGCATCGCTGGTACAACCTACCAAGATTTTCAACGTGGAAAATCTGGAATAGCACGATCCAATAGTTTTAATCAACTTACTTTTATTATTGTCTGCATTGTAACAGTGTTGCTTCTTGGCATTACGATAATCGCTGATGGGTATCTTTCGTATAGAACATTGGGAAGCTACTTGTTGCTGGGTTGGTCGCGTTCATCGTTTGCTTTGCGTCATCTTATGCCGATACTTGTTTCAGAGCTCGCCGTATATCCTCTTGTTTGTATCGTGATGAGTTTATTTACTCACGGATTTATATGGAATATTCAATTGTTAATGCAGGCGCTGATTATAGCGTTGCCAGTTATTGCAGTTGTGTTGCTTCTCAGTGCATTAGTTATTTTGATGATTATTTCTGTGAAACCAGTAAATGCAATTCGTAATCGTATCACCAAACGTGGTATGCTTATTGCTCTTGCACTCGTTTATGCTATTGCATCAACATGTGTATTAGAAGGTGTGCATAGCATAGATGGGCCAATAGGCGAGTTGACGAAAAGTGTGGAAGTTGCTCGTATGTGGCATCCTGTATTAAACCAGAGAATTATGTATCACCACCTCGTAGGGCAAGATGGTGCTTCGGTATCTGGTCAATCGACGCAGTATGCCAAAGATGCTTTTGCATGGTATCGATCCATTGAGGATAAGCCAGGAGTAAGGCTTATTTACACAAGTTTCTTTGATGCGGATATACTACAAGATTGGCGCAATGGTAGCGTATATAAGCATGTGCCTTCTAAGCCATTCTGGTCGTTTGTGGCGTCGCCTAAGTACTTGCAAGATCAAGGGTTTACTGTAGATAGCGATGTCAAAAACCTTGCTCGTCAGGGTGTGCGCATTTACTTCATTCCCGACACGTATAATCCTCAAGAGCAGACTTCGATGAGGCGGTGGCTTCAAGAGTCAGACAACTTAACGTCTACTGATGTTTCGACCAAGTTTACTGCGCATCCACAATTCGCATTCCGCACGTATCATCCTTCTCGTGAGTGGTTTAACTGGTCTACGGATATTCATCATAAGGTTATGGTAAAAGATCCTATTATTTTTTATGCGACGAGCGATAATTTGAATGCGTCTGAAAGCGAATCATTACTTGCTGGCGGCCTTGACAATAGCTACATTAAATTGAATGATCAAGCAGCAGCTCGATATCTGAGCGACGCTTATACTGCACGGTATCATCTTGATGATAATCATCTTCAATTCTTACAAGTAGGAGAATGCATTGCAGGCTACCAAAAGACGATTATGCAGACGTTGCAATTGTTTGGTAGCGTAATTCTGCTTATTACCCTGCTTATGTTGATATTGCTTATAGCGATTATTGCTATGTTCGCAGCATGCTATCAAGAAAGTATTGCAGTGAAACGATTGCTTGGTTTTTCGCTATTACGCATATTTTCTATGCCATTCTTGCTTGTGGGAATCGTTCAAGGAGTACTTTTTGTTATTGCTTCGATTGAACGGACTCGTTCTGGCATGATATATGTGCTGATTTCGGCAATTATTGAACTCATATTATTAACGATACAAACATATTATTTGAGTAATAAACACATTACTTCTATGGTAAAGGAGTAGTTGATAATGCAAAACAATGGTATTGAACCTTTAATAAGTGTACGCAATCTTTATAAATCATATGGGAATCGACCGGTTTTACATAATCTTAGTTTTAGTGTGCAACAAGGAGAATCGTTAGCAATCATGGGGGCTTCCGGCTCTGGAAAATCCACTATTCTAAACATTCTCGGCATGCTTGAAACCTATGATAAAGGTGAAATAAAGATTGCTGGCAAAGAACTTCCAGCTATTAATTCTGTTGCCGCTACTAAGTTACGTCGTTATCATATTAGCTATTTATTTCAATCGTTTGCATTGCTCAATAATCGAACTGTATTTGATAATTTGTGGATTGCAATGGCATATAATAAAGAGTCAAAGTCTGTTAAACACCAAATGATTGATGCAGTTCTTGCTGAACTCAATATTGAGTATGCTAAAAATGACCGCATTGCTGTGCTTTCTGGTGGCGAACAGCAGCGAGTTGCGATTGCTCGTGCAATGCTGAAACCTGGCTCGTTGATTTTAGCAGATGAGCCGACTGGTTCACTTGATAGAGATCTCGCTGATAAAGTGTTTGCGCAATTGCAAGCGATGAATAAAGAATATAACAAGACATTGCTTGTAGTGACACATGATCCTTTGATTGCTCAGCGATGTGACCGTGTGTTGCATATTGAGGCGCTAGCTCGGTAGTCGCATTGCTTCTCTTCTCTTCGTTAAATTTCGGGTTATCGTGACAAAAATTGCAAATCTAGCAAAAACTGCCACGATAACTCAGTAAGTACGCGGATATTTAAAAATAGTTCCAAAACGGAAATATTCTTAAATAATTAAATAAAAAAGGTTGCTTATGAAAGTACATAAGCAACCTAATTAATTAGTAAAGCGACTAGCGACTAGTGACTAGCGACTAGCGACTAGTGACTAGCGACTAGCGACTAGTGACTAGAAGTCCCAATCATCGTCGTCGGTTTCAACAGACTTGCCCATAATGTAGCTGGAACCAGAGCCAGAGAAGAAATCGTGATTTTCGTCGGCTGCAGGAGAAAGAGCCGCAAGAATCTCAGGGCTTACGTGAGTTTCTTCTTCGCTGTACTTAGCAGGGTAGCCAAGGTTCATCAAAGCCTTGTTAGCGTTGTAACGTACGAAGTCAAAAACGTCATCGTGGAAGTCAAATCCTTCATAAATCTGACCAGAATACTCAACTTCCAAATCATACAAAGTATCAAGCAAGTTCATAGTGAACTTTTCAAGATTCTTCTTATCGTTCTCGCTTCTAAGCTCCAAACCGCGCTGGAACTTGTAGCCAGAATAGTAGCCGTGAATTGCCTTATCTCGCAAAATCAAGCGAATCATATCGGCAGTGTTCATCATCTTGCCGCGAGAAGCAAAGTAAAGTGGCAAATAGAAACCCGCGTAAAGAAGAAGCGAAGAAAGCATAGTTGCAGCAATCTTGCGCTTAAGTGGATCTTCGCTCTCATACTCGCAAAGCACGGTGGTAACGCGCTGCTGCAAAACGTCGTTTCCAACAGCCCAACGGTAAGCCTCATCAATTTCTTCGCTAGAGCAAAGAGTGGAGAAAATAGAGGAGTAGGAGCGAGCGTGAATCGACTGCATAAAAGCAATATTCGTGTAAATAGCCTGCTCGTGCTCCGTGCGCGCGTGCTCAATCTGGCAAAGCTCGCCAATAGTTGCTTGGCTGGTATCGAGTAAAGTTAAGCCAGTGAAAACGTGAGTAGTTGTCTTGCGTTCAAGATCGGTGAGAGAACGCCAAGAAGGAATATCGTTGCTCAGCGGCACCTTTTCTGGAAGCCAGAAGTTAGCAATAAGACGATTCCAAACGTCCAAATCCTTGTCGTCAACAATATTGTTCCAATTAACTGGGCGCACACGCGAACCGTGATGGTAGCGGTATTGAGCTGGTGTGATGGAAGCTACCATCATAGAGTCATCTGCGATTACGCGATTTGTGCCGAAAGGATTATCGAGGCTACTGCGCAGTGCTGTTGGGTCGAGTTCTGTCATAATTACTCCTGATTCTGTGTTTACGTTTTATAAAATTTTTAAGTTTTTGATTTAATTTGCGAAAGATTTACAACCATAAGGTTTACAGCGTGCAGCTTACGCAACCCTCGATTTCTGTACCTTCCAAAGCCTTCTGGCGAATACGAATGTAGTAAAGAGTCTTAATGCCCTTACGCCATGCGTAAATCTGAGCCTTGTTCAAATCGCGAGTAGTCGTAGTGTCTGGGAAGAACAAAGTAAGAGACAATCCCTGATCCACATGCTGAGTTGCCTCCGCATAAGTGTCAATAATTGCCTTCCAACCAACTTCGTATGCATCCTTAAAGTACTGCATATTGTCATTCGTCATGTATGCAGCAGGGTAGTAGACGCGACCAACTTTGCCCTCTTTGCGAATCTCAATGCGAGAAGCAATCGGGTGAATCGAACTCGTGGAATGGTTGATGTAAGAGATTGAGCCAGTTGGAGGAACAGCTTGCAAATACTCGTTGTAAATTCCATCGCGCAAAATCTCGTCGCGCAGTTGCTCCCAGTCGCTAACGGTTGGAATTGCAACGTTAAAACGAGCAAACAAATCGCGAACCTTTTGAGTGCGAGGTTCAAGCGAGCGGCTGCCATCAGTGTACTTATCGAAGTAGTTGCCTTTTCCTGCAGGCTTAGCGTAAGCGCTAGTCTTAAAGCTTGCAAAAGCGTGGCCGCGCTCTACAGCCAAAGCGTGAGAAGCCTTATAAGCATGGTAAGCAACAGTCATAAAGTACATGTCTGTAAAGTCAAGAGCTTCCTCGCTTCCGTATTGCATGTGCTCGCGAGCAAGGAAACCGTGCAAATTCATTTGGCCCAAGCCAATAGCGTGGCCTTCTGCGTTTCCGCGACGAATCGAAGGCACAGAATCAATCGAAGTGTGCTCCGAAACAGAAGTGAGTGCGCGCACAGCCAAATCAACGCTTGTACCCAAGTTTCCATCCATTGCCTTGGCAATATTAAGCGAGCCAAGATTGCAAGAAATATCGCGACCAACGTGGCTGTAAGATAAGTCGGCGTTATATGTGCTTGCTTCTTGAGTTTGCAAAATCTCGGAGCACAAGTTGCTCATAGTAATGCGACCCTCAATAGGATTTGTGCGATTTACAGTATCTTCAAACAAAATGTAAGGGTAGCCAGACTCAAACTGAATCTCCGCAAGCGTCATAAAGAATTCGCGAGCATCAATATACTTCTTGTGAATACGAGGGTTTGCAACCATCTCATCGTAGTGCTCGGTAACGGAGATGTCTGCAAAAGGCTTTCCGTACTCGCGCTCAACGTCGTAAGGGCTAAACAAAGCCATCTTTTCCTTACGCTTAGCAAGCTCAAAAGTAATATCTGGAATCACAACACCCAAAGAAAGCGACTTAATACGAATCTTCTCGTCCGCGTTCTCGCGCTTAGTATCAAGGAAACGCATAATATCTGGGTGGTGAGCGCTAATATACACAGCACCAGCGCCCTGACGAGCGCCAAGCTGATTAGCATAAGAGAATGAATCTTCCAAAAGCTTCATAACAGGCACAACGCCGCTTGACTGATTCTCGATGCGCTTAATTGGAGCGCCAAGCTCGCGCAAATTTGTAAGTAGCAGAGCAACGCCGCCGCCGCGCTTAGAAAGCTGCAAAGCGGAATTAATTCCGCGTGCAATAGACTCCATATTGTCTTCCAAACGCACGAGGAAGCAGCTCACAGCCTCGCCGCGCTGAGCTTTACCAAGATTTAAGAACGTTGGAGTGGCTGGCTGGAATCGGCCTGCAAGCATCTCGTCCAAATAATTGAGCGCTGCTTTTTCGTCTCCGTCTGCGAGTTCTAGTGCCACGGCAGCTGCGCGCTGAGCGAAGTTTTCCAAATACTGCTTGCCGTCAAAAGTCTTTAAAGCGTAAGAAGTGTAGAACTTAAAAGCACCCAAGAATGTGCCAAAAGTGTGGTGTGCAGACTCCGCATGCTCGTAGAATTTATCGAGAAACTCGCTGCTGTATTTGTGGAAAACGTTGCCGTTGTAGTAGTAATTGTTAATCAAATAATTCAAGCGCTCGCGAGTAGAAGCAAATTTCATGCTGTGTTCTTGCACGTAACCCGAAACGTAAAGCTTTTCTGCTTCCCTGTCTTTATCAAACTGAATGCCCTTTTCTGGGTCAAAAAGACCGAGCATAGCGTTAAGAACGTGGTAGTCGCGGCTGTTGCGAATGCGCTCTGCTGTGCTGCTAGCAGCTGTGTTTGCAGTTTCGCTGGCATCAGTGTGATCAAGATTAAGCGAAGTGGATTCACTCATCGGATCCGTGCTGTTCATTTGATTAATTCCTTTCTTTGGGCGTTATTTTGCTTTCAAACGCTGATTGTTTTTGATTGTTTTGCTTATTTAATTTCTTCTGTTTCTTTTAATTGCCGTAAAAATCTTGGTATTCCCTGCGCTACTTTTTCTATATCTTCTTGAGTTCCCGTAAGTTCAAACGAGTACATATTTGGGATTGCGCACTTGCCTGCGATTTGACCGCCTGCAGCGCAATATGCGTCTCCAAAATTCGTGTTTCCAGAAGATATTACGCCGCGAATAAACGAACGATTTTCGCGATTATTTAGGAATTTTCGCACCTGCATTGGTATTGCTTTAGAAATATTTCCGCCGCCGTAAGTTGGCACAATCAAAACGTATGGCTCGCGAACGTGCAATTCTGGCTCTTTTGGTCGAAGCGGTATGCGATACACGTTTACGTTATTGCTTGGAAAATCGCAATTTTTTACGAATCGTAGTGTGTTTTCGGAGACGGAAGAAAAATAGACTACAGCTCCGATTGATTCGCCTTGTGCGCGCGCTTCTGGCTCGCTTGGTTGTGACATATTTTCTTGATCACACATTTTTATGCTTCTTAATTGTTTTGATTTTTGATTGTTGATTGCTTTAATCGTTTTGATTGTTGTCTTCTAGTTGGCTTGCGATTTGTGCAATCAAATCTGGGCGATACCCGCTCCACGACGAGTTTGGCGTAATCACCACTGGCGCTTGGCGGTAGCCTGCTGCGCGTAATTGGTCTAGCGTAGAAGGGCTTTGAGTTAAGTCTACTGTTTCAAAATTCACGCCAAGCTTTGTAAATTGACGCTTTGTGGCATCGCATTGTGGGCAATGCGGCTTGGTGAAAACTGTAATAGTCATGGTTCTTCTCCCTTCGTTGTGTGTATTGTGCGTATTTAACGCTTTTTCTTTATGATTATTTAAGTTTGTGCTTTTGGGCACGATTTAACAGTCTACTACCACTTAACACTATTTGTAGTGGCGTGTTGTATGGATAATCCCTATATTTAGTGTGTCCAAATTTTGGCTATCACGCGTGTCTATAAGATTTAAGCGGTCTTTATGCTTTCTAAATAGCGACTAATAAAAGTAAAAATGTAATCTTTATCACAAAATTGCCATTAATGCGCGAGATATGCAGTACGCCTTGTGATCGTGACAAAAACGCTTGTGCATATAAAACGATAAACTTAAAAAAGTGTGTTTTTGTTAGTCAAATGGTAAAAATAAAAGCAAAACAATAAGACGGTTAAAACAACAAACGGTACAAATATTAAAAGATAGAGGTATAAAATGGCGGAAACTCAAGCTAGAGCAAATATTGGCGTTGTTGGCTTGGCTGCAATGGGGTCTAACTTAGCGCGAAATCTTGCGCATCACGGAAATACTGTTGCTGTTTACAATCGTCATTATTCGCGCACAGAAACGCTGATGAATCAGCATGGCAGCGAAGGCGAGTTTGTGCCATCAAAAACCGTTGAAGAGTTTGTGGCTTCGCTTAAGCGCCCACGCACTGCAATCATTATGGTAAAAGCTGGTGCTCCTACGGATGCTGTAATTGAAGAGCTTGCAAACGCTATGGAGCCAGGCGACATTATTGTTGACGGCGGAAACTCCTACTTTGAAGATACGATTCGCCGAGAGAAAAACATTCGCGCGCGTGGTCTTCACTACGTTGGTTGCGGTGTTTCTGGCGGAGAAGAAGGTGCGCTTCGCGGTCCTTCGATGATGCCAGGCGGTACGGAAGAATCTTGGAAGACGCTCGGCCCTATCTTAAAGTCGATTGCGGCTGTTGCAGAAGGCGAGCCTTGCGTAACGCATATTGGCACCGACGGCGCTGGTCACTTTGTAAAGATGGTTCACAACGGCATTGAGTACTCGGACATGCAGCTTATTGCCGAAAGCTACGATTTAATGCTTCGCGGCTTGGGCATGAAGTCCGAAGACATTGCAAACGTGTTTAGCGAGTGGAATAAGGGCGAGCTTGATTCTTATTTGATTGAGATTACGGCGGATGTGCTTCGCCAGAAAGACGCTAAGACTGGTAAGCCTTTGGTAGAGATGATGGTGGATCACGCTGGCATGAAGGGTACGGGTACTTGGACTGTACAATCTGCGCTTTCGCTTGGAATCCCTGTAACTGGTATTGCAGAAGCTGTGTTTGCTCGCGGACTTTCTAGCCAGATTGCTTTGCGAGAAGCTGCTGAAAACCAGGGTTTGACTGGGCCAGATATGCATTTTGATTTTAGCGATTCTGAGCGTAAGGCGTTTATTGAGGATATTCGCCAAGCTTTGTACGCTTCTAAGATTGTTTCTTACGCTCAGGGCTTCGATGAGATTGCGGCTGCTGCGATTGAGCATGATTGGAAGATTGACCAGGCTGCTGTTGCTCGCATTTGGCGAGGCGGATGCATTATTCGCGCGCAATTCTTAAACCGCGTTTCCGAGGCGTTTGAATCTGGGCAGGCAAGTGTTTCCTTGATTTTTGCGCCGTACTTTAAAGACGCTATTGAAAAGTCGCAAGCTGCTTGGCGCCGTGTTATTGCGCGCGCAGTGGAGCATGGTGTGCCTGTTCCAGCATTCTCCAGCTTGCTTGCATACTACGATGGCTTGCGATCCAAGCGTTTGCCAGCTTCGCTTATTCAAGCTCAGCGCGATTTCTTCGGCGCGCACACCTACGGTCGCATTGACGAGTCGGGCGTATTTCACACTTTGTGGGCAGAACCTAATCGCCCAGAAGTAAAGCAAGATTAAATCAAATAATCTAAAAATAATCTAAAAATAATTATTTCGTAAGCGTCGCATGTGTAAGTTCTGCATGCGACGCTTTGTTTTTACAATACAGAAGCCATGTAGTACGGTAAGTAAAGCAGTTTACCTTCGCGCTTAATTTCTCCATGGTGAAGCACGATTCCTTCGCTGCTGGTTTTACTAAAAGCTTCCATAAAGTTTGTTATTGACTTCACACTTTTACTACTACCAGATTTCACTTCTACTGGAATAATCTTGTTGCTTTTGCGCAAGAGAAAATCTATTTCCATTACTGTCTTTTTGGTATCGATACTTGTTTTTTTGTAAAAATACGCGTTGTGTCCATTTGCTTTTAGACACTGTGAGACAATATTTTCTATTATCATTCCTTCATTAACATGTAGTTTGTCTAGCAGAATTGCCTTATAAAGTTCATTTTCTAAGTAAGGTCTATCTTTGTATGCTAATGAAGTTAACAGTCCTGTATCCATCATGTAGCATTTGAAGGAAGGGTTGATAGTAGATAGATTCAAAGCTACACTTGGGTCTTCAACGCTGTTTGCAATATTTATTATCATTGCTTCTTCTAGCCAACGTATTGGATCCCTATATTCTTTAATACGCGCGTTGGAATCTACGTGGGATAGCACGTAACGCTTGTCGTGTTTGGAAAGCTCTGCAGGAACTCTATCGAAAAAATTAGTTACGTAAGTAGGGTTCTCTTCTTCCTGATCTTGCATATCTTGCTTATAAAGATTGATTATTTGCTGTTTAGCAAAATCAACCTTCGCAAAATCTTTTGTATCAACGTATGCTTGAACAGCTTGTGGCATTCCACCAACCAGCATGTATTCTCTGAAAGACTTCATTATGCTCTGGTGCATACTGCCCATAGGTTTGAGTGATTCAAAGTGACCTTTAATAGTAGGGAAAATCAGGTTGTTATCGTTCGCTGATAAGTATTCTTCATAATCAAGTGGCAGTACTTCTAATGTGTACTCTTCTGAAGGTATGAGAATATCCTTGCTTTTCTTTGTAATAGAAGCAAGCGATCCTGTTTCAATGTAATCGTAACGACCATCTTCAAGTAGAGTTTTTATTGCTTGCCGTGCTTGTGGGAATAATTGTATTTCATCAAGTATTATAAGAGATTCACTATTATAAAGTCTGGTATTGTAAGCTAACTGTATTGTGTTAAATAGAGTATCTAAATCTCTTAGACTGTTTATAAAAAGTTGCTTAATATCTTCTTCGGCTTGATCGAAACGAATAAGAATATAAGACTTATACTCTTCTTTGCCAAGTTTTTCAGCTAACGTTGTTTTACCGACTCGTCTTGCTCCCTTAAGAAAAAGCGCATAATTTGGTGCATATTCATGCTTCCATTTCAGCATTTCTTTATATATTTTTCTATCAAACATGTGGTTTTGCGCTCTTTCTTAGATTGTAAATTTGTGTTTGATTTGTTCAAGTGTTACCGAATGCAGTTTTCCCTGTAATTTCAACGGTTTTATAAAGATTTTCGCAAATGCGCCATGTTTTGTCAAGCAGATTTTCGCAAATGCGCCATGTTTTTAGGGGCTGTTTTTCGCAAATGCGCCATGTTTTGTCAAGCAGATTTTCGCAAATGCGCCACTCGACTATGTTGATTTAATTTTTAGTTGATTGAATATTATGCAGATTACTGAATTGCAGCTTGCAAGGTTTCGGCGGTAGTTAGCCATGCAATTTCGTCGGTGCCATTGGCAAAAGACGCAGGATAGTCTGGATTATTGTCTGCCGAAAGCGCGTCCATTAAAGCTTTTCCTTTTTGCTCGCCAGCCGTTAAGAACCAAGTTCGGCGGCTATGAGCCAGCACGGGTGCGCTAAGCGTTAATCGCATTGGCGGCTGCTTAGGGGAGTGATTCACGCCTAAAACTATGCGATCTCGATTATGAATTTGCGGCAATCCTGGGAAAAGCGAGGCCATATGCGCGTCTGGGCCCATGCCAAGAATTGCCAAATCAAACACCGGCTCTGGCCCAAGCAGTCCTATAATCTCTTCTTCGTAATCGCGTGCTGCTGCGTCTAAAATCGCATTATTTTCAGCATCGCTAGCATTCGCCACTTCTTGCGCATTGCGATCGTCTGCAGGCATTTCGTGAATATGAGACTCCTGCAAAACTTTGTTATCGCTAAGCATGTTAAGAAGCAACTCGCGAGCCTTGCGCGCATTACGGTCTTCGCTGTTATAAGCTACAAAACGCTCATCTGCCCACCAAATATGCACATTAGACCAGTCGATTGCTGGAAGTAACGGGTTGCTAGCTAACATTTGAAACATGCGAATTGAATCTGTTCCACCTGTTAGCAAAAGATGGAATGGCTTATTAAGATTTTCAACATTGTTTTGCCATTGCATAATCAAAGTCACAAGTTTTTGCGCAGCAACAGCAGCTAGAATATCTTGATTATTGTAGCCGTACACTGTTGCGTTATGCGCAAATCTAAAATCTTTAGCCATAATGAATCCTTTTATTATTTTTACACGTGTATTAAAGTTCGTTATTCTGCAAGTTCGTTATTCTGCATTGCGCAACAATTTTCGTTAATAAGCTGCGCGTAAATCTCGTCTGGGTCAATTCGGCGCAATTCTTCACTTAAACAGTCTTGTAAAGAACGAATCGGCATAGAAATAGGCTGAGCTGCTTGCCCTGGAAGACTTATTATTGCTTGGCTGCTGCCAGAAGGACGAGTTAAAGAAAGCTCGCCGTCTTGCCGCTTAAGACTTACCTCCGTAATTGCATGCGCTTTAGAATCTTCAACAATTTCCACAGGAACATTAAGCGAGATTTTTAGCCATTGTGCAAGCAAATGTAGTGGAACGTAGTGCTTGGCTCCGCTAACTTTAACGCTAAGAATTGGTAAGTGCGGCGGCTGGTCGAGCATAGAGGCGAGCATTGCACGCCAAGACGTAATGCGAGTCCAAGAAAGATCAACGTCTTTAGAAGACCAATTTTTGCGCAGATTTTGTACGGTTTCAAGAGTGTTGCTGGCTCGCTGAGCGTCTGTGATTCTGCTGCTTGCCATAGCTCCAAGCAAGTCCTTAGCAGGATTTTCGGGCGCGTTTGTAGGCCACCATGCAACAATCGGAGCATCTGGCACAAGAAGCGGAATAACAAGCGTATCTGGGTGGCGAACAAGGTCATTATGCGGATAGAGAATAATGATTTCGCCTGCGCCCGCATCTGCTCCAAATCGCACTTGAGCGTCTAAGTTTGGTGTTTCTTCTTCTTGATTTGCTTGATTTGCTTGATTGTCTTGATTTTGATTATGCAAATTTGCACTAGCGCTTTGCCAATCGCGAACAATCGCAATAACTCTGCAAGGATGCTCGCGACTAGCCGCGTTTGCTGCATTCAGCGCGTTTTCAAGCTCTTTAAGAGTGGTATCAATAAGAAGAGTGAGCACGCGGCCAGTGGCGGATTCTCCTCGTTCTTCGTGAAGCTCGTCGATTTTTGCGGATATTTTAGACGTGTTTGTGTTAGGAAGATTAATAATCATGGCAACCTCCAATGGCGATTATCGCGAGCAAGCATGGCGTCAGCTTCCGCTGGTCCCCACGTTCCAGCGCGATACGGTTGCGGACGCGTGTTAAGAGAAGCCCAAAAATCTTCAATCGGATCCAAAATTTTCCAGCTTAAATCAACCTCTTGCGTTGTTGGGAAAAGCGGAGGTTCGCCAAGCAAAACGTCTAGAATAAGGCGTTCGTAAGCTTCTGGAGAGTTTTCTGTAAAAGACCTTCCGTAGCTAAAGTCCATGGAAACATCGCGAACTTCCATAGACGTTCCGCCTGGCACTTTTGCGCCAAATCGCATTGTTACACCCTCGTCTGGCTGAACGCGAATCACAATTGCATTGTTTCCAAGTTCGCGCACAGCAGTAGTCTCAAAAGGCAAGTGTGGAGCGCGCTTAAAAATCACGGCAATCTCTGTAACTCGCTTACCTAAGCGTTTGCCAGTTCTCAAGTAGAATGGCACTCCAGCCCAGCGGCGAGTGTCTACATCTAATCGCACAGCAGCATACGTTTCTGTATTGCTATCTGGGCTAATTCCTTGCTCTTGCAAATATCCAACGGCTTTGTATGACCCTTGCCAGCCTTCTGCATACTGGCCTCTGGCAGTGTTTGCAGCTAAATCTTTAGGCAAGCGTATAGCAGACAAGACCTTAGTTTTTTCCGCTGTTAAATCGCCAGCGCTAAAGCTTACAGGCTCTTCCATAGCGGTAAGTGCCATTAGCTGCAACAAGTGGTTTTGAATAACATCTCGCGCAGCGCCAATGCCATCGTAATATCCAGCTCTGCCGCCTATGCCAATATCTTCTGCCATGGTGATTTGCACGTGGTCAACATAATTAGCATTCCAGATTGGCTCATACATTGCGTTTGCAAAGCGCAAGGCGAGCAGATTTTGCACAGTTTCTTTGCCTAAATAGTGGTCTATGCGGAACACGGAATTTGGGTCAAAAACCTCGGAAACTACGCGATCCAGTTCTTGCGCGCTAGCTAAATCGTGGCCAAACGGTTTTTCGATTATTACTCGTCTCCATGCGTTTTCGGATGAGTGCGAAAGCCCAGATGCGGCCAATTGTTGCGCTACAACAGGGAAGCTGGATGGTGGAACAGACATGTAGAACGCATGATTTCCGCGAGTTCCGCGATCTCGGTCTAGCTCGCTTACCGTTTTGCTTAAGCGCTCAAACGCGCTTGCATCGTCGAATGTTCCGCGAACAAAACGTATGCCTTTTGCAAGATTAATCCATGTGGATTCGCAAAATGGCGTACGGCAATGCTGCTGAATGTTTTCTCTAACAAAGTTTACAAAATGCTCATCGGTCCAGTCTCGTCTAGCGAAGCCAGTAAGACCAAATCCAGGCGGCAAAAGTCCGCGATTTGCTAAATCGTATACAGCTGGCATTAGCTTTTTTCGCGCTAAATCGCCCGTGATTCCAAATATAACAAGGCTGCACGGGCCTGCGATTTTGGCTAGTCGCAAGTCGCGTGGGTCTCGCAGTGGATTCTTCCATCCCGCGAGCGAATCGCCCTTATTGCTTTGGGAAAATGGGGTTATTAACTCACTCATATGTACCATCGTAATATTTTGGCGTGATTTGGGCGGTTTGCGCTTTGCCTTTTGCAGGTTATCCGCCGCACACGGCTAGTCGTATCATTCGTGCGTATTGAGGGCCACCAATAGGTGTTAGGTGTATTCCGTCGTCTGTTAGAAACTCGCTATGGCCTGCGCTTAGGCCGTTCCAGTCGATTATTCCAACGTTTTTGCGCTTTGCTGCGAATGCGCGCAATTTTGCGTTTGTTTCGTCTTGCCAAGGTTGAGGCACGCGAGTTGTTACAAAATACACTGGTTTTCCGCCAGTAATATTTACCATGTTTTGTAAAACTGAATCGTCTCTAGGCGGCCCGTTGGTTCCAAGTTCGTAGATTACAACGCTTCCAGGGTGTTTTTCGGCTATGTCTTTTTGGTAGTCTTCGGCTCCGTGGAAAATCTGCCTACTAACTTTTCCGTCAATCCAAGCGTTTGGCAAAGCCTTTAAAAGGTACGGCTTTGCGCCTTCGGTTACGGAGTCTCCAACCATTGTTATGTCTGCCGTGCAAACGTCTTGTTTTGAGTTGATTTTCCAAGCTTTTGTGTTTATATTTGCTGGCACTTTTTCTGCGATTGGGTTTAGAACCCTATGAGCGCTTGGCTTTGTAGGAAGCGTTTGTTTTGTTATGTTTTGACGCCTTCCGCCTATTTTTCTTTTTGGCTTTCTTTTTGGCTTTTGGCTTTCTTTTTGGTTTGGCTTTTGGCTCGGTTTTGACTTTGGTTGTGTTATCTCTTTATTTTGCTTTCCATTTTTAGCATGAGTTTTAACGTCTTGTTCTTGACTTGTTAATTCTGGCCTTAATTGTATTGACCTTTCTTGCGCAATGCTGCTCCAATTTAGTGGAGCTGCGATTAGCGCTATGCAGGCCGCTGCGCACACAGTAGTCGCAAGCCTTCGTAGAACAAATGGTAGCTTAATGTTTTTGCTTTTAACGTTTAAAGTGTCAAACGAAAGATCAATGTTCTTTGCTTCTTGCGATTCTTCTTGCGATGCGTCTTGCGCCTCTTCTTGAGTACTGTCTTTCTTTGCGCTAATGCTAAAAGTCATATGCTTGCTGGCAAATGGCATCTCAAAAATTCTGTAAAATACTTCGGCTACAGCAACAACTACCACGCATTGCAAAATCTGCTCAAATAGCGTTATGTGAGTAGTTCTTGTTGCTGGGTTTAATACTTCGAGTATTGGAAAATGAACAAGATAAATCGCAAAAGCCCTTGTTCCTAAATAACTTAGAGGAGCTATGCCAAGTATACGCGCGCAAATGTTGTTTTTTTGCATGCAAGCGTGCATTAAGATTGCGCAAACTACAGCAAAAATCGCGTAACCGCCGTAAACAATCCATGTTTTTGACCCGTCTTGTTTAGTGAAGCAGAATAAAATAAACGCTAACGCAATTAACCCTATAGCAGACTCTAAAATCGGCTGTCTGCCTTGGATTTTGCCCTCTTGTGCTTTGTTATCTTGGTTCTCAATCTGTGTTTTTTTGCTTTTGCTTCCAACAATGTATTGCCATGCGTCTGCAATAATTTTTATAACGGATTTTCCGCTAAACCACGTGCAGTACATTGCTAGAAGCGCGCCGATTATAAATTCTCCAGCGCGTGTGTCTAAAGCATAATACACGCGAGCAATGGTTTGCCCTTCTCCGTAAAGAATTGTGATTGCAATATTTGCAATAGTGGACGCAATCGCAAGCATTGCTGTAGCGAACATTCGCGCAAACTTAGATTTAAAGATTTTAAGAATTACGCCTAGAATAATCGGCCAGCAAACAAATATTTGCATAATAAGGCCCAAATACCACAAATGCTTAATAGGGGAAGGCAGCCCCGACTGTTCAAAGTACGAAACTTTTCGCAGAATATACGCCATGTTGCTGCTAAATGTGGATCCAGTTAGTGCGTCTGATTGCAGTTTTGTTAAAAGACTTGGCGAAAGCAACCACATAAGTGGGGCGCTTAGTGCAATAATGCCTAGCGTAGAAGGCCATATTCGTTTTATGCGTTTAAGCAGGTACTTAAAGTAGATAATAAGTTTTGATTTTTTCTTCTGACTTTCTTGGTTACCATCTAAATGTGAATTTTTATTGTTATTCTCGCTGAACATTTTTAGCAAAGATACAGTGCTAAAGTATCCCGCCATAACAAGAAACATTGTTACGCCCAAAAATCCACCGTTGAATACGATTGGGCGCAAGTGGAACGCTACAATCCCAATAATAGCAATCGCGCGCATGCCGTCTATTGCAGCGTTGCGTTTGGTTGCAGCGTTTGCCGCGTTGTTCAATTCTGCCATCTTGCCTACAACTTAATACGTGTTTGTTGTTTTTGTGTTTAGTTTTGTGTTCAGTTTTACAAGTGTTTATGTTCGATTTTTTCCATTAGTATCGCTCCAAAACGTAGTCATATTATCTACGTATTAAGACACTCAATATGCTTATAGCGTGTCTTAGATTTCCCTTGATTTTTCGCGTATTTTTGTGTGATTTGCACGATTTTTTTAATGTAAATCAAAATATTTTTCAAATGTTTTACTATTTTTATTAATATTTTTTCTTTTGTGTTTTTCTGCATGGTTGCTTGCTGCTTTTTACGATGGCATTTTATGTTGAATTTTATGTGTAGTTTTATATGGCGTTTTATATGCTCTTTGCTGCGCGCTAAAGTTAGACTGAACAGTCTAAGTTAGATGTATAAACGTTAGATTGATAAACAAGTGTTTAAATGCGTTTAGCATTAGGTTTAAGAATGCATTTAAGCATTAAGTTTTACGTTAAGGAGTAAAAATGGCAGAAACATTTAACGTTGTGGTAGAGATTCCACGCGGCTCTAAGAACAAGTACGAAGTAGATCACGAGACTGGTCGCGTATTTTTGGATCGTACCTTGTTTACCGCAATGGGTTACCCAGATGATTATGGCTACATTGATGGCACTTTGGGCGAAGACGGCGATCCACTCGACGCTCTTGTTATGATTCCAAATTCTGTGTTCCCAGGCTGTGTTGTTGAATGCCGCGCTGTTGGCTTGTATCACATGGTTGATGAAGCTGGTGGAGATGACAAGGTTTTGTGCGTGCCAGCAGACGTTCGCTTTGATGACATTAAGGATATTGACAATGTTAGCGAATATCACAAGGCAGAAATCAAGCACTTCTTTGAGCAGTACAAGGCTTTGGAGCCAGGTAAGGAAGTTCTTCCTGGTGATTTCTGGGCTGGCGCTGAGCAGGCAGAAAAGGAAATCGTTGCAGCTCGCAAGCGTTTGGAAGAAAGCGAAAAGTAGTTTTTGCGATTAATCGCAAGCTTCCAATCGTTTTAACAACGTGTTTATTAGTGTCTAACGCATTTTATGTGTTAGACACTTTTTTAATATGTAATTCTTAAAATCGCGTTTACGCTACAAGCAGCATTGCTAATCCAGCTCCGTAAACAACCATTCCGCCCATCATAACTGGAATCAAAGCTGTTCCAATCTGCGGGAAAATCATTCCAGAGTTGTATTTTGCATCTTTAACCCAAAGGTGTGAAAGACCTGCAAGTATAATCACGGCAAATAGACCAATCACGCCCACCAATACGCCGAGCTCTAATATGCGTACAGAAAAAGTGAAGCGAATAATCGAAGGCAAGAAAAGCCAACCAGGCAATGCGGCGCATGCAATGCTTGCAGTAAGGCAATGAGATAGGTTTCGCACAAGATTGGATCGATTTTCTCTAAACATCTGTCTTGCAAAACTAATAAATGTTGCCGCAACAAGAATTAGCGCAAAGTTTACTGCCCATCGTTCGTATGGCCTAATTGCTGCAACAAACTTATGAATGCTAACTTCTGATTCTCCGTCGATTACGCTGCTTGGAAGCCATCCTTTTAAAGCCAGAGTTGCACACCACATAGATGCCAGGCCTGCAAGAAAAGGAATCGCTTTGTCTGCTGTGGAGCCTTGCAAAGGCCAAAAAGTTATTAAAGCAAGAAGAATAAGAACACAAACAGTTAAAACGGCTTTTGCTGTTGCAAATGGAAGCGCGGCTGCTGCCACTAAAAGAGCCAGGGCAATAAATTGAGTTACAACAATAGTAATGTGATTATGCATTGCGTTGCGCTGAATATTGTTGATGCTCATTTTGCGCTCCTATCGCGTTTATACTGTGATTTACCCCATTTTATATGCAAGCGTACACTTGCGCTTTTTTGATTCTTCTTAAGCATGGATTACAATTTTCTTTTAACAGCTTGATTTTGAATTTTCATTCAATTCTATGCGCTACGGAGGTGTCAGTATGACGGATATTACATTGATGACCTCTTGCCCTGCGCCTGCAAAAGTTTTGCCATCGCTAACGCTGCTTTCTCATCGCGTACGCGTGCTTGCAATGGAACCATCTAGCATGCTTAAAATGCCAGAAAACACCATTCTTCTTATTGATGCTAGAGAAGACTTATCTTTAGCAAAATCCCTATGTTCTCTTGTGCGCGCGTCTAATTTAACAATGTCTATTATTCTAATCCTTACAGAGGGCGGCTTTACTGTTGTAAACCCATCTTGGGGTGTTAGCGATGTTATGTTAACAACTGCTTCTCCTGCCGAAGTAGAAGGTAGACTGCGATTGGCCGCCAAAAAATCTGTTTCTACCGATTCTTCTTCTAGCTCTACTGTTGCCGATTCCACAAGCGTTGAGGTTAACAGCAACGGTCAAATGTGTTCTGGAGACTTGGTTGTAGACACGCAAAGTTACACAGTTAGCTTGCATGGAAAGCCTATTGATTTAGCGTATAAGGAGTTTGAACTACTAAAGTATTTTGTTCAGCATCCTCGTCGCGTTTTTACGCGTGCGCATTTGCTTCAAGAGGTTTGGGGCTACGATTACTACGGCGGAACTCGTACGGTTGACGTTCATATTCGTAGGCTTCGCGCAAAGTTGGGCGTTGAATACGAGCATGTTATTGGAACGGTTAGAAACGTTGGATATCGTTTTGATCCACTAGAGGCTCAAGTTGACGAAGTGGAAAATGACGATTACGCAGAAAACAGTAATCACGCGGAGGCTGGCGATTCGCGTGCCGAGGCTCCAAGCATCTCCAACGATTTAGACTAGGCTTATATTGGCTAAGATAGATAAAACAAACAAAACAAACAAAATAAATAAAATGCACGAAGAATATAGGATTTTGTGCCAAGAAATCCCAAATCCAAAGTGTGCATTAAATTTTACTAATCCGTTTGAGCTTTTAATCGCCACTGTTCTTAGCGCGCAAACAACCGATAAACGCGTAAACGTAGTGACCAGCGAGCTTTTTAAGGCCTATCCAACACCTGGCGATTTAGCCAAAGCGCAAATATTTAAAGTTCAAGAAATAATTCATTCGCTTGGATTTTATAGAGTAAAATCGCAGCATATTATTGAGCTTTCTCAAAAACTTGTTAAAGATTTTAATGGCGTTGTTCCAAACAATATGGCCGACCTTACAAAGCTTCCTGGCGTTGGTAGAAAAACTGCGAACGTTGTTTTAGGAAATGCTTTTAAGATTCCAGGATTTCCCGTAGACACTCACGTTATGCGAGTTACAGCAAGGCTTGGCTGGGTGAGTTATTCTAGCGCTAAGGCTAAAGATGCAGCGAAAATCGAGCGAGAAGTCACGGCTTGTTTTGCGCCAGAAGAATGGACGAATCTTTCTCATCGCCTTATTTTGCACGGAAGAATGTTTTGTACGGCTAGGAATCCTCGTTGTGCTGATTGCCCACTTAGGTTTTTGTGTGCCTCGGTGCGATTGTAGAGTGGCTTTACGCAAGGATTAATGGCCTCTAAATAAACTCTTTTAGAATATTCTTAGAATATTTTTAGACTATTTTGTGCATAAATTCGGTAAGCAAATTCAAGCTATGATATAAACTTTTAAGCATGTCTGAATTTGGAAGATACTCATCTGCTTCGCATGTGCGCAGTGCAAAATATGCGCATGGGCATAGAAGAGGGGCTAAACCCTGGGTTGTGTTTATTGTTTTAATCGGCATTCTATCTGCTGCAATTTGGGCTGGATGGCGATTTGTAGATGGAAGATCTTTAAGGTCTTTAATGCCAACAAACATTTTCCCAGCATCAAATTCAACTTTAACAATCGGATTACGCACAGCTCCAGCATCATTAGACATTAGAACAGATGATAGTGATTCCCTGCAGCAGGCGCTTTTAGAGAACGTTTACGAAACACTTGTAAAACGAGACGAAAACAATGCGTTGCATCCAGGGCTTGCGCAATCGTGGAGCGTTTCTGCCGACGGATTAAACTACAAGTTTAGGTTGCGTGGCGGAATCAAATTTGCTAATGGCGACCCAATGGATTCAAGCTCTGTCCTTAAATCGCTTCAGCAGGGCATTACAAAAGGATATCCTGGCTACGAAAAGCTAACAAATATTACAAGCGTATCTAATTCTGGCCCGAGCGTTTTAAATATTGCACTAAAAACTCCAGACCCACTTTTGCCAAGGAGATTAGCTGGCAGAGCTGGAATTGTTTACAACACAAACATTTTTGTTAACTACGCTTCCGACGCTATTGGAACTGGCCCATTTACCGCAAAGGGTTACAACAAAGGCGGTGATCTTGTTCTTGTTCGAAACAACAAATATTGGGCAGGGCCTTCTGGTTGCGAAAGCATAACTCTTAAGTATTTTAACGACGACACATCTTTGGCAAATGCTGTTAAAGATGGCAGCGTGCAAATGGCAATTCCACTAGACGGAAATGAAAACAAGCGCATGGCTGCAATGCCAAACACTAAGCTTGTTGAAGGCAAAAGCACAAGATTAAGAATGTTTGCTTTTAACACGGGAATGTCATCTATGTTCTGCGATCAACAAATTCGTAGAGCTGCAAGGCACGTAATTGAGCCTAATGTTATTCTTGCTTCCGATCCTTTTGGAGGCCAGCTTGTTGGCGGGCCAATCGACCCTATGTCTCCTGGGTATGAAGATTTTAGTAACACATATCCTCATGATGTTAAAAAAGCCTATGGTATGTACCACTACTTTGCTGCAGGATATTTGCGCGGAATCACAATGCTTGTTCCAACTGGAATGGCTAGCGTTTGCGATCAAATGGCAAAAAACCTAAGCTATGCAGGTGGATTCCCAGTAAAGCTAGAAGAATTAGACCAGAGCGTAATCGATCAGCGAATTCGCGAAGGTAACTACGATTTAGCTCTTACTTGGACTAATCACACTCTTGACTCTGGAATGTATGCGGACACTAAGTCCAACTATTTGTTCCAAGACCATGAGTCGCAAAAGTATTTTGCAGACGCAATGAAGTCTACAAGCCCGCAAGAGTACGAAGCAAACATTAAAAAGTATGCTAAGGAATTGTGCGATTACGCCGTTTCTGGGTGGCTGTACGCAAGAAATAGCGTTGTTGTTGCTAAGAATAATGTGAGCGGATACCCTACAAACATGACCGACCAGCTACTTCCTTTGCACGACGTGACTGTTAAGTAGTGCTGGCTTGTGCTGTATTAGTGGGTTGGCATAGTGCCGTGTTACACTGCGATGTCTCGCTAAGTTTCTAATATTCAGTTCATGAGTGAACAGGATAATACAGTAAAACACGCACATTTAACACCATTGCCTAATAAGGTTGGTGTTGATGGTCTTGAAGACAAATGGCGTAGCAATTGGGACGAAGCTAAGACTTACGCGTTCCACAATTCTCGCGACCGCAAGGCCGTGTATTCAATCGATACACCACCTCCAACAGTTAGTGGCCACTTGCACGTTGGCCACGTATTTTCTTATACGCATACAGATGTGATTGCACGATATAAGCGCATGAAAGGCTTTGACGTGTTCTACCCAATGGGTTGGGACGATAACGGCTTGCCAACAGAGCGCCGCGTACAAAACTATTACGGCGTGCGAGTAGACACTTCGCTTAAGTATGACCCTGATTTTAAGCCGCCATTTGAAGGCACAGAAGGCAAGAAGATTGAAGCAAAAGATCAGGTTCCTGTAAGCCGCCAGAACTTTATCGAGCTTTGCGAGCGCCTAACTTCCCAAGATGAGAAGCTTTTTGAAGCTTTGTGGCGTAGGCTTGGTCTTTCTGTTGATTGGTCGCAGACCTACCACACGATTGGTGAGCAGCCTCGCCGAGTTGCGCAAAAAGCATTCCTTCGTAATCTTGCTCGCGGAGAAGCCTATCAAAAGGATGCTCCAGGCTTGTGGGATGTTACTTTCCAGACTGCTGTTGCTCAGGCAGAGCTTGAAGCGCGCGAATACCCTGGTTTTTATCATAAGATTGCGTTCCGTTTTGAAGATGGCACGCCAATCTACATTGAAACTACGCGACCAGAATTGCTTGCAGCTTGCACATCTTTGATTGCGCACCCAGACGATGAGCGTTACAAGAAGTATTTTGGCAAGGAAGTTTACTCGCCGCTGTTTAAGGTGAAGGTACCAATTTTGGCTCATCCTGCCGCGCAAATGGACAAGGGTGCTGGCATTGCAATGTGCTGCACTTTTGGTGACGTAACCGACGTTGAGTGGTGGCGCGACTTGAGTTTGCCAACTCGACCAATTATTCAGCGTAACGGCCGCATTGTTATGACTACTCCTGATTGGATTACGGACGAGTCTGGCCGCGAAATGTTTGAGAAAATTGCTGGCAAAACCACGTTCTCTGCTCGCAAGGAAGTTGTTGAAGCCTTGCAAGCTGCTGGAGATATGGATGGCGAACCAAAGCCAACAAAGCGTATGACGAACTTCTACGAAAAGGGCGATAAGCCTTTGGAAATCGTCACTTCTCGCCAGTGGTACTTAAAGAACGGCGGCACGGACGAAAAGCTGAACGCTGAGCTTATTGAGCGCGGCAAGGAACTTAACTTCCACCCAGACTTTATGCGCGTGCGCTACGAGAATTGGGTTCACGGCTTGAATGGCGACTGGCTTATTTCTCGCCAGCGCTTCTTTGGTGTTCCATTCCCACTTTGGTACCCAGTAAACGAAAATGGTGAAGTGGATTATGAGCATCCTTTGACGCCTAGCGAAGACCGTTTGCCAATCGACCCAACTATTGACGTTCCAGAAGGATTTGATGAATCGCAGCGAGACCAGCCAAATGGTTTTACTGCTGAGCAAGACATTATGGACACTTGGGCTACATCTTCCTTAACTCCACAAATTGTGACTCGTTGGGAAGAGCCAGGCGAAGAAAATCAAGCTTTGTTTAAGGCCACTTTCCCAATGGATTTGCGCCCACAAGGCCAGGATATTATTCGTACTTGGCTGTTTAGTACGGTTGACCGCGCGCATCTTGAAAACGGCTGCTTACCTTGGAAGCACGCTGCGCTTTCTGGATGGATCTTGGACCCAGACCACAAGAAGATGTCTAAATCTAAGGGCAACGTGGTTGTGCCAAACAAGCCAATTGAAGAGTTTGGTGCGGATGCTGTGCGCTACTGGGCAACTTCTGCAAAACTTGGCTTGGATGCAACTTACGACGAAGGCCAAATGAAGATTGGGCGTCGCCTTGCGATTAAGCTTTTGAATGCAACGAAGTTTGCGCTCGCAATCGGCCGTGAAGATGAGGAACATCAGGTTCTTGAGCCTGCTAGCGCAGACTGGAATTTTGCAGACGTTACGGAAGTTTTGGATCGCTCTGTTATGGCAAAGCTCGCATCCGTTATTCGTACCGCAACTGATGCGCTTGAATCTTACGAGCATTCCAAGGCTTTGGAAGCAATCGAAACCTTCTTCTGGGAGTTCTGTGACGATTACATTGAGCTTGCTAAGAATCGTGCTTACGGTACTGCAGAATCCACTGGACGCACTCCAAGCGAAGCTGCTGTAAAGTCTGCTCGCACAACTCTTGGTCTTGCGCTCGACGCTTTGGCTCGCTTGCTTGCTCCTTACTTGCCTTACGCTACGGAAGAAGTATGGAGCTGGATGCACGAAGGCGAAGGCTCTGTGCATCGCGCTAGCTGGCCATGCGCTAAGGCGTATGAGGCTGCTGCAAACGGCGTTTCTGCAGACACTTTGGCTTACGCGGGTGAGGCTTTGGCTACTTTGCGAAAGATTAAGTCTGAAGCAAAAGTTTCTATGAAGACTCCTATTTTGCAAGTGACTTTGAACGTAGCAGAAAATGCTTATAAGGCTGTTGAGGAGACTTTGGATGACGTTGCCGAAGCGGGACGCGTTACTGGAGAAGTGAAGCTTAACGCTGTTAAGGCTGCAGATGATGGCGATTCTTCTGAATCTGAATCTGCGGAATCTGATGCAACTAACGTAAACGTTTCTGTTGCTCAAAGCGAACTCGGCGAAGCTCCTGCAAAAAAGAAGTAGTTTGCAAGTAATCGAAAATAATTAATCGCAAAACAAAATGCGCTGGAAGTCAATCTTCGACTCCAGCGCTTTTTGTGTATTTAATCGCGAAGCATCGTCACTTGCTATAAATTCTGCTGCGATGATCAATATCTACAACAAAAACGGTCAGTACATTATTTTCAATTGCACAAATTATTCTATAATCCCTTACTCTATATCTCCAAAACCCCGAATAGTTGCCAGTTAGCGCTTTGCCTCTGACTCGAGGATTGTCGAGATTGCTAATTTCGCGAAGTTCCTTAACGATTTGCTTAGCGATTGTTTTGTCAATTTTCCCTAGCTGTTTTTCAGCCCTTTTAGATAAATTAATCTTCCAAGTCAAGGCGCTTCACCACGTCGTCGAGCGGAGATGTTTCTAATTCTCCACGTTTGTATGCTTCAATATCTGCCATTAGTCCATATTCATGTTCAAGTTCATCGATTTGAGCTTCTAGCGCTTGATTCATGTAAAATGAACGAGTGCGGTGAGTGGTTTTAGCGAGCTGATCATAACGATCTAAAACGTTAGACGGTACTCTTAATCCTGTAATTGTTGCAGCCATTTCTAATCTCCATTGTAAAACATGTAAAACATATATTACCTTATATGCAGAATAACGCAATCCAATACGTTATAATCGCGAAGCATCGCGCGGTAACGCTAGACTGTAAACCATGAATCCAGAAAGCTTAAGTGAATTAATTGAAAAAATTGCTAAAGATTTAGTAGCAAGCGGTAAAGCCGGCAGTCTAACAGAAGATTTGAT
The DNA here is from genome assembly GCF_030217745.1 of Bifidobacterium sp. UMB1197. Lineage (NCBI taxonomy): Bacteria > Bacillati > Actinomycetota > Actinomycetes > Bifidobacteriales > Bifidobacteriaceae > Bifidobacterium > Bifidobacterium sp. UMB1197. The sequence goes on along the minus strand of NZ_JASOOL010000001.1, from coordinate 51,764 downwards.
TCCTGCTGCCGAAAAACTTGCAGTTATGAGGCCAAAAGATCGCGCACACGGCGATTGGGCTACAAACGTTGCTATGCAACTCGCTAAAAAAGCAGGTATGAAGCCTCACGATTTAGCTGAACTTTTTGCCGAGCGTTTGCAAGAAGCAGAAGGTATTGCGCGCGTAGAAGTGGCAGGCCCTGGCTTTATTAACATAACGCTTGATTCTGCTTCTGCAGCGGCTGTTGTTGACGAGGTCTTAAATCAGGGTGCTGATTTTGGCAAGAATACGCATTTGAGTGGCAAAACTTTAAATCTTGAGTTTGTTTCCGCAAATCCAACTGGCCCAATCCACATTGGTGGCACGCGCTGGGCAGCAGTTGGCGATTCTATGGCTCGAGTTTTGCAGGCAAATGGCGCAAAAGTTGTGCGCGAATACTACTTCAACGATCACGGCGAGCAAATCAACCGTTTTGCAAAGTCTTTAGTTGCTGCAGCTCATGGCGAAGAAGCGCCTGCAGACGGCTACAAAGGCGCGTATATTAACGAAATTGCGGACGCTGTTATAAAAGAAGCGAATGCGGACGGTGTTGACGTTCTTTCTTTGCCGCGAATCGATCTTGGAAAAGATGAAGAAGGCTTGCCACTTGGCGAAGGCGATTCCGAGCAGCGCGAAGAATTCCGCAAGCGCGCAGTTCCAATGATGTTTGCAGAAATTCGTAAGTCAATGCGCGATTTTCGCGTTAGCTTTGATGTGTGGTTCCACGAAAACAGCTTGTACGAAGATGGCGAAGTTGAGCGTGCTATTGCAGACTTGCGTGAACGTGGAGATATTTTCGAAAAAGACGGCGCAACTTGGTTTGAGTCCACTAAGCACGGCGACGATAAGGATCGCGTAATTATTAAGTCCGACGGTAATTACGCCTATTTTGCTGCCGATATTGCGTACTATCGCAATAAGCGTCATCGCGAACAGAATCCTGCAGACGTAGCAATCTACATGCTTGGCGCGGATCATCACGGCTATATTGGCCGAATGATGGCAATGTGCGCGGCTTTTGGAGACAAGCCAGGCGAAAACATGCAGATTCTTATTGGTCAGCTTGTAAACGTTATGAAAGATGGCAAGCCAGTTCGCATGAGCAAGCGCGCTGGAAACGTTATTACTATTGACGATTTAGTTGATGCAATTGGCGTTGATGCTTCTCGCTACTCGCTTGCGCGCACCGACTACAACACAAGCGTTGACATTGATTTGGATTTGCTTGCTTCTCACAGCAACGATAATCCTGTGTACTATGTGCAATATGCTCACGCGCGTAGCTGCAATGTGGCTCGCAATGCTGCAGACGCTGGAATTACACAAGATGGCGCTGATTTAAGCTTGCTTAATACCGAGGCAGATGGCGAAGTGTTGGCTGCTTTGGCGCAATGGCCTGCAGCTTTGGCACAAGCTGGCGATTTGCGCGCTCCACACAGAGTTGCGCATTATCTTGAGGATTTGGCTGCAAGCTACCACAAGTGGTACAACCTTGAGCGCGTAGTGCCAATGGAGTTAAGCGACCCAGAAAATCGCTTGCCAGAAGCAGAGCGTGAGGCGACTCGCATTGCAAAGTGCCCAGAGCCAGCACGCGCTGCAGCTCGACTTAAGCTTAACGCGGCTGTGCGCACGGTAATCGCCTCTGGACTTGATTTGCTAGGCGTTAGTGCGCCAGAAAAAATGTAGTTTTTGCTATTATTGCGCATTTGCTTTTTATTTAGGACGTTAGTTTTTACGCTAGCGTCCTTTTATTTTTGCAAAAAGACACGCGCGGATTATAAATTTTTCCGATTAAGTACATGCGATTTATTAATATACCCCCTAATATTATTTTTCGGTTTCAGTTTTGTTATTAAATGCGTTAAATAATATGCTTAAACAATTTTTCACCATATAGGAGGTGTAGCATGAGCGTCACAACACAAAGTGTCAGCACAGACAGTGCCCCGAAAAAAAGGAACTTGACAATTATTGAGTCCGCATACGTGGCGGTCATGTTGTTTGGCATGTTCTTTGGCGCTGGAAACCTTATTTTCCCAGTATTCCTTGGTGCTAACGCAGGAAACAATTCTGCGCCTGCAGCATTAGGCTTTATTGTTACTGGCGTTGGTTTGCCATTGTTAGGTGTTACTGCTCTTGCAATGAGCCGCGCAAATGGTCTTTTTGAGCTTTCAAGCAAAGCTAGCAAAAAATACGGCATGTTCTTCACTTGTGTGCTGTATTTAACAATCGGCCCGTTCTTTGCAATTCCGCGCTGTGCAACAACTTCATACACTGTTGGATTGGAGCGAATTATTCCGCAAGACGGAAACGGACAACTGTACTTGTTCTTGTTCTCTGTAGTGTTCTTTGCGCTCGCGTTCTTCTTTGCTATGAAACCAAGCGGCATACTTACATGGGTTGGTAAAGTTCTTACGCCAATCTTCCTTGTGTTCCTAGCGGTTTTGGTATTTACTGCACTATTTTCTCCTATAAGCGGCGCTTCTTCGGATGCTGCTCCTATAGGAAATTATGTTAATAAGTCATTCTTTACAGGATTCTTAGATGGCTACAACACAATGGATGCTTTAGCTAGCTTGGCATTTGGAATTGTGGTTGTTAGCACCATTCGTCAGTTTGGCGTAAAAGACCCTAAAGATGTGGCAGTAAATACTGCTCGCTCTGGATTCTTTAGCTGCTTGCTTATGGCAGTGATTTACGTTGCGATTGTTGTTGTTGGTGTGCGTAGCCGCGCGCTATTCCCACCTGCGGAAAATGGTGGCGTAACTTTGGCGCAAGTTGCACGTTATCACCTTGGAAACGTTGGCCTATTTGTACTTGCTGCAACTGTAACTCTTGCATGCTTAAAGACTGCGGTTGGCTTAATCGTAAGCTGCTCGGAAACCTTCTCTAAGCTATTCCCTAAGGGTCCTAGCTACAGAGTTTGGTCTGTATTGATTACGCTTGTTTCGTTTGGTCTTGCAAACTTTGGTTTGAGCGCAATCATTGAATACGCGGTTCCAGTATTAATGTTCTTGTATCCGCTTTCAATCGTACTGATTCTTTTGGCTTTGTGCGGTCGACTTTTTGGAAATTCCAAAGTCGTGTACGCTTGGACGCTTGGTTTTACTGGTGTTGCAGCTGTATTTGACTTTTTGAATAGTTTGCCAACAGCTTTGCGCAATGCATTGCATATAAACGATATGTTGATTGTTGCTCAAAACTGGTTGCCGTTCTCGGAATTTGGCATGGCTTGGGTTTGCCCTGCAGTTGTTGGATTTGTTGTTGGCTATGTTCGCATGGTTCTATGCGACAACAAAGGTATGGAAGAGGTGGCTCGTGCAGCTTCTGGCCCAGATCTTGAAGGTAGCGTTGCTAGTAGCGATGACTATTCTTCAAACAGCTCTGAGTTTGACGAGCCTAATTTTGGCAATCAATCCTAGTGACTAATTCACAACTAGTTGTATAGATAGTTGCAATAATAATAATCGCCATATTACTGCTCGTATGAGCTGGATATGGCGATTTTTGTAATTTGCGATTCTCGAGTTGAAACTTGCGATTAGAAGTTGGCTGCCTAGAGCTTCTACCAAAGTTTAAAATTAAAAAAATGAATAGTTGGCGTGCTGTTTAGAGCATTTATTACGAAAATAAATGTTATAAACAGTGCATCAATAAAGGAGGAACTCATATGTCCAAAGCAAAAAAAGAGATAATTGAAGCAAAGGGATTTGCTATTCAGATTTATACTGAAGATTTTAAAAATGACTATATAAGTCTTACGGATATTGCTAGGTATAAAAATGTGCATGAACCTAAAGACGTTGTTAAAAATTGGCTAAGAGTAAGAGACACAATTGAATTCATTGGTCTCTGGGAAACTATTCACAATCCTAATTTTAAAGGGGTCGAATTCGACTCCTTTAGAAAGGAAGCGGGAACAAATGCGTTTACCTTATCTCCTCAAAGATGGATTGAAAAGACAAACGCAATAGGTATTGTTTCTAAATCTGGGCGAGGAGGAGGAACATTTGCTCATAGCGATATAGCAATGGAATTTGCCTCATGGATTTCACCAGAATTTAAGCTGTATATTATTCAAGACTACAAAAGACTTAAGTCGGATGAAAATTCTAAGCTATCATTAGGTTGGAATCTTAATCGAGAAATTTCAAAGATTAACTACAAAATTCATACGGACGCAATTAAAGAGTATCTATTAAAAGATCTTACCAACGAACAGTTGTCTTACAAGTATGCAAGTGAAGCAGATATGCTAAATGTAGCCTTGTTTAACAAAAGAGCTAAACAGTGGCGTGAAGAAAATCCAGATCTAAAAGGTAATATGAGAGATTATGCAAGTTTGAATGAGTTGTTGGTGCTTGCAAATATGGAAAGCTATAATGCAGTTCTTATTGGTAAAGGTGTGGACCAAAAAGAAAGAATGATTGAACTTAGAAAGCTTGCCAGAACACAATTAATGTCACTGCAAAAACTTGGTGATAGTGGCATTAAAAAATTGGAAGGAAGCATCAAGTAATTTTTGCCTATTGCACTGATTTAATAAAAGTTGTAAATACGCATTTATTTTAAAAGGACGCATTAAAATCTTCGCTGAAGGATGCTAAAACACTATAAATAGATTTAATAAAAATGCGTATTTACAACATTTGAATAAATTTGAATTTGTACAAATGACAAATTTGCTGAGGAACTTTTACAGATAGCACTTAATTATTCAGATAAGGTTAAAGTTTCAGGATTCCTATAAATATTTTCAGAGTTTAGAGAAATAGTTTCAGAATTCAAGGGCAAGGTTTCATTATATCCAACACGTAATGAAGCTATAATAAATAATCGCCATATTACTGCTCGTATGAGCTGGATATGGCGATTTTTGTATAAAACTTATTTCTGCTTTGATGGATAGTAAGAATCCAAGAGACTATTGGTATCGTGTAAAAAAGCGCATGAGTGAGGAAGAAAAAAGTGAGTTGTCGACATTTTGTCGACGACTCAAACTTGCATCGTCGGACGGGAAAAAATATGAGACAGACACTGCTGACATGCAAGGAATTTTGCGCATTATTCAATCAATACCATCTCCTAAAGCTGAACCATTCAAAATGTGGTTAGCAACGGTTGGCAAAGAGACTGAATGATTTAGGTGATTAAAGCAAAAGCCTACCGCGCTTGTTTGCGGTAGGCTTTTGTTTAGGTTTTTGATGTGATTATTTACGATTTGCTACGTGCGGCTTACGATTCTCGACTTGCGATTTGCAATTAGAAGTTAGCTGCCTACGTGGGGACGAATTGTCCCCTGGTGTTTATTGGTGATAGCTTGCATGGTTTGAGGTTGCTTGAGAAAACGCATGCAGAAAAGATTGATGTGATTTAAATAGACTGGTAAACAACGAATATAGAATAAATAAAGGCTAGTCAACATGGAATTTATCTTGTATAATCAGTGCGTTAAAAAGTTATGCATAAAAGGTTGACAAGCCGTGAAAAGACTGACAAAATCCTCGACAGACAGACAGACAGACAGACAGACAGACAGACAGACAGACAGACAGACAGACAGACAGACAGACAGACAGACAGCATAATTCTGTCTCTTTTCACATAGAATTTTTTAATAGGCAGGAATGCATACCTGGTGGGTAGGTATGTGTTTCTGCCTATTTTTATGCGATTTTTCAAAACATTAATATAAGTAATTTAAACATGTGAAGAAATGTAAGAATAATAAATGGAGTTGAAATGAAAATTAGAATGAAAGGAATAATGGGATTATTCCTTGCTCTAGCAGTGAGTATAGGTTGCCTGTCTTTAAATCCAATAGCTAGCTATGCAAATGACGCGGGCACTACTTTTAATATCAATGATAGTAGTGTAAATATAACACAAAGCGGTACTTATACGATTAAGGGAACGGGTCATGCAACGTCAAATACGATTAGTGTGACAGGAAGTAATATCAAGGCTAAGATTATCCTAAAAAATGTAAACATTGATGTATCTAATCAGGATGAACAACAGGCTTTTCTTGCAAAAAATAATGATCAATCTAATGTTCATTTAACGATAATACTAGAAGGAACAAATTCGTTGAAGTCAGGTGACCATCGGGCTGGGTTAACATGGAACAATTCTGATAATAATTCAACGTTAGAAATCGAGGGGGATGGTTCTCTAACCGCAACAGGCGGGTGGTCAGGAGCAGGCATTGGCGGTGGTTATGGTGGTTCAAGTGAAAACATCAAAATCACTGGTGGAACCGTAACTGCAACAGGCGGAACTTTTGGTGCTGGCATTGGTGGTGGTGGAGGGGATTCAGGGAAAAACATCAAAATCACTGGTGGAACCGTAACCGCAACAGGCGGGTGGGCAGGAGCAGGCATTGGCGGTGGTGATGCTGATTCAGGAAGAAACATTACAATCACTGGTGGAACCGTCAAGGCAAGCAGTATCAGTGTAACGCCGACCGATGGCAAGGGTAATAACGTCTATCTTTTTAAACTGAAAAATCAGGACGGTGTGAATGAGGTAACTGTGGACAGTGGCACAGGAAATGCAAAAACATTCACAAGAGCAGGCAATCATCCTGGCGGAGATACCGCATTTTATCTGTATCTGACAGGAAAAGACCATGACCTTGATACTTCTAAAAAGAAATATAAGGCAGAATGGAATAATACTACGAATACATTTACTACTAAATTTGACCCGAATGATGTAAAAAGTATGACGGTAACAACACAGCCTTCAAAGTTGAGTTACACGGAGGATGACCCACTAGATTTATCTGGGCTTGTTGTCACGTTAACTGATGATCAGGGCAAAACAAAGGAAGTGAAACCTACTGACTTTACGGCTAATAATATCAATGCAGATCCTGAGAATGGAGCAGTATTAAAGCTAGGCCATAATGAAAAGCCTGTTACCTTAAAGAGAGGAAACTTGACTGCAACTACAGATGCGTTACAGGTGAAGCAGAGAGTGTTTGACCCAACTCGTGTAACGTCTAGGACAATCACACACCAGCCTAAGTTGAGTTATACGGAGGGAGAGAGGCTAGATTTAACGGGGCTTGTTGTAACGTTAACAGATTATCAAGGCTTAAGAAAAGAGGTGCCATTTGCGCAATTTGAAAGATATGGAATCAATGCATATCCTGCAGATAAAACATTTTTAAAAGTAGCAGACCACAATGGGAAACCTGTTAAATTAGTAATTTATAGGCCTGGAACGGGGATTCAAAGCTGGTCGGCACAAGCAGGCGTATTAAAGGTAAAAAATAAGTTTGACCCAACTCATGTAACGTCTATGACAGTCAAACACCGGCCTAGTAAGTTGAGTTATACGGAGGGAGAAAACCTAGATTTAACTGGGCTTGTTGTAACGTTAAAGGATGCTAAGGAGGCGACGAAAGACGTGACTCCTGCAGAATTTGAAGCGAATGGCATCAAGGCAACTCCTGAGAATGGTGCAAAACTAGCATTAACTGATAATACGAAGAAAGTTAAATTAACTAAAGATGGTGTGCCATCTGTTGAAACTGAAAAGCTGACGGTGAATAAGCTTAACCCAACGTCTATGAGTGTGACGAGCCAGCCTAATAAGTTGAGTTACACTGAGGGTGAAAACTTGGCTTTAGATGGTCTTGTTGTAACGTTAAAGGATGATAATGGCGTGACGAAGACCGTGGAGCCTAAAGACTTTGAAGCTAATGGGATTAAGGCAACTCCTGAAAATGGTGCAAAACTAGAGTTAACTGATGGTGGAAAGCCTGTTAAGTTAACGAGAGGAAACTTGACTGCAGATACAAGTGCTTTGAAGGTAGCGAAGTTGAACCCAACATCTATGACGGTAACAAGCCAGCCTTCAAAGTTGAATTATACGGAGGGAGAGAAACTAGATTTAACTGGTCTTGTTGTAACGTTGACAGATGATAATGGCAAAACAAAGGAAGTGAAACCTGCTGACTTTACGGCTAATAACATCAAGGCAACTCCTGAAAATGGAACAGAACTGAAGGTAGCAGACCATAATGGAAAGCCTGTTACCTTAACAAGAGGAAACTTGACTGCAACTACAGGTGCGTTACAGGTGAAGGCGAGGGTGTTTGACCCAAGTGCTGGTGCTGGTTCTAGTACTGGTATGAACGATGATGCGCCTGCTACTTTGGATAATGGCGAGTTGAATATTCAGATTGATAGTGCTGAAAGTGATTATAAGCCTGGCTATGCTGGAGATGGAGCTGGTAACGCAAACGCTGGTAACGCTGGTAACGCAAACGCTGGCTCAGCTCCAGAAGTTAAGCAGTCGGATGCGGCCGTTAAGCAGTCGGCGGATACATTAGCTTTGGCGCAGGCTCAGGTGGATGCTGCTACACGCAGACTTGCAGATGCTCGTAAGTCGCAGTCTGAGGCACCGGCTCCTAAGTCGCAGCATGAAGCACCAGCTCCTAAGCCGCAGCGTGAAAAGCGTATTGGTATGATTCCTAAGAAAGGCGAATCAGCATCATTTGCAGGCTTGATTGCATTGTATGCAGGCTTGATTGCAGTGCTTGGATTCTCGATTGCGGGACTTGCATTTTTTGTAAGAAGAAAATGATGGAAGAAAACATCAAGTAATTTTTGCTGATTGCACTAACATCTATTGGGTATAGCAAAAGCCTACCGTTTGTTTGCGGTAGGCTTTTTGGTTAGGGTTTTGACGCGATTTTATGCGATTCGCGACTAGAAGTTAGTTGCCTCATGGGGACAAATTGTCCCCAGCTCGTAGGTTTGCGATTAGAAGTTGCCGCCGTTCCAACCCCAGTCCGTGGTTGCTGTGTAGCGAATGTAAGTGCGATCCTGTGGCACTCCAAGTTCGCTCTGCAAAGCTGCCATAATCTGCTCAGTCAATTTTTCCCAAGCAGACCCTGGCACGCTAGAACCAAAAACGTTCACTTCAACGTAGGCTGCAGGCTTGGAATTGTCTCCCGCAAAATAAATCGGCATATTGTCTTCAAATGGGCACATAAGCCAATGCTCGCTTTTGCCTGGAACCGCGCTAATCGCCTTGCCGTACGCTGCTTTTAAGGCATCGCGCTGAGCAGGTGTTGTGCTTACAGAAACGTGAGTGTGAATAACTGGCATAATCGCTCCTTTGCTAATTTTTATAAATTTGCTAAGTTCTATAAACTTGTGTTACGCAATAATTATAGTAAATTGTTAGCCTCCGCGTGTTTAATTGAATGTATGAAAAAACTTATTGAACAGGTTGTTAAATTTGGAATTGTAGGAATTATTGCGCTTATTATTGACGTGGCGCTGTTGAATCTACTGCTTCTTGTGCATCTTAATAACGTTGTTGCTGGAACAATATCTTTTATAATCTCGCTTATTTTTAACTACATTGCCAGCATGAAGTATGTGTTTAAGCATCGCGAAGACATGGCTCGCTGGATGGAGTTGCTGATTTTTGTTATTTCTGCGGTTATTGGTTTGCTTATTAACGATGCGATTATTTGGCTTAGCACGCTTGGGATGGCGCAAACTTTGCGCGGTACGGCGATTTACATGCTTCGCACAAACATAGGCAAGTTGATTGCCACTGTTGTTGTAGCTATATGGAATTTTGTTATTAGAAAGTGGCTTTTAGACGATACAAAGTCGCAAAAACCTGATTATGATGCCGCTAAAGATAACAGCTTTGCGCATAAGTTGGGCGAGTGGTCTTTAAATCACGCTCCAAAAGGCTGGAAGTAAGCTGGAAGTAGGTTTAGGGAAGATATGCCAGCTACGACTATTCATTTTGTGCGCCACGGAGAAGTGGAAAATCCGAATCACGTGCTTTACGAGCGTCTTCCAGGATTTCACTTATCTAATCGTGGCTTAAAAATGGCAAGTGCCACGGCACAATACATTGCAACTGTTCCACAAATGCGCACAATTAGTGCGATTTACTCGTCTCCTTTGGAGCGCACACAAGAAACTGCGCAGCAAATCGCAAATGCTTTGCAAATTGGCTCGATTATTTTAGACAATCGTTTAATCGAAGCGGAAAACAATTTTCGAGGGAAAAGAATCGGCTACGGCGAAGGCGCGTTGTGGAAAAACAACAATTGGAAGCTTGTGTCTAACTTGTGGAAGCCAAGTTGGGGAGAATCCTACAAGAGTATTGCTGCGCGCGTTGGCGATTTTGCGTGCGAGCAAGTGAAAAATCACCCAGGAGAGCAGATTATTGCCGTAACTCATGAATCGCCAATATGGTCTTATAGACACTTGCTAGAAACGGGTCACGCGGAGCATAATATGCTGCTTAGAAAAACAGCTTTGGCGTCGATTACGTCGATTACCTACGATTGCGAAAACATGAATGTGCTTTCCATCACATATGTGGATCCTGCGGCGCGTGTGCAGTAGAACGTGTGGAATAATAGGTAATAGATTATTTAAGATGTGGGCGAATCGCAAATGCGATTAACTAATAGACCTTGCGTTTGCGCTAACTCATTGCAAAGGAGCGTTCATGAGTGATTCTGTGGAAAAGCTGGATTCAAAAACCTTGAGTCTGCTTGAGTCTGCTGCAAAGACGGCCGTGGATTTAACAAAATTGTGGCCTTTAAAAGAAGCGCGACATTTAGATAATGATGCAAAATATTCGGAAAACCTTGAAGTTAGGGTTATTCATTCGATTGCCAGAATTCTTACGAATCTTGATGTTACTATTCCAGACGCAGAGTTTGTGTACGAAGGCGCGGACGAAATTCCGGGCCGCCCGCAAGAGATAGTTGACGCACTTTTGGCAGCAGCAAATGCCTACGACGATATGGATTTATGCTACGATCCAAACTATAGCGAGGCTCAAGAGGCGCTAGAAAACAACACGAATGATGTTAGCGCTATTCTTAGCAAACTTGAGACCAATGCTTATAAAGATGTTAATGCAATAAATAGCGCTGCAGATGCTTTGGGAGTTGCTGGAAATTGGAGCGTTGAAAGCTTGCAGAATGCGTTTAGTTGCGCAAAGAAAGAGTGTAATTTTTACGATTTACATCTTGTAGAAACGCAAAAAATTACGGCAATACTGTTTATTCTTAAAAGTCTTATTGAAAAAACTGGCGATATTTGCGAGACGTTGCCTATATTCTTGTACATAAACGAAGTGTGCGAGTTTGCTGGAGTTCCGCGAATGATGTTTAAAGACACTCAGTGGCGTGCGCTTGTAGATTGTGCAAAAAGTGGCGATGATGGCGCAAATGGCATGAGCGCACTGGTTGAATTTGCGTCTCCATTACTTGAGCGCGAGTGGGCAAAGCATAGGGAAGACGTTCTTTGGGATCCAGAAGAGGCTAAAAAACTTGCAAAAGAAGAAGACGACCGCAAGTCACGCGAAGCGTTGGCTGCTAAGTTTGCGCATGTGGAGGGGAATAAGGAATCAACTCAAGCGCTTGACTAGATAGGCACGTCCGTAACGCGCGGCACAATGGAACCTATGACTGATACAGAGGAAACTCAAATCGCTGCTAACGATGCAGCAAAATCCACTAAGCCGCAAATGCCAGAGCATGTTCGCGTGCGTTTTTGCCCTTCTCCAACTGGCACGCCTCACGTTGGCATGGTTCGTACTGCGCTATTTAATTGGGCGGAAGCGCGCCACACTCATGGCAAGTTGCTATTCCGCATTGAAGACACGGATAACGAGCGAGATAGCGAGGAAAGCTATCAGCAGATTATTGAGGCTCTTCGTTGGCTAAATATTGATTGGGACGAGGGCATTGATGTTGGCGGAGAAAATGGCCCTTACCGCCAGTCTCAGCGTATGGAGATTTATAAGGATGTAGCGCAAAAGCTTTTTGAAGCAGGATATGCTTACGAATCCTTCTCTACTCCAGAAGAGATTAAAGAGCGCAATATTGCTGCAGGTCGACCAGCTGAGTTTGGCTACGATGGATACGATCGCAACCTTACTGAGGAGCAGAAGCAAGCTTTCCGCGAGGAGGGCAGAAAGCCTGCACTTCGCTTAAAGATGCCAAATGAAGACATTACTTTTAACGATTTGATTCGTGGAGAAATCACTTTTAAAGCTGGATCTGTTCCAGATTATGTGATTGTGCGCCCGAATGGTGATCCACTTTACACGCTTACAAATCCTGTTGATGATGCATTGATGGATGTAAACGTTGTTTTGCGCGGTGAGGATATTCTTAGCTCTACACCTCGTCAGATTGTGCTTTACCGTTATCTTATGGAAATGGGTATTGCTAAAGAAACGCCACTTTACGGCCATATGCCTTATGTTATGGGCGAAGGTAAGAAGAAGCTTTCTAAGAGAGACCCTGAGTCCAACTTGTTCTTGCATAGAGATAACGGCTTTATTCCAGAAGGCTTGCTTAACTACTTGGCTTTGCTTGGCTGGTCGATTGCGCCTGATCGCGATGTGTTCTCTATGGACGAGATGATTGAAAAGTTTGATGTGCGAGACGTTAAGGCAAATCCTGCGCACTTTGACTTAGATAAGGCAATCTCCATTAATGCGGAGCATATTCGTATGCTTGATCCGCAAGACTTCTTGAATCGCTCTGTGCCTTACTTGCATAAGGATGGCGTTGTGAGCGCAGAAAGCTGGGATGCTTTGACTAGTCGCGAGCGCGAGGTGCTCACCGCTGCAGCTCCGCTTGTTCAGCCTCGCGTGCGCTTGCTTGGCGAGGTTGCTGGAATGGTTTCTAGCTTGTTAAGCGATGCAGCCTACATTGAGCCAGATGACGATGCGCGTAAGCAGCTTAAGGAATCTGCAGGTGAGGTGCTTGACGCTGCGATTGCTGCTTTAAAGAACGTTGAGGCTTCTGATTGGCATACGGATTCTTTGCACGAGCTTTTGAACAAGAAGCTTGTTGAAGAGGCCGGTTACAAGCCACGATTGGCGTTTGGCCCTGTGCGCGTGGCTCTTTCTGGACGCCGCGTTTCGCCGCCACTTTTTGAGTCAATGGAAATTATTGGCAAAGATGTGACTTTGGCGCGTTTGGCTGGTTTGCGCGAAAACCTGTAAAAGTGTAATCAAACTTAACGCGATTAATGCCCTCGCTTCTTGTGCTTTTGCACTTGGGTGAGGGCATTTTTGCATTTGATTTGTATTTGATTTGTATCTGCTGCGACACGCCGCGGTTGCATGTATTTGCGTTATGTTGTAAAGTCGACATTTGTTGCGTCAAGAGGCGTAGCAGATATAAATGAAGCCCCCGTCGTCTAGCGGCCTAGGACTACGCCCTCTCACGGCGCCAACACCGGTTCAAATCCGGTCGGGGGTACAAAGACGGAACGGTTCCAAGAGCCGCGACGCCTGCCAATTGGGGTATGGTGTAATTGGCAACACAGGTGATTCTGGTTCATCCATTCTTGGTTCGAGTCCAGGTACCCCAGCGAATAGCTCTCGTAGGACGAGGGCTTTTTCTTTTTCAACTTCCACGAATGAATCTCACTCAAATCTCACTCGAATCTTACGTGCCTCTTGTGCAAATCTCGTGCAAAACAAAAACCCCGAGCGGTTAGCTCGGGGTTAGAAAGAAGAGAAGAAGAGAGGTTCAGTTATTGGTGTAAATCGCTGCCTATTGCGATTTATTAGCTTTATGGTTTATATATAATCACCCTTTTCTTAAGGCAAATAGGTTATTGCCTTAAAGTTATCTTAAAATATTGTAAAAAATCGCCGTTTTTCCGCGTTTTGTTGATACGCCCGATGCTGTGCCGTATGCTTGAACTATGTTAGAAATTGCAGAATCTGATAAAAACGACTCTAAGATTTTGAAAAGTAGTCTAAACGGGCAAGAGTCTTCTCAAAATGCTAAGTCGTCAAGTTTTGCTAAGTCATCTAACGCATCTAAGTCATCTAATGCATCGGATTTGCCAAAGTTGCCAATGTCTGTTTCTGCAAGATTAGGTAAGTTGCAATTTCATCTTTCGGGAAAATTCCGTGTTTTACAGTTTGCGGATGTTCAAGATGCGCCAAAAATCAGTAAAGACACCATTAAGCTTATAGAGTCTGCATGCGATGCAGTTAAGCCAGATATTGTGATTTTTAGCGGAAATCAGATTGCTGGGTATGCTAAAGATTTTGCAAACACTTTTGTGCGTAGGCGCTGGGATGAGTCGCAAGATAACCGTGGAGTAGACGCTCGCAAGTCGCGTGAAAACGCTTTGCAAGATACGCGCAAAAAAGTCTTAGAGCATATTAAGCGCATGGTAAAGCCTTTAGAAGATCGATCAATTCCATGGGCATTAACGTACGGGAATCACGATTTTCAGTGCGGATTAAGCAACGCGGAGCTGGATTCTTTGTATCAAGAGTTTTCGGGCTGCTTGAATCGCCAGCAAACCGATGGGGAATTTTCTAGCGCATCTGCAATGTCTCTTCCAAAAAGCATTTTGCCAAAGCAAATCATATTTCCTTGCCAAGCGGGAACTTTTGCTCTGCCTGTTATGGATGTAAATCAAGAAAAAGTCGTATTTTCTATTGTTCTTGTAGACTCTGGCGACTACGAAAAGCGTGGTGGCTACGGAAGTCCTTCCAGCAAGGCACTTGACTTTTTAGCGGATTTGCCAAGCTTTTTGCCACCAAAATTCTGCGTTTTTCAGCATTTTCCGCTTCCGCAATACTACGATTTGCTGCGCGAAGTTTCTAAGGATTGCGCTGCTAAAGAACACGCAATCGAAGGATATAGGCGTTTTGCTGGAAAATATTACGCTTTAGACGATAATCGCGTTTTGCCAGATGGATATCTTGGAGAAGGCGTGAGCTGCCCAGACCAAGATAGTGGTGAATATAATATTTTGCAAAAGATTGGGGCCTTTGCTTTTTGCGCGGGGCACGATCACAGAAACGCGTTTGCGGGCAGGTGCGAGGATTCTGGCATACTTCTAATGGCCACTGCAACGTGCGGATTTGGGTCTTACGGGCCAGTGGCGTCTAAATGCGGCGCAAGGCTTCTTGAGTTTGACATTCGTCACCCTTATGAGCCTAGAACACAGATGCTAGAATTTGGCGATTTGGTTGGAAAAGCCTCATCTAAAAAGGCATACACGTATGGTTTAAACGCAGATTGCAGTCACGATTTGCCAGAAGTTGACTTATTGCAAAAGCCTTCACTTTTTGCAAGGATTTTAAGAAGATGGCGGTCTTTAGCTGCAAAGTAACGCGTGATTATGTAGCATTGGCGCAAATCTGAGCGCGATTGGCACGCATGTAGGTATTATAGTTATTAGTTTTAGTTGCAAACGAAAGAGGTAAATGTGTCTGCGCAAAACACGGCTGAACAGAACGAAAGTGGCGTTGGGGCTGCAGACGTTTTGCATGTAGAAGGTGGTAAGCCGCTTAACGGAACTATTAAAGTTCGTGGCGCAAAAAACTTTGTTAGCAAGGCAATGGTTGCCGCGCTCTTAGCTCCTGGAAAATCCGTGTTAAAGAATGTTCCAGAAATTAGGGATGTTCATGTTGTTTCGGATTTGCTTCGGTTGCATGGCGTAGATGTAAGCGTTGATGGCGCTGCAGGCGTTGTTAGCATTGACGCAAGCAAGGTTCAACTTGCAGACGTTGCAGACGTAGACACGCTATCGGGGTCTTCTCGTATTCCAATTCTGTTTTCTGGCCCGCTTCTTCATAGGCTTGGTGAGGCTTTTATTCCAGCGCTTGGTGGGTGCAATATTGGTGGGCGCCCTATAGATTTTCATCTTGAAACCTTGCGCAAGCTTGGCGCAAATGTAAATAAAGACCACGAAGATGGTATTCACATTACTGCTCCAAACGGCTTGCATGGCACCAAAATCCACCTTCCGTACCCTTCGGTTGGCGCTACGGAGCAGACGCTTCTTGCTGCCGTTCTTGCAGATGGCAAAACGGAGCTTTCGGGTGCTGCAATCGAGCCAGAGATTATGGATTTGGTGGCCGTTTTGCAAAAAATGGGCGCAATCATCTCTGTAGATGTTGATCGCACTTTTAGAATCGAAGGCGTAGATAAGCTTCAAGGCTACAACCACACTGCTTTAACCGATAGGATTGAGGCAGCATCTTGGGCTTCGGCGGCGCTTGCCACTCATGGAGATGTGTTTATTAAGGGCGCAACCCAGCCAGAGATGATGACATTCTTAAACGTTTTCCGCAAGGTTGGCGGCCAGTTTGACGTTGCAGATAACGGTATTCGATTCTGGCATCCAGGCGGAGATTTGCATCCAGTTGCTATTGAAACCGACGTTCATCCTGGTTTTATGACAGATTGGCAGCAGCCGCTTGTTGTTGCTTTAACGCAGGCTAAGGGCTTGAGCATTGTGCATGAAACGGTGTACGAGAATCGTTTTGGCTTTACAAAGCCTCTTGTGCAAATGGGTGCAATGATTC
The DNA here is from genome assembly GCF_030217745.1 of Bifidobacterium sp. UMB1197. NCBI lineage: Bacteria > Bacillati > Actinomycetota > Actinomycetes > Bifidobacteriales > Bifidobacteriaceae > Bifidobacterium > Bifidobacterium sp. UMB1197. The sequence goes on along the minus strand of NZ_JASOOL010000001.1, from coordinate 35,386 downwards.
AGCTATATCGCGAGTGCCTAGGCTCTCTTCCATGCCGATTCCAGCAGCGCAATTACAAGCATTCTGCTGTTATTTTTGGGCCAACTCCTCTTACTGGTCAAGATATTGATGTTCCAGATTTGCGAGGCGGTTTTAGCCATCTTATTGCTGCTCTTACAGCTAAGGGGCCGTCTAACGTTAAGGGCATTTCGCTTATTGACCGCGGTTATGCAGATTTTAGAGGCAAGCTCACTGCTCTTGGTGCAGACATTGACTAGCAATGTGGATAACTTTTCCCTTATTTTTCTAGGGCTTTAATGGCTTTGGTACACATTTTCCTCTAAGTCTTTTCTTTGCATAAATTAGTGCATAGAGTTTAGCGCACAGGATTATTGTCGACGTGATTTTATGAAAGTGCGGAAAATATGGTTTGTGTGGGTGGAAAATATCAGCTGCTGGGAAAACTCGGTTCTGGCGGAACTTCTAGCGTGTATCTTGCTGTAGACACTGTTTTACACAAGCAGTGGGCTGTTAAAGAGACGTCTGCTGAGCATTTAGATAGCGATAAAAATGACTTGATTTTGCAGTCGCTTCGAGCGGAAGTGGAGGTTTTAAACCACTGCAATCATCCTTGTATTCCTAGAATCGTTGATTTTTTTAAAGAAAACGGCAGAGCATACGCTGTTCGCGATTATGTTGAAGGCTGTTCTTTAAAAACAATTATTGAGCAAAGTGGCGTTATTAGTCCTAGCCAAGTGTGCGTTTTAGGAATTAAGCTATGCGATTTATTGCAATACCTTCACTCGTTAAAGCCAGCTGTTATTTATTGCGATTTAAAACCTTCTAACGTTATGGTTTCTGGCGATTCCAGCGTGCATTTAATTGATTTTGGCTCCGCACTAGAACTTAAAAACGAAGATGGTGTTTTAGTGCAGCCAAGCCGATTTAAGCAAGATGCGCGTTTTGCAACGCAGGGATTTGCGGCTCCTGAGTTATTTGAGCAGGGCGCTAAAATCGGAGTTTTTACAGACGTTTATGCGCTTGGAGCAACGTTGTTTTATGCGCTTACGGGTAGGTGTTATTTAGAAGGATTTAAAGATTTAGGCCAAGCGCGTTTAGGCCAATCGCGTTTAGGACAATCGCATCCGCTTACTAACTTCGATTTAACTAAGAGTGATTCTGCTAGTGGCGTTAATGCTGTTTTGATGCGCGCTTTGGCAAATAATCCAAAGGATCGGTACGAAGATTGCGCGGAGTTTGCGCAAGCGTTAAAAGATTGTTTAGAAGATTTAGAGTTTGGCGTAAAAATCGAGTCAAATACGGAAGAGTCGGGGCTGGTTTTGCGCAAAAGAGGGCGTGCAAAAGGCGGTAAACAAAATGTTGGCAAAAGACATAAGAAAAATGGTGTGCAAAGTGGAAAGAAAAATATTGTTAAGATTGTTTGCTGCGCATTAATGGCACTTATTGGGTGTGTTGTGTTTGTATTTGCTTGCAAATCCGTAATAACAGTTAAAAGTAAGCAAACGCAAAGCCAGAAGAGTGCGTATGTAAAAAATGGCAATATCGCTGCAAAAAACAAGAACGCGTCTGCAACAACAAGTAGAGCGCAAGAATATAAGCAATACATGGTTAAAGCTGCAAAGTCAACAGATTCTAAACAGGTTGTTGAATACGTTGATAAGGCTATGGCTTTGCAAATCAAACTTTTTAATGCAAATGTTCAGCCTATATCTATTCAGCCAGCGCTGCGACTTTTAGTAAACCAGATTGAAGATTTTAGGTGGAACGCAAGCGAAAGAGAAGATTTTACGGCGTTTGTTGATAAGTACAAGTCAACGCTTAAAAAATCCGAAGACTGGTATGAGCTGTGCCTGTCTGTAGGCAAAGCGTATTGGTATTATGCGGCTAAAGACGAAGAAGCGCCAATAAATGCAAACAGAAAAGAGCGCATAGAGCAATCTGCTAAGTGGTTTGCAGAGGCGCTAAAAGGAGTTAAATCAAAGGATTATGAATCTGCGTTAATGTATTCTACGCTTGGCAGCGGTTACTTGGATTTTGCAAATTATACGCAAGGAAAAGAAAAGCCCAAGGCGCGAGAGTACGCTGCAAAATTGCGCACTTTTATTGAAAACGCAAAGAAAAACGAAAATGAGATTGTAAAAATCGATGCAAGCGAGATTGCGTTTGAGTCGCTAAATAAGTGGAGCGCTCAGTTTAAGGCAGATGGTGTAAATCAAGATATTGTTGAAAAGATTTTTGACGATGCGTTGGATTTGGCGCGGTCTTTAAAGTCGCAAAATAAGAACGTTGATGGCAGAGTTAAGCAGATAATAGGCCAGGCGGATTCGCTAATCGACTCTGTTGAAAACACATTCGATAACAGCGGTGCCTAGGATTTAATGACTTCACCAAGCGAGGTAGAGAAAAGAAAAAGCCCACTGCGGTGGAATGAATGCAGTGGGCTTAGTGGAGCTAATGGTAATCGAAACCACGACCTCTTCGATGCGAACGAAGCGCTCTACCAACTGAGCTATAGCCCCAATGTTTTACACAACTCTGCACACTGTACTACAAAATGTGTAAAAGTACAACGCTAGCAGCGTGGGAGTGTTGTAAAACGTTGCTAATCCTTTGGTCAATCCTGCTGCGATTTGCCTTCCAAGCGCTTTTTAGCTTTGTTGGCAGAGTGAGCTTTGTAAAGTCCAATAAAAGTTGGAACAAGAGAAATCAGCAAAATCGCAACTATAACAAGCTCAAAATTCTTTTGAACAAAAGGAATGTTTCCAAAGAAGTATCCGAGAAGAGTAAAAAGCGACGACCAGACTACTCCGCCAAGAATAGAAAACGGCGTAAAACGAGTCCAGCGCATGCCAGAAATGCCCGAAATAAACGGCATAAATGTGCGGATAAACGGGAAGAATCTGCCTAAGAATACGGCGATTGGCCCCCACTTATCTATCATCTTTTCTGTTTTAGCAATGCGCTCAGGTGTTAGGGCTTTAACTTTGCCAGATTCAACGATTCGTCTGCCAAAAAAGTGGCCAATAAAGTAGTTGCATTGGTCGCCAATAATAGGCGCAAGCCAAACAACGGCGAGCAAAATCGCAAGTGGAAGCGAGCTTTTACCCGTTGTGGAATCTGGGGCTGCAAAGAATCCAGCTGCAAAAAGCAAGGAGTCGCCAGGTAAGAATGGGAAGAACACAACACCAGTTTCAATAAAGATGATTAGAAAGATTAGTCCTAGTGCTGGGGCGGTTCCCATAGCAATCCAGCCAGCTATAGCAGAGCGTGGATCTTTAAGAAGGTTAAGAATAAAGTGAATAAAACCCATGTACGTACCTAAATCTATTTGTGATTGCGCATTTTGCTACAATCGCGTGGAGTAACCATTATATTGCACACTTTAGATAGGGGAATGTGCCTGGTAAGGTATTCATTAAGTGTTTAGCGCGTTAAAGGAGAGTGCAAGAGATGGATCAGCGTAAAGCAAACGCAAATGCTAACGCAGATAAAACCCTTGAATCACCTAGCGAATTGGAGTCGGAGCTATCTATAGCCGATATTTCCAAACGCCACTCAAATCCTAAACGTTGGGTGTTGTATTTTGCGATTCTTCTTGTAGCGATTGTTGTTCCATACTGGGTGGGTAGAACTTTGGCGGTTCAACACACGGCTTGGGTTGTTAAGAATTTTTCTGGCCTATCTGCTCAAGGTGTTGTGTTTATTGCTTGGGTTACAACTGTTGCAACAGCTACGGCTTTAGCAATGGCACTAATTGAGTCCAGCAAATGGTTGTGGCGCTTTTTGTTTGTTGTTTTTCTAACGATTGAACAGTTTATTAGCGGGTTATGCCTGCTTCGCTTAAGCTTTTGGTATTCAACGTACGTGGTTTATGGTGCTTTTAGTGGACTTGCAAATGCTGCAAATCTTGGAATAATCTCTGCTGGATTTGGTGTTGCCATTTATGCGATTCTGTTTGTTGGATTGCTTGTAGTAGTTCCTAAAAAGTCGCGATTAAACGTTTTGACTCGCAGTTGGGCTTCGTTCATAATGTTTTACGCTATTGAAGTTCTGGCGATTCTTGTGGTGATTTTTGGCGGATTTATAACGGCTATGTAGCCTTTATAAGCTTGTTTGGGCATAGTTGTAACATTGAAACTCGGCGTGTAACGCCCGCGGATTTGCAAGCGCTGCATTAAAGGATGCGGCACCGCGCAGTAATTATATAAGGAGGACGCCGTGGCATTAACGGCTGAAGATAAGAAGAACATTATCAACGAATACGCAACGCACGAGGGTGACACGGGTTCCCCAGAGGTTCAGGTTGCTTTGCTCAGCAAGCGCATCTCCGACCTTACCGATCACTTGAAGGAGCACAAGCATGATCACCACTCTCGTCGTGGTATGATGCTCATGATTGGTGATCGTCGCCGTCTTCTTGATTACTTGAAGCGCGTAGACATCAACCGCTATCGTTCTTTGATTGATCGACTCGGATTGCGTCGATAAGTCTTTTTGCCCGGGCATAAGCTCGGGCTTTTGTATTTATGCGGTTGTGTTTATGCATACTATTTATTAAGTCCTAGTTTATTTAGCGGGTTTGAAGTAGAATTAAAAAGCTTGATTAAATGGCTGATTAAATAGATGAATTTAAGATTTAAAGTGATTTTAGATTAGTGATTTAAAGCGATTTTAGATTGAAGATTTAAGCGATTTAGTTTTAGTGAATTCTTAAGTTTGTAGGATTTATAACTGAAGAATAAAACATAATTGAATATGGATGATTGAAGTAACCGAAACAAAAAACTACGAAATGTTGGTTATGCATTTTGCAAAGATTCGCGCGGATGTTAGGTAAAGGTAACAAAAAAGCGGGTCTGCCAATGACGACGCATGTTGGTTGATTAGGTAAGTTAGAAAAGGAGGAACCCGTGGAGGGTCCCGAAATTAAGGCTGTAGAAGCCGTTATTGATAATGGTTCATTTGGAAAGCGCACGCTGCGTTTTGAAACAGGTCGCCTCGCTCAGCAGGCTGACGGTGCTGTTGCCGCATACTTGGATGACGATTCCATGATTTTGTCGACGACGACTGCAGGGTCTAGTCCAAAAGAAAACTACGATTTCTTCCCGTTGACTGTGGATGTGGAAGAAAAAATGTACGCTGCTGGTAAGATTCCAGGATCTTTCTTCCGCAGGGAAGGCCGCCCATCAAATGAGGCAACGCTTGCGTGCCGTATTATTGACCGCCCGTTGCGTCCACTTTTCCCACACACTTTGCGTAACGAAGTGCAGGTTGTAGAGACGATTTTGGCGATTAATCCAGATGACGCCTACGATGTTATTGCTTTAAACGCTGCATCTGCATCTACTATGATTTCTGGTCTTCCATTTGAAGGCCCAGTTTCTGGCGTTCGTTTGGCTTTGATTGATGGCCAGTGGGTTGCATTCCCTCGTTGGAGCGAACGCGAACGCGCTGTGTTTGAAATTGTTGTGGCTGGTCGCGTTATTGAAAATGGCGACGTTGCTATTGCAATGATTGAAGCAGGCGCTGGAAAGAATGCTTGGAATTTGATTTACAACGAAGGTCAAATCAAGCCAGATGAGGAAGTTGTAGCTGGAGGCTTAGAAGCCGCAAAGCCGTTTATTAAGGTTATTTGCGAAGCGCAAAATGAGTTGAAGCGCATTGCGTCTAAGGAAACCAAGGAATTCCAGCTGTTCCCAGAGTACACGGATGAGCTTTATGCAAGAATCGATGAGATTGCTCATGCAGATTTGAACGAAGCTCTTTCGATTGCAGAAAAGCTTCCACGCCAAGACCGCATTGCGGAAATTAAGGAAGGCGTGCGCGAGGCGATTGCGCAAGAGTTTACCGATATGGACGATGAAGAAAAAGAAAAGGAGCTTGGTAACGCCTTTAAGGAGTTGCAGCGCCAGATTGTTCGTCGTCGTATTTTGACGGAAGATTACCGCATTGATGGCCGTGGCTTGCGCGATATTCGTACGCTTAGTGCCGAAGTAGATATTGTTCCACGCGTTCACGGTTCTGCGCTCTTCCAGCGCGGCGAAACCCAGATTTTGGGCGTAACCACTTTGAACATGCTTAAGATGGAGCAGCAGGTGGATGCGCTTTCTGGCCCACAGACCAAGCGCTACATGCACAACTACGAGATGCCTCCATACTCCACTGGCGAAACGGGCAGAGTTGGATCCCCTAAGCGTCGCGAGATTGGCCATGGTGCTTTGGCAGAGAAGGCTTTGGTGCCAGTTTTGCCAAGTCGCGAAGAGTTCCCATATGCTATTCGTCAGGTATCGGAAGCTATTGGTTCCAATGGTTCTACGTCTATGGGATCTGTGTGCGCTTCTACGCTTTCCCTGCTTGCTGCTGGCGTGCCTTTAAAGGCTCCAGTTGCCGGTATTGCTATGGGCTTGGTTTCGGGAGACGTTGATGGCAAGCACATCTTTAAGACTTTAACCGATATTCTTGGCGCAGAAGATGCGTTTGGAGATATGGACTTTAAGGTTGCTGGTACATCTGAATTCATCACCGCTTTGCAGCTTGATACAAAGCTTGATGGCATTCCAGCAGACATTTTGGCTGCCGCTTTGCAGCAGGCTCACGAGGCTCGCACTACTATTCTTGAAGTGATTAACGAGTGCATCGACTGCCCAGCAGAGATGAGCCCATTTGCTCCACGCATTATTACAACTACGATTCCTGTAGATAAGATTGGCGAAGTGATTGGCCCTAAGGGCAAGATGATTAACCAGATTCAAGAAGAAACTGGTGCCGAGATTGCTATTGAAGACGATGGTACCGTTTACATTTCTTCCGAAGGTGGCGAAGCTGCCGAGAAGGCTAAGGAAATCATTGATTCCATTGCAAATCCACGTATTCCAAAGGCTGGAGAAACCTTTACGGGCAAGGTTGTTAAAACAACAAGCTTTGGTGCGTTTGTTAATTTGACGCCTGGAAGCGACGGCTTGTTGCATATTTCTCAGATTCGTAACCTTGCTAACGGTGAGCGCATTGACACCGTTGAAGATGTGCTTAAAGAGGGAGATACCGTAGAAGTAATCGTGCAAAGCGTAGATGAGCGCGGCAAGATTTCTTTGGCAATCCCAGGTTTTGAAAATCAAGAGTCTTCGGCGCCAGCACCTCGCGAAAATCGCGGACGCGGGCCACGCGAAGATAGGGATGATAGGGATGATCGCAGAAGCGACCGTAGGCGTGCTCCTCGTGAAGATAGGGAAGATCGCGAAGATAGAGACGATCGCCCTCGCCGCCGCAGTGTTCGCGACGACCGCGATTCGCGCTACGACGACAGGGATAATCGTTCTGATCGTTCTGATCGTTCCAGCCGCTACGATGACCGCTCTTCTAGAAGAGATGATCGCAGAAGTGATCGCTACGATAACAACGATTATGAAGACCGTCCACGTAGGCGTGCTCCTCGCGACGACCGCGATTCGCGCTATGACGACAGAGGCGATAATACGAGCGAACGTTCCGACCGCTCCGACGATCGCGCAGAACGCCCTCGCCGCAGCTCGGATCGCCGAGTGAGCGACCGCAACCTGCGCTACGCTGCAGATGACGACCACTACGATGAGTACCGCGCTGCACGCGAGGAGCGCGCAGAACGCCCTCGCCGCAGAATCCGCCGCGATTTTGACCCATTTGACGAGGATTAATTTAAATAGGTTAATCGCAAGTCAAATGCAAGCGAGTAATCGCTTAACGTAATCGCTTAACGTAATTGCGTAATCATATAAAATAAAAGATCTAAATGCCTTCAAGTTGCTTTTGCGCTTGGGGGCATTTTGAAACAGTTTTTAAAACACTTGAACAGGAGCAAAAATGGCCATGAATCGCACTCTAGGATCGTTTAATACCACGGCTATTGGCTTTGGCGAGATGCCTCTAACGATTGAAAACAATCTTGGGCACAGTATGGGCATTGAAACAATCCACGCAGCTTTAAACGCGGGTTGTACGCATATAGATACGGCGTGGGCGTATTACTGTTCGGGTGGCGAGGAGCAAACTGGCGAAAAGCTTGTGCGCGAGGCGTTGGAAAGCTGGAATGGAGACAAATCTTCAATTCTTGTTGCAACAAAAGTCGGTCACTTCCGCAACTTTACAGACGGAAAGCCAACGTGGGGTAAAGATGGAAAGCCAGAGCATTTGATTGCTCACGCTAAAGAGTCGGCAATGGCTCTTGGAGTAGACACTATTGATTTGCTTTACTTCCACAGGCCAGATCCGCAAGTTCCATACAACGAGTCGATTGAGGCAATGCAACAGTTGCTCGATGAGGGTGTTGCGCGCGAAATCGGCATTTCTAACGCGTCTGTTGAGCAAATTGACATTGCGCGCAAGATTTTAGGAAGCAAGTTAGTGGCTGTGCAAAATCAGTATTCGCCAGTGCATTTAGAAAACGAAGACACGTTGCAATATTGCAAGAAGCTTGGAATTGCGTTTGTTTGCTGGAGTCCACTTGGTGGATTCCGTCACCCGTACGATGAGCATCTTTTTGATCCGTTCCGTAAAGTGGCAAATGATCACAAAGTTAGCTATCAGCAGGTTGTTTTGGCTTGGGAACTTGCCAAGGGCAGCAACGTTTTTGTTATTCCAGGAGCGCATAGGCCAGCAACGATTTTAGACAGCTTAAAGGCTGCAGATTTGCAATTAAGCGACGAAGAATTAGCTTATTTAGGCTAGTTGATTTGGATTAGTCTGTTGCATTAATGCATTAAATGGTACAAAAATGGTACAAAACGAAAGCGAATAATATGCAAGAAACTAGCGTAGCAGGAATGCCACTTGCGCACGAAGATGAAGACGGCCTGCCAATTCCAGTAACAATTCCAGTGCCATTAGGCTCGCGCGCGCACGCCGTTTTTACAACGCGTTTGGGCGGAATTTCCGAAGGCGCGTTTGCTTCGCTTAACTTAGGCGGCAAGGCTGGAGACGACTTTAAATCCGTGTTTAGCAATCGTTGCGCTTTGCAACGCGCGCTTAAAGCCGACTTGTGCCTTGTTAGCCAAGTTCACGGCAATAGCGTATTTGATGCAGACGAAATAGTTGATTCGTGGGATACGTCGTATGGCTTTGATGCCACAGGTTTTGCGGATTCTCAATTGCAAATTGAAGCAGATGCGCAAGTTTCAACTGCTTGTTCGCTTGCTTTAGGAATGTTTGCTGCCGACTGCTTGCCAGTTTTGCTTGCAGATAGCGAGTCGGGAGTAGTTGCTGCAGCGCATTGCGGCCGCAAAGGCTTAATGGCTGGAGTGCTTGATTCGGTTATTGAAGCAATGTGCAAAAAGGGCGCTAATCGTTCTAGCATAACTGCTGTTTTGGGGCCATGCATTTGTGGCGATTGCTACGAAGTTGGAGAAGAAATAGCGTGCGACTTTGAGCGGCGCTACCCGCAGACTGCAACGCGTACGCGATTTGGCGGCGTTGGAATTGATATTGCGCAAGCTGCTCGCATTGATTTAGCGCTGGCAGGAGTTGCAAACGTTGTGGAGGCTTTGCCGCGCGTTACTGCCGCCACGCAATATTTGGCTAAAGACGAGGAATTGCAAACTATTTGTAAGGTAGATGGCGAAGGCGAAGCGCTGGAAAATCGCCTGCAGGCGTTGCAAAACCCAATGTGTACGCTGGAAAATCCACTCTGGTATTCACACAGGCGCGCGGGTCTTGCAGGAAAATCGCACGAAGGCAGAATGTTAGCGTTAGTTATAAAAGACAAGTAGAGCTACGAATGGAAGCATTATGACGAAAATTAACGTAGTGATTTCTGGATTTGGACCATACGAGGATTTAAGCATAAACCCATCGTATGAGGTTCCGCTAGCTCTTGAGCACGCCAAAAATGGCGACTTAGAGTCGGATTTTGGCCTTCCAGAAGACGTTGAAATCAAAGTAAAATCTGTAATGTTGCCAATCAGCTTTGCAAACGCTTGGCCGCAGCTTCTAGATACGATTAATGCGCAAGACGCGGATATTGTGATTGCAACGGGCGTAAAACATGCGGCTCGCGGAGTGCAGCTAGAACGATGCGCCACAAACATTATGGATGCAAACAAGCCAGACGTGGATAATCGCACGCCGCAAAGCGTACAAATCGTTGAAAATGGTCCTGCTGCGTATTGGACGAGGCTGCCGCTAAGAATGATTTTAAATGATTTTGCTCACAGCGGGATTGCGTCTACGCTAAGTTCGGATGCAGGCACGTATGTTTGCAATTCGTTGTTTTACAGGCTTCTGGATTGGGCGTCGAATAACTCCCAAAAGCGCATAATTGCTGGGTTTGTAAGTTTTCCGCCAGTGGTTGCTCTACATGATGCACGCCACGGGCTGCCATTGGATGCGCAAATCAAAGCTGGTAAAAGCATAATTTGCGAAGCCGTAAAGTACTATATGAAGCCTTCGTCCTTAAGCATATTGCTAGAATAGTTTGCTCGACACGCCCGAGTGTTTTAGCGACTAAAGTGATAGCGTTATTGCTGATGGAGTGTGCACGATAGTAGAGTCGTGCGGGGGTTTGTGAAAGGAATAAACATGGTGCCAGATCGTTTCCCAACTGCTTTGCGCGGGTACGACAAAGATAAAGTCAACGAAGCCTTTACTAACTATGAACGAACAATATCTCGCCTGCGCGAACAGGTGCGTTCTAGTGATGAATCAATTTTGCAATTGCAGGCACAATTGCAAGAAGAAAAAAATAATGTAAAACGCGCAAAAAGCGGTAATACTTTTGCATCTTTGGGTGCAAATGCGCAACAATTACTGGCGTCTGCAGAGCAAACGAGTGCGCAGCTAATTGAGCGTGCAAAGCAAGACGCTGCGTCGATTAAAAAAACGGCTCAGGCTCAGGCTGGAACTTTGCTGAACAATGCGAAGTTAGATGCGGAGCATTTGCTGCAAGAAGCGCAAACCAAGGCAGATACGCTGCTTTCTACGGCAAGCAATAAGGCAAATCAGATGACAAGCGCTGCAAAAGAGGATTCGGAGCGTTTGCGCGAAACAACGGGTAAAGATGTTGCGGCGCAAAAAGATGCTGCAGCGCTAGAAATCAACAATGCGCGCGAAGAGCATGCAAAGAAGATGGCTTCCGAAAAGTCTGAACAAGAGCGAGCAATCGCACAGTTAAAGGCGGATGCGGCGCAAAAAATTGCGGAGCAGAGATCGGCTGCAAACGCGGAAATTGCCCATGCTAAAGCAGAAACGAATGATCAGATTGAATCAGCTTTGGCAGAGGCGAATAAGAAGCTTGCAGATATGCAAGAGCGCGCAACAAAGATGATGGCGGATGCTCAGCGTAAGGCTGGAGAAATCACGGATGCGGCTGCGGCAAAGGCTCAAGAGATTGCGGACGAAGCGCAAATTGAGCGCACGCGCACGCTAAGCCAGGTTAGTGCAGAAGTTGAGCAAATTAGAAACGACATTGCGGCTCAGCAAGAAGAGGCCACAAAAAAGGTGAACGAGCTTATTTCTGGGCTAAAAGAGCGCGAGCGTGCTGCGCAAGAAGAGGCGGATGCGCTTGTTGCGCGAGCCAAGACGGTGCATCAAGATGCGGATGATTATGCGGCTCAGGCGCATAAGGATGCGGATGCTCAGGCGGCGCAAATTGTTCGCAAAGCAATGCAAGATGCAACGGCTCAGGTGGAGGAGCGCAGGGCGGCGGCTCAGCAGGAGCTTGATGGCATGACGGCGCGCTTAACGCAGCTTCAGCATAGGGAGGCGCAAATCACGCAGCGCGTTACCGAGCTTAGGTCTCTGTTTGCAAATGCATTCTCGGGGTTTGACTTTGGAGATGCTGCTGGAGTGCAAGGGGGGTCTGGCGATTCTAGTGATTCTGCAGATGATGATGCTTCGGAGCATAGAGATGTTGATGCTCAAAAGCAAGCTAGAAAAGACGCTCAGGCTCAAGTTGAAGAGGCGATTGCGCAGGAGTCGTGAGCTGTACTGCGTGATTTGTGATTTGGCTGCGTGATTTGTGCTGCGTGAGATTGCGCGGAAGAATCGCAAGCAGCCGCAAGATTTGCGAAAAAAGCTAAAATAAACTATAAAAAATAAACATAAAATAATAAAAAACAAGAAAGGTTATACAGTGACTGAAATCTCTGAATTAAGTGCCGAAGCTTTGCAAGGTTTGCGCGATGATTTTGACGCAAATCCATTGAATCGTTTGGCAATGAACGGCGTTACGGCTGCTGGAATAAACAAGGTGGCGCTCAATTACGACCGCGCACGCCTGCTGCAGCGCCGATTCTCAACGGTTGTGGATAATGGCGACGCAAGGCATCAGGATCATTCTGGTCGCTGCTGGCTATTTAGCTCTTTGAATGTTGCGCGATTTGTGGCTAAAAAATCGCTTAAAGTTAAGGATTTTGAGTTTTCGCAAAATTACGCAATGTACTTCGACAAGCTTGAGCGAATCAACTACTTCTTAAAGGATGTTGCGGCTCTTATTCGCTCTGGTGAGCCTTCTGATTCTCGTTTGTTGCAGCATTTGCTTAGTGATGTTATGGGCGACGGCGGCCAGTGGACTATGGCTATGAACATCTATAAGAAGTATGGTGCTGTTCCAAAGGATTTGTACCCAGAAACCGAGTCTTCTAAAGACACTGGCGATATGAATACTCAGCTTAAAAAGCTTTTGCATACAGCTGTGGCTCATATGTATGCCAACGCTGCCGATATTGACAATATTGTTGACACCACTATGGCTGCGGGGCATAGGATTCTTACAATCCACCTGGGTGAGCCACCAAAGAGCTTCGATTGGGAGTGGACGGACGAGGACGGAAAGTTCCATCGCGATGGCGAGATTACGCCAGTTGAGTTTTGGAATAAGTACGTTACGGCTGGGCTTGAAGACTACGTTTGCTTGGTAGACGACCCGCGCGCGGAGCATCCAAAGGGCAAGAAGATTGCCATTGAGCATTTGGGCAATGTGGCTGGCGGAGATGCAACCGAGTATTTGAACGTGCCAAACCAGTTTATGAAGGATTGTGTGCGTAAGATTCTTGTTGAGCAGGGTATTCCAGTTTGGTTTGGTGCCGATTGCCACCCTATGATGGATCGCGATAATGGCGCTTGGGCTACGGATTTGTTTGAGTATGATCGCGTTTACGGCGTTGATTTTGATCTAAACAAGGAGCAGCGCGTGCGTTTTGCTGATTCGGCTATGAATCACGCTATGGCGTTTGCTGGAGTTGATGTTGCGGATGACGGCACGACTACTCGCCGTTGGCGCGTGGAGAACTCTTGGGGCGCGGATATTGCGGACAAGGGTTACTTTACGATGAGCGATGATTGGTTCACTGAGTACGTGTACGAGGTGGCGGTACCTAAGGCGCTTTTGCCAGAGGAATATAAGAAAGCACTGGAAGAACCAGCAATTGTTTTGCCGGCGTGGGACCCAATGGGCGCATTAGCTTAGCTTGAAATCACTAGGATTTCAAGCTACTCTAATGCGCCCGAGCTTGCTCAAAGTTGAAAGTCCAGTGGACTTTCAACGCAAGCGAGGCCTGCTGCGTCTCGATTGACGCAGCAGGTGCCACACCAAGTAAGGAAAGCACGCTACGCTTCTCAAGCGAAAAGGTAGGTCAGAGCGACTACATAAACTTGTAGTGCTTTTGTAATTGCGTCAAACGCTCTAACATCAAGCGCTGCTTATTTTATAGGATGGTGACAAATGGAATCTACGCCTGATCAACGCATTTCAAGCGCAGTCAAGAAGGCTCTTGAAAACGGCATGAATCCGCTTGATTCGTCTAAATTCCAGCGCTGGGAAGACCAGGTTGGCGTAGATCGCATAATCAACCGCCGCGTGTTGGAGCTGGAACCTCTTCCAACTCCTGCACAGGTTCTTGGCGAGTTGCCACTTTCGCCGTATGCGCAAGACATTGTTGCCGAGTCGCGCGATGAGATTCGCCAATGCCTTAACGGAGATGACGATCGCTTGCTTGTAATCGTTGGGCCTTGCTCGGTTCACGACCCCGCTGCGGCTCTTGACTACGCAGCTCGCTTGGCTGATTTGCGCGCAAAGCTCGAAGGCGAGCTTTTGATTGTTATGCGTGTTTACTTTGAAAAACCGCGCACAACAGTTGGCTGGAAGGGCTTAATTAACGACCCAGATATTGACGGCACGAACGATATTCACAAAGGTTTGCTTTTGGCGCGTCGAACGCTTCTTGGCGTGTTAGACGCTGGCCTGGCTGCAGCAACCGAGTTTTTGGAGCCGACTAGCCCTCAGTTTATTGCGGATGCGGTTAGCTGGGGGGCGATTGGCGCGCGCAACACGGAATCGCAGATTCATCGCCAGCTTGCTAGCGGTCTTTCTATGCCAGTCGGATTTAAGAACGCCACAGATGGTTCTGTTACGGTTGCCGTCAATGGCTGCTTGGCGGCTAGTCAGCATCACACTTTCTTTGGAATTGACCATCTTGGGCGTGCGTGCGCTGTGCAAACGCTTGGAAACCCTGATTGTCATGTTGTTTTGCGCGGCTCTAGCAAGGGGCCAAACTACGATGCGGCTTCTGTTGCGGCGGCTGTTGCGGCGGTTCGTTTAAGGCTTGGCACAAACTGCATGGCGTCTAATGGCGTTGTAATCGATTGCTCGCACGGGAATTCTGGCAAAGATGAGAATCGTCAGATTCAAGTTGTACAAGATATTGCGGATCGATTTGCGCACGGAGAAAATGGCATTAAAGGCGTTATGATGGAGAGCTTCTTGCAAGGCGGAAACCAAGATTCTGCGCCTTTGAGCGAACTTGAGTACGGAAAGTCGATTACGGATCGATGCATTTCTTGGGAAGATACCGAGCGATTGCTTAACACGCTTGCGCAGTCTGTTTCTTCTCGCCGACTTAAGTCTTGATTTTCCCGAGAATGTTGGGCGGCTTCCTATTTGGTGTGTAGGAGGGCTGGGTGTTTCTACGCTCGCGCGTTACAGCGCGCTCACTACTTCGCCGCGCAGAAGCAATGCTTCTGCTTTGAGCGGCTCAGCGAATCGAGGTGACTTCTCGCGCATTATGCAGCTCGAAGTCGTCGATTCGCATTACAATAAATCCTCAAATAGTCAGCATTTTTGAACAAAGGAGTGCAAAATGTGTGGATCACCAGCCCCCGAGTACAACAGTCTTCCTAAAGATAAAGATGGCGTTTTAAGCCGCGCTCTGCCAATTGTGCGATACGCGATTTTTGCGCTTTTGCTTGCTGGCGCATTTCTTCTTGCGTTTGCCTGGTATCGTGGCACTCACAGCAAAGGCTACACAGTTGTTACCTGTTCTGCACTATGGTTTAGCGTTATTGTTCCGTTTATTACGCTGATTGTACTTTGCGTTTTTGTGCGCGGATGGCGTCTTGTTGTTGGCTCTATAATTTGCGTTTTGCTAATAGCGTCTTTCTTTGGATTTATTGCGCTTCAAAATCAAATCATGGACTTTTTGAATGTTCCCGCCACAAATCCTTGGTTTGAATTTACGTGCAACGCTTTGCTAAAAATTGCAACCGCATCTTTTGTTATTATGTGTTGTGTAAGCGTATTTTTGATTAGACGCAATGTAACATACGAGATTAAAGGATGATTTGACGAATGCCTAAGTTTACAAAAATCGCCATTGTTGGCGCTATGGAAGAAGAAGTTGCACACATTGCCGCTTCTCTTAGCAATGTTAAGCATAATAAAGCCGCCAGCTTAGACGTATCTTGTGGCATGCTTGAATGCGAAGATGGCGGAAAAATCGAAGTTGCCGCTACTGTTGGTGGAATGGGCTTAGTAAATGCCGCCGCAACTGTGCAGTATTTAATTGATGCGTACAAGCCTCAGGCTGTAATCTTTTCGGGAATTGCGGGAAGTCTCAATAAAAATTTGCATACGAATGATGTTGTTCTTGGAAAAACATTGAGATATTTAGACACCGACATGCGCATGATTAATCAGTGGAAGCCGTTTACAAACGAATACCATTCAGACGAGTATCTTCTTAAAACTGCAGACAGCGTTTTAACAAAGATGGGCATTAACCACATTTTGGGAACAATCGCATCTGGTGGATATTTTGTAGACACGCCCGAAAAAGTGGCGGAAGTTATTGAGGCGACTCAAGCGGATGCTGTAGAAATGGAAGGCGCTGCGATTCTTCACGTGGCTGCAAGAAACGACGTTCCAGCGTTAGTTGTGCGCGCAATGAGCGACAATGCAGACACAAAATACGAGGAGTTCCACACTTTCGACATATCCGAATACGCGGATACGGCTGCAAAAATGACGGTAAATATTGTTAGGAATTTGTAGAATTCAACACGCCGATGTGGTCGCCGACGCGCAGCATCGCTAAACAAAAAGCGAGTAGTGCTAAATGCCGCCATTTTTTGAGTGCAATCAGATTTTGGCGGCAAGGTTTTTACCCACCTCTTATGATTGGCATCGTTAATAGAAGAAAAAGGTAATAAGAAATAAAAGATGCCAGTTTTAAACATTAGTTTAAATAGTTTAAGAGGAAAATTTGCGGTAGGTTATACGAGAAACGTAGATTGGCTGGCATGATGGCAATTCTTCTTGAAAGGAATGAAGAATATGCGTAAAAATGCAGTAAATAATGCAGTAAAGAATAATGCAGTAGAAAATCAATCAATCAAATTGAACATAAAGTGGAACATGCGCGCGATTGCAGCAGGATTGTTAGCGTCCGCAACTTTAGTGAGCTTTGCAGCTTGCGGAGATAATGTTCCTGCAAGTAGTTCGCAATCATCCGCAAATACTGGCGCAAAAATCGTAGGAAATTTCCAAGGCTCGGGTGCGTCTTCCCAGCAGGTTGCTGTAGAAGCGTGGGTTGCAGGATTTCAATCCAAAAATTCTGGCGCTAAAATCGCCTATAATCCAACTGGCTCGGGTGCAGGAGTTACAACGTTTATGACTGGAGCTACAGCGTGGGCTGGATCCGATAAATCGCTAAGCGACGACGAGTTAGAAAAGTCAAAGTCGGTTTGCGCAAATGGCACTACAGCTTTTGACGTTCCAGTATACGTTTCTCCAATCGCAGTAATCTTTAATCTAAAAGGCGTTTCGGATGCTGGAAAACACATAAATATGGACGCTTCTACAATCGCAAAAATCTTCGACGGCAAGATTACGCGTTGGAATGACGATGCGATTAAATCGCAAAATCCAAAGCTAAAGCTACCAGATAAGGCGATTACAGTTGTTCACAGGTCCGATAAATCTGGTACAACGCAAAACTTCTTAAGCTACATAAAAGACGTTGCGCCAAACGATTGGACCTACGATCTTAGCGAAAATTGGCCAAATAGCGTGGGCCAGGGCGCAAAAGGCACATCTGGCGTTGTTTCCACAATCCGCATGGCAGACGGAGCGATTGGATACGCGGACTTTTCGCAAGTTGGAAAGCTTGGAACTGTGGCAATAAAAGTGGGAGATTCTTACAACGAGATTAGCCCAGAAGGCGGCTCTATAACAGTTAATGATTCAAAGATTGACGAAGATGCGGCCGCAAAAGCAAAGCACCGCGTTGTTGTTAAAATAAACCACAAAACGGAAGAAAAAGGCGCTTACCCAATTGTGCTAGTTTCTTACGATATTGTGTGCGGTGCTTACAAAGATGCTGCAACTGCACGATTTGCAAAGTCTTGGCTTAGCTACGTTACTAGCAAAGAAGGCCAGGCTGCGGCTCAAGATGCTGCTGGAACCGCGCCTTTGCCAGAAAAGCTTATGGGCAGGATTAACAAGTCGGTTCAGTCTATAGGCAAGTAAAAATAGCATTTTGCTAAGGTTTTAGAGTAGTTAATAGAGTAGTCAATATATTGCTACTGATAGCATTTATATAATGACTACAAAAGGAGCATGAGTGAGTTCTAAACAAAGAACTGAAATCAGTAAAGATGCGCACAAAAGTGGCCATTTTGCAGGTGGTTTTGCAGGTGGTTTTGCCGACCGCTTGTTCAAAAACGTAGCTCTTGCTTGCGGATTGCTGATTTTAATGGTGCTTACAGCTGTGGCACTGTTCTTGCTGTTTCAAGCGTGGCCTATTATAGGCGCAAACAAAAGCCAAGTAAGTCAAGTATTTTTAGACTTTACTGGCGGCAAAGCGCACGATTTTCTAGGCTACGTAGCGCCGATGGTTTTTGGCACCGTTCTTATGTCTGCACTCGCTCTGCTCTTTGCATTTTTTGTTTCGATTGGAATCGCGCTGTTTATAAGCCACTATGCTCCGCCAAAAATAGTGCCGCTTTTAAGTGGCGTTGTTGATTTGCTTGCTGCGATTCCGTCCGTAATCTATGGTCTTTGGGGCGGATTGGTGTTGGTGCCATCCATATACCCGTTCTGGAAGTTTATTTCGCACATTTTTGGCTGGATTCCGCTTTTTGCGGGTCCTGCGGCAAGTCCTTCGCGTAGTGCTGCAACCGTTAGTATTGTTCTGGCAGTTATGATTTTGCCGATTATAACCTCTATGGCGCGAGATATTTTCCAGCAAGCTCCACAATTGCAACAAGAAGGCGCGCTCGCGCTTGGTGCCACAAAGTGGGAGATGATAAAGCTAGCGGTTTTGCCGTTTGCAAAGTCGGGAATTGTTTCCGCGTCTATGCTTGGTCTTGGTCGTGCTTTGGGCGAGACAATGGCAGTTCTTATGATTTTGTCTCCAGGATTCACCTTTAAATTCAACATTTTGCAAGCTTCACAAAACCAAACGATTGCAGCAAATATAGCAGCGCAATACCCAGAAGCAAACGGATTGGGTGTTAGTGCGCTTATTGCTACAGGTTTGGTGCTGTTTGTTATTTCATTCGCTGTAAACCTTATTGCTCGCAAAATCACGGGAAAGGCGAGTGCATGATGCAAAATTCGGAATCTTTGCAAGTTGGCTCTGTTGGGGTTGACCAGGCTGTTGGCTCTTCTGAAGCCAGCCTCGAATCTCCAAAAATCGACTTTAACAAGTTCCGCCCAACGCGCTCTAGAATCGCAAGTCGTAAGCGAAAAGACGCGTTTATGCGCGTTCTAATCTTTTTGTCTTTTATAATTGCGCTAATTCCGCTACTTTCTTTGCTTTTTACCACTATTGTAAACGGCATTAAGCGTCTAAACCTTGATTTTCTAACGCATAATATGACTTATGTTGTTGGAGGCGCAGCCACTGGCACAGGCGGTTACGGTGGTATTTTGCACGCCATTATTGGAACTTTGGAGATTACTCTTGGCGCAATGGCAATTTCGATTCCGATTGGAATTATGTGCTCCGTGTATTTGATTGAGTACGCGCGAGGAAGTCGCTTAGCTAGGGTGATTAATCTTGTTGTAGACGTTATGAGCGGAATTCCTTCGATTGTGGCTGGCTTGTTTGCGTTTTCTAGCTTTACGATTTTTGTAGGCCCTGGAACAATCAATGGTTTTGAAGGGTCGGTTGCGCTTTCGCTGCTTATGCTGCCAACTGTTGTTAAATCGTGTCAAGAAATGTTAAAAATTGTGCCGAACGATTTGCGTGAAGCGGCTCTGGCTCTAGGCGTTACAAAACAGCGCATGATTACAAAAATCGTGTTGCGCACCGCGTTGCCTGGCATTGTTTCTGGCTGTATTCTTGCGGTTGCGCGCGTGGTTGGAGAGACGGCTCCGCTTTTAATGGCAGCTGGGTTTATTGCATCCACGAATTTCAATCTTTTTGACGGGCAAATGACCACTTTGCCAGTGTACGTTTACCAGGAGTATTCCAAGCTTTCGGCAAATTGCCCAGCTAACGCGCCTGCTTCGTGTGTTACTACGATTCCAATGGAGCGCGCGTGGGCGGCGGCTTTGGCGCTGATTGTGATTGTTTTGCTGCTGAATATTGTTGGGCGAGTTGTGGCTCGAGTGTTTTCAGTAAAGGCAAAATAGAGCGAAGTTAAGCGAAACAAAGCGAAGTAAATCAAGGTAAATCAAGGTAAGCGAAGGATTTTAGAAAGTGAGGCGCAAATGGGTCAGCGCATTGATGTTAAGAATTTGAACATTTACTATGGCGATTTTCTAGCAGTAGAAGACGTTAACATAAACATTGAGCCAAACAAGGTTACGGCTTTTATCGGGCCTTCGGGATGTGGAAAATCAACGGTTTTGCGCACTTTAGACCGCATGCACGAGATTACTCCAGGCGCTCGCGTGGAAGGTCAGGTGTTGCTTGAAGGCCGCGATTTGTACGGCAAAGACGTGGATCCTGTGGCCGTTCGCCGAGATGTTGGAATGGTGTTTCAGCGCCCAAATCCTTTTCCAACAATGTCTATTCGAGAAAACGTTCTTGCAGGTGTGCGCTTAAACAATCGCAAGATTTCTAAGCAAGATGCCGACGACTTAGTTGAGTGGGCTTTGCGTGGCGCGAATTTGTGGAACGAGGTTAAAGATAGACTCGATAAGCCAGGAATCGGGCTTTCTGGCGGCCAGCAGCAACGACTTTGCATTGCGCGAGCCGTGGCTGTGCATCCGCAAGTGCTGCTTATGGACGAGCCTTGCTCTGCTCTAGACCCAATTTCTACGCTTGCTGTGGAAGATTTGATTAACGAGCTTAAGCGCGATTACACGATTGTGATTGTAACGCACAACATGCAGCAGGCCGCGCGCGTGGCCGATTACACTGCGTTCTTTAACCTTAAGGCGGTTGGAAAACCAGGGCATCTTGAGTACTTTGCAGACACCACCACTATGTTCAACAATCCGCGCAATGCGGAGGCGGAACGCTACATTTCTGGCCGATTTGGGTGATTTTGCCGCGATTTTTGGGCGATTACTGTGTGATTTTTGCATAATTTTTGCGCTATTTTTGCGTGATTTTTCTTTGGTCAGCACGTGCGCGTAAGGTCGAACCTGTTCGGTTGTTCAAAGTTCTACAAGTTGTTTCTAATTCTCGCGAGTTTTCTAGAGTGTTCGTTCTTCTTGTGTGCTTTGCGCGCTGAGCGAGTCGCAGTAACCTCTGCGTGAATGCCCAAATGTAATTGCGTCCGCGATTGCTCAAGTGCTCTCGCCACGCTTTTTATGGTCTTTTGCGCTGTAAAACCAAGGAACCGAGTTTATGGAAAAGTTCTTCCATCTCAAAGAAAACGGCACGAATGTATCAACGGAGATCACTGCAGGTCTCACTACATTCTTTGCAATGTCGTACATTATTGTTGTAAACCCAATGATTTTAAGCCAAACTGGCATGCCTAAGGGTGGCGTTTTCCTCGCTACAATCATTGCAGCAATCATTGGCACGCTTGTTATGGGCTTGTTTGCTAACGTGCCTTACGCTCAAGCTGCTGGCATGGGTCTTAACGCATTCTTTACTTACACAGTGTGCTTTGGCCTTCATTTTACGTGGCAAGAAGCCATGTGCATGGTGTTCTTGTGCGGTTTGATTAACATCATTATTACCGTTACCAAGATTCGTAAAATGATTATTCGTGCCATCCCAACTTCGCTGCAACAAGCGATTGGTGGTGGCATTGGTTTATTCGTTGCATACGTTGGTATTATGAGCGTTGGCTTAATCACTTTTACTTCTAAAGATCCTGCCGCCGCCGCTAAGAGTAAGCCAACCGCTGCTATTCCAGGCCTTGCTGTTATTAACAATCCTATTTTGTGGCTATTCCTTATTGGACTTGTTTTGGCTATTGTTCTTACCGTTCTTAAGGTTCGCGCAAGCCTGCTTATTACGATTATTGCAACCTCTTTGGTTGGTATTCCGCTTGGATTGACTTCGCTGAATAACGCCGTTTCTGTTACAGACGCTTTTGCTCAGCTTCCAACCACCTTTGGTGCTATTTTTGGTCCGCAAGGTTTCCCTGCGCTCTTCTCTAATCCAGCACGCATTCCGCTTGTTTTGGTAACTATTTTCGCCTTCTCTATGTCGGATACTTTCGACACTTTGGGAACGTTTATTGGTACCGGCCGCCGAACTGGCATCTTCTCGGAGGAAGATGAGAAGGCTTTGGAAAACGGCTCTGGCTTTAGCTCCAAGATGGATCGCGCACTGTTTGCTGATTCGATTGCAACCTCGGTTGGCGCAATCTGCGGTACTTCTAACACCACTACTTACGTTGAGTCTGCTGCTGGTATTGGTGCTGGTGGCCGCACTGGTTTGACTTCTGTAGTTGTTTCCGTGTGCTTTGCGCTTTCGATTGTTCTTGCGCCATTTGCCAGCGCTGTTCCTGCGGCTGCCACGGCTGGCGTGCTTGTAGTTGTAGGCTGCATGATGGCAAGCTCGTTAAAGGAGATTGCTTGGGACGATATTTCCGAAGCTATTCCTGCGTTCTTTGCCGCCGTGTTTATGGCGTTCTCTTACTCGATTTCTTACGGCATTGCCGCTGGATTCATCATGTACTGCTTAGTTATGACTTGCAAGAAGCGTGCTAAAGACGTTCATCCAATGCTTTGGATTGTTTCGATCTTGTTCATTCTTGACTTTGTTGCTAACGCAGTTTTGTAAAGAATTTATAAGACATTGATAAGGTATTGACATTGTCGCGTGTGGGTATTAAACTTGCCCAACGTAAACCACAGACCGTTGGTGGAGTCGCAAGATTCCTGAAAATGATGTGTCATGCCAGCACAGGTTGAGCAGTGATGGTTGCATTTATTTGCGATTTATCACAAACTTTTTAACACTATGTGTTTCTTATTGCTCTGCCGTGCGCAGGCTTTCGATATATTATTTCCATTCCAGCGGCCAATTTAGGAAGGAACGCCATGAAGAGGCCCGAAAAGGAAGCGGTAGTTGCAGAGCTTACGGATTTGTTCCGTAACGCCGACGCTGTCTACCTTACCGAGTACCGCGGGCTTACAGTTCCGCAGATTTCTTCTCTGCGCGAAAAGCTAGGCCGCGATACTTCCTACTCTGTGGCTAAGAATACGCTTGCTCGCATTGCCGCTAAGGAAGCGGGCATTGAAGGTCTTGATGAGCTTCTTGCTGGCCCAACTGCAATCACCTTTGTAAAGGGCGATTTCATTGAGGCTGCTAAGACCTTGCGTGATTTTGCCAAAGAGAATAAGACCCTCGTCATTAAGGGCGGTTTCGCAGATGGAACCGTTTACGATGCCGAAGGCGCCAAGCAGCTGGCAGACCTCAAGTCTCGCCCAGAATTGCTTTCCGAGATGGCTGGCGCGCTCAAGGGCACCATGTCCAAGGCCGCCTACCTGTTCAACGCTTTGCCAACCAAGGCAGTGCGTACTATCGACGCTTTGCGCGAGAAGCAGGAAAAGGCCGCTTGATTCCCTTGCAGCTTGCTGCATGAGACCAAAAAATAATAAAAATGTTATGGCTCTAAGGCACAAGGTGTGTCTGGCCAAGTAAGAAAGGAAGCCATTATGGCTAAGCTCACTAGCGAAGAGCTTCTTGAAGCTTTCGGTGAAATGACCCTCGTCGAGCTTTCTGAGTTCGTCAAGGCCTTTGAAGAGAAGTTCGATGTTGAGGCTGCTGCTCCTGTAGCTGCTGTTGCTGCTGCTCCAGCCGCTGCTGCTGGCGCTGCTGAGGAAGAGAAGGACGAGTTTGACGTTGTCCTCGCTTCTGCAGGTGATCAGAAGGTTGCCGTCATCAAGGCTGTTAAGGCTTTGACTGGCCTCGGCTTGAAGGAAGCTAAGGACATTGTTGACAATGCTCCAAAGCCAGTCCTCGAGAAGGCTAAGAAGGAAGATGCCGACAAGGCTAAGGCTGCTCTTGAAGAAGCCGGCGCAACCGTTGAACTTAAGTAGTTCTAGGCTCTTTTGTTAACTTTGTTAACGCATGCGTCTGGTTGCTAGCGTGATTTGCTAGTGCATTAGTCGCAAGCGTGAATCGAAGGCGGCAAGGTTTTTGTGATTATCACGAATTCCTTGCCGCTTTTGCTTATCTGCAACATAGAATCTACTTTCCCGTGTTTGTTCCCTTTTGCCCGTGTTTGTTCCCAAAATCGACCAAAACGTAAACAAACGTGGGTGAAAATAAACAAACGTGGGGAAGTGTGCCCGGGTTTGTTCCCAAAATCGGCCAAAACGTAAACAAACGTGGGGGAAAAGAAACAAACGTGGGGAAGTGTGCCCGTGTTTGTTCCCAAAATCGGCCAAAACGTAAACAAACGCGGGAAAAAAGAAACAAACGTGGGCGCGACGACCTGCCTGAGCGCTTAGAGCGTAGTGCGCGAACGACTTTCCCGCATTTGTTTCCAAAATCGTCGCGGCAAAGTGGCATAATAGGAAGGCTTGTGACTGGAGGAGTAATCCGCTAGCACAGCACAGCAATATAAGTTGCGGGAGGATCCTTAAAACGGCTTAATATCAACGTTTTTAAGGCGCCGATTTAACCGCTTCAAAAGAAAGAAGAACCATATTATGGCTCCAAAAAAGAAAGTCTCTGCGCTTATTAAGCTCGAGATTCAGGCTGGTAAAGCAAATCCAGCCCCACCACTGGGTCCTGCATTAGGCTCCCACGGCGTAAACATCATGGACTTCTGCAAGGCCTATAACGACCAGACGAAGGACAAGATGGGTCAGATCGTTCCAGTAGAGATTACTGTTTACGAAGATCGTTCCTTCACATTCATTCTTAAGACCCCACCAGCCGCTGCTTTGTTGCTTAAGGCTGCTGGCATTCCAAAGGGCACCGAGAACCCATTGACCCACAAGGTTGGTTCTGTAACCAAGGCTCAGGTGCGCGAAATCGCCGAAATCAAGATGCCAGATCTTTCTGCACGAGATGTTGAAGCTGGTATGAAGATTATCGCGGGCACTGCTCGCTCGATGGGTATTACCGTTACCGACTGAAAGTGAGTGGAAAAAATGGTGAAGCGTTCTAAGAAGTATCGTGAAGCGGCCGAGAAGATTGACCGTAACAACCTTTACACCCCAGCTGAGGCTATTGCTTTGATTAAGAGCATGCCAAAGTACGCTTTTGACGAGTCCGTTGAGGCTGTTATGCGCCTTAATGTGGATCCTCGCAAGGCCGATCAGTTGGTTCGTGGCGTTGTAAACTTGCCTAATGGTACTGGTAAAACCGCTAAGGTTTTGGTGTTTGCTCGTGGCCCAAAGGCTACTGAGGCTCAAGAAGCTGGCGCAGACATTGTTGGCGATGACGAGCTTATCGAGAAGGTTGCCGGTGGCTTCCTTGACTTCGATGCCGTTGTTGCAACCCCAGACATGATGGGCAAGGTTGGTCGCCTTGGTCGTGTGCTTGGTCCTCGTAGCTTGATGCCAAATCCTAAGACTGGCACCGTTACAATGGATGTTGCAAAGGCTGTTGCCGATATTAAGGGCGGTAAGATTGAGTTCCGCGTTGATCGTCAGGGCAATCTTTCCTTCCTCTTTGGCAAGCTTTCCTTCGACGAGAAGGCTCTTGAAGAGAACTTCAAGGCTGTTGCCGATGAGATTCGCCGCTTGAAGCCTACTACCATTAAGGGTCGTTACATTACTAAGGTAACGATTACCTCTACAATGGCTCCTGGCGTTCCAGTGGATATTGCAAGCATTGCTGCGTGATTTTAGCAAGCATAGCTGAGTAATTTTATTAGCGCTGAAAATAGTGTGTTCTTTTATAGATTGCACCATTTTCGGCGCTTTTATTTTTATATTCTTTTCAAACAGCGTCGCCAAGTGCGGTAGAGATTCGAGATTTTTCGCCCTGAATGAGATGAACCTCAGCACCGAAGGTGGTGACTCGCCGAGAGAGCAAGAAAAATCGAGAATCTCGGTGATTAAAGCTACGAAAAAGTTCTAGATATCCAGAAGGTTTGATGTATTTCTCTACGAGCAATAAAAGAGGAGCGTAGCGACGGGACTTGCGAGGAGAGAAATACTCAAACCTCGCGCAATACCAAGTAAGGAAAGCAATTATGTAAGTATTTGCTGAGTGTATTGCATGGCGCGCCGAAAATCTCAACAAAATACGTCAATGTTTTAGAGCGCAGAATCGCGGATGCGCCCGATTGTAATCGCAGTTTGCAAAACGTATGCTTCACGCGGGTCAGTGGCATCCCAGCCTGTTGTTTGCGCCACTTTGCGCAAGCGGTATCGTATTGTGTTTGGATGCACGTTAAGATTGTGCGAAGTTTGATCCAGCGCGCCGCCAAATCGCAAGAAAGCGTCGACTGTTTGCAAAGTCGGGTCGTCTGGGTTGTACGGCGCCAAGCTTTGATACACCTTAGTGTACAAGGTTTCTACGGCGGTTTCGTCGCCTATAAGCGCGCGCTCTGGAAGAACGTCGTCGCATCGTATTATTTGCGGCAAATGTGTTACAGACGGCGCAACGGCAAGCGCTGCAAGTGTTGCCGTGATTTCTTTGCATATTTTTTGCGCGCCAACCACCACACCGCTTATGCAAACAGGCCTTCCCGACTTTGCAAACACTTCGCACATCTTGTTTAGGGCTGTTGTGTTTGGATTTTCTTTTAGCGCAAGAATGATTATGTGCGAAGGCGCCGCATCTTTGCATTTGCTCGCGTCGACGCTTTCCCCCGATTTGCCGCCGATTTTCCACGTTTTTGCACGCGCGCTAATGGCGTCTAGCTGCACGCGGTCAACTATTGCATCGTATGCGCCGCATACGCCAAGTTGCGTCCAGATTGCGCGTCTTAAAGAGTCCGTATTGTTTTGCGCCGCATGCGCGCCCGCGTTTTGCGGTGTGGGATTTGGGTTGTCGTCATTTGCGTTCGATTCCGTTTTATACGTTCCCGCAATCGCCACAAATCGCGTATTTTCTTGCCATTGCAAGAGGTGCATTAGCGCGCTTACGCGACTATCTGCAATGCCGTTCATAAGGCATGTTGCGATTAGCGTGTGCAATCGCAAGCGTGTTGCCGCGTCAAAAACTTTGCCGTCTCGAATGTCAAAAATCCCAAGTGCATCTTCGCTTTTTGGAGCGCATGGCATTGGTGTAAAGCTTGGGGTAAAGCCTTGTGTAAAGCCTTGTGTAAAGCCTTGTGCGCTAGATTCTTCAGCAGATTCGCATGCTTCACCGCGTGTGCTATCTGGCTTTACGCCTGTAAGAATTGTAAGAAAGTCAGTGTTTTCGTCCATTCACTCCCTCAATCCTTGTGCGTATTCTTGTGCGAGTCCTCATGCGCATTATCATGCGTCAAATCGCAAACCATTTTATCACTTTGGCGGCATGTGTTACGGCATGTGCTACTGCATGAGTTACGGCATGTGTTATAAGCGCTATCCCTTACAAACATTAGAAGCGTAAAGAAGAACACAAACGTAATCGGCAGCATGTGTCGCTCAAAATTGTTTGCAGGCGCCAGCACCATTACGCCCATCAAAAGCGCAAGCGGCGCGTGCAAAACCAGCGTTTTCCACCTGCGCAGCACTATCTCGGCAACGCCAATCAGCAATGTTGCAACAACATACAGGTTTCCGTGAATAATCCACCCAAGAATCGGCGTATCGCTCCACGATTCCGCGCTGCTCGATACGGTGCTGCGCCAGTCGGGCAGCCAGTAGCGAATCCACTCAGAATTCTTTATATTCTCGGTGTTTACATAGTATTCGGGGCCAACATAAGGCACGTCTAGAATGTCAAAGTAGCCGTACGACTTTGCTAGCAGCGCGTCCGTTGCCACAATCGGGCTGTGTGTAATCATAAGCAACCATGCGTGGTTAAGCTTTTTCATGTCATCTTTTGTAATATAGCGCCAGCGGTAGCTCACTTTTTTAGACTGCAATCCCGAAGATTTTACAGGATCCGCGTCTTGCTGATTATAGGCTTCGGCAGCTTGACTAAGATTGAAAATTGGCGATATTGCGCGCTTTGCTGCATGCGGTATGCTTTTTGGATCTAGCTTTGCGATTCTGGCGATTTGCTGAATCTGTATTCCGCGGCTTTCGATTGGGTCGCCATTTATAATCGCGCCGCTAGAAATGGCAAGCACAATTGCGCCGTGTATAAAAACGGTTGGAAGAAGAATGCACAAAACCCAGATTTTCCAACGTTTTCTGCTAGATATAATCAGCAATACAAATTGAATCGCAAGAATGTACCACGCGTATTTTGCGGCAATCAGCATAATGCACACGCTGATTATTAATTCGACGATTGTGTGTACGGCTGGCTTTTGCTTGAATTCCAGGCAATTAAGCTCGTACATTATGCCAAACCACCACGCAAATGCAAACGCAAACAGCGGCGATTTTGTAAGCGAAATTGTTGAAAACACTACGAGTGGGCTAAATAAAAATGTGATTATTACGGCGGCGCGCAGGGCGATTGGTGTTGGTGTTGGTGCTGTTGCACATGGCGCGCATCCAGCTTGCGATTCGCTTGTTTTAGCATTAGCCCACGGCGTGTTTAAGAATCGGTTTGCGGTTGCAGTGCAACAAAATGCCGCCAGCACAAATTGCATAACGGCAAGCAACACGATTCCTGCGTCGTTCGACTCTGTAAAATAGCGCGATATTGCGGCTGTGGCACCGTAAATAAGCGTTAAAACAATGTTGTGTTGGTCGCTTAAGTACGTTGGTTTTGCGGGCCAAAGGTAGTGCGCCGTAGGGTAAATGTCTGCTGGAACAAAGCTAAAGAAGCCAATGTATGGCTGTTTTAAGCCAGTTACTTGATTCCACGCCCAGCTGTATTCGCGGATTTGCGAGCAAATGTCGGCTCCGTATGCGGCGAGCAGCGTTATGGGCGCCCACAGCCAGCCGATAATCAGCGTTAGAAAAATGTTTCGTTTGCGGCAGGTTGAGTGGTAAAAACACCACTTTAGGGCGCGTTTTGCGTTAAAAAATGCGGCGCGGAGGGTTGTGGCGATTTTTGTTTGTGATTGTTGTGATTGCTGCGTTTGACGCGTTTGGGATTCTGCTTGCAATGATTTTGCGCGCATAAACCTTACGATTTTTGGCATAACTCCGTTTTTGCCAAAATAAATAAGAACCCTCAAAATTGCGTAATATGCGCAAAATGCGATTACAAAAATCAGTGCATTTAACCAGTTAAAATCTGTTAAAGATCCTTGTGCGCGGTAGATTACACCCAGGCTCGTGCAGGTTGCAAGAAAAACGCATGTAAAAACGATTAGCGAGTTTGCGGCGATTTTGCTTGCCGCGTTTATGCTCGTTTTAATGCGTTTCATGTTTCACCTATATACTCTATACATCTGTGTTTTTCTTGCACTCTAATTATACCCGCTATAAAATCGCTCGCGAGCTTCCCGAAAATGTTGTTCAACACGGCAAAATCAACAACATTCTCGGGAAAAACTTACCGAGAATGTAGCTCAAAATGGCAAAATTAACAACAAAATCGGGAAAAACTTACCGAGAATGTAGCTCTAGACGGCGTGTTGAACGCGAATTGGTGTTGAAATTTCACAGGGGGGGGGGGTATATTATTAACGGCTCATAATAAGCATCATCTGTAGCAGCTCTGCAGATGCTATTTATTTATAAATTTTGCACTTGTTTGCAATCTTAGTAAATACTCAGGGAAGGAGATGTGCCAATGAGTGATTTACATCGCGGTAGCCGTTTCCTTCGATTATTGCGCTCAATTTGCGCTAAAACAGCTTGTGTGCGTCGCGCGATTGTTGCGCTTTTTGTTGCCGTTGCTACTATTCTTGCCACTTTTATGATTATGCCATCCGCCTCTATGGGCGCTAGCTCGCAAAATGAATCTAATCAGGAGCGAACTCAAGCCGAAAAGCCTGAGAATAAGACTGCAGCGGATGTTAATACAGCTGAAAACAAAGCTGATGCAAAAG
This sequence comes from Bifidobacterium sp. UMB1197, assembly GCF_030217745.1. Classification (NCBI taxonomy): domain Bacteria; kingdom Bacillati; phylum Actinomycetota; class Actinomycetes; order Bifidobacteriales; family Bifidobacteriaceae; genus Bifidobacterium; species Bifidobacterium sp. UMB1197. Next base: position 5,713 of record NZ_JASOOL010000001.1, on the reverse strand, counting down.
GCGGGGCTTCTGCAAGCGGAGAAAATGGTGAGTCTAAATCTGCAGACCTAAGAGCTGTGGAGTCTGTAAATCCGCAACCTTCTACCAATCCAGACGACTCTAATGCAGATCACGCACAAAACGTTGATTCAGAGAAAAAGCAAGGCGCTGCCAAGGAAGACGCAAATAAGAACCCAAATAAAGATGCTAAAAAAGACGCTGCTGAACGCGCCAAAAAAGAAGAATCTGCAAAGGAATCTCGTCTCCAAGAGCGTTCTGTAAAAGAAGAGAATCGCGCTGCCAATGGCGGTGTTGAGCTTCCAAAAGAGTGCAAAGATGCTGACATAACAGAACTCGCAAAATGCTATGTAGCAGAGTATTTTTATACTATTAAAAGGAAAAAAAAGGTTGCAATTAAAAAATCTATTACAATAAAAGACATAGGTGAATCTCATACTATAACGCCAGTGTTTCGTCGTGTTAAGAAAATTAATAATAAGGGTATTCCGACAATAGACGAAAAAACAGACGCATCTAGTAGTGTTAAAGGCCTTATTGAAAGTTTTTCTTTAGAGAGACTTTCAACTGTAAGTACTGCACTTGAGTCAAATGTAGAAAATAATGATTTTGTTAAAGTAAATCCTACTTCTGGCGAAATTAAAATACATGCTAATAAATGGTTGAATAATGGCAGTTATTATGTGTTTATAAAGGTAAAATATAAAGACAATTCTACTCTTACTCATTCGCAATGGTGCACTAATAGCTGTGATTCTTCATATAATAAATATTCACGCTTTAGTATACAGATTATATACAAAAATCCTACGAATGATGTTTTATCGTTAAAGGTTTATAATCACCAGGACTCTAAAGATCGTGCTGAAGTTAAAGATAACGGTATTGCCGCTACTGTTGAATCGGATGATAAAGGAAACTTTAGCCCAATAACTCCGATTTTTATTGACACTACATCTTCTAAGAGGCCAAATCTTATTTATCATCGCATGATTTGCCATAAAGAGGGTAGTAGTGATTATTACCTTAATTCAATTAATGGCTTAACTCTTAGTGCTAGTGCTAGTTCAACTGGTCAAACTACACAAAAGCAGTGGAAGCATGTTCCAGGAGTTCGCCCAGCTAACGATACACTTAGCGAGTCTAGTGGCAACTTATATGAAAGTGATGATATTATCGAGCGCTCGCAAAGCTGGATTGCAGGCACGCCTAAAGAGGCTGGAACTTTTATATGCAAAGTTCTTGCGCTTAAGGGTGTTAGTGTATCAGTTACAAGTGATAAACTTAGATCTCACACATTTGTTCAAGTATTTGATAGCAAAATTAACGATAATAAAAGTACACTTAAACAGGATCTTTTTGATGATAATGTAAAAGTGGAAAAGATATTCAGTGCGTATGCTCCGCAACCTAATTCCGCTGACGCTCCGCCTTATAACCCGTATGGCATTTTTGAATCGGGTACATATGAAAGAGGGAAAGTCTGGGACGTTAAGACCATTAAGATTGATGTTAAGTCGAATAAACAGGATCAGCCTATAGTTGGGGAAAATGATCTTAAGCTGAAGGTGTATCCGTTTAAGAACAATGATGCTGGCTCTGGTGGCGCTTCTGCGGCGTTGGGTGATGGCGGCACTGTTTCTGTTATGAAGGGAATGGAGCTTAAGCCGTTTATTGAAGCTACGTCTGAGGCGGATTCAACAAAACAAATTACACTTAGAATGTTGTGCGCAAAGGGCGAGAAGCCGAAAGAAAGTAGCGCAGACGCAAGCACTGCAGGTGGCGCAAGTAGTGCAGGTGGCGCAAGCACTGCAGGTGGCGAAGACACTACTGGCAGCGAAGGCAACGCAGGCACTACAGCTAACAATCGTCTTGCGTATAACAATTGGCAATCGCCAGAAAATCTTGGCTTTGATTTCCCAGATGATAATAGTCAAGAAACATGTAAATCAGAAGAAGGCAAGAAGGCTTGCCAGCCTGATTGGGCTGCCGCTAAGTTTGCGGCTACTGCCAACGCCAGCGCTACATTTAAGCCAACGGAAACGGGCGATTACAAGTGCGTTGTGTATGCGCTTAAAGATGCGGCGCTTGCTAAGTTCAAAGCAGAAGTAGCTAAAAACGACGTAACGCCAGACACATTATCCGCCGCCTTTGCATCTGCGAAGCTAACAGCCAACAAAGACTATGCGCAGTTGGCTATTAACATTCACGTGCCAAAAAAATTTGAATTGCCAGACACGGGCGGGCAGAATTGGAACTTGCAGCTGGGCGCTATAGCTGCCGTTATGGTGAGCGTGCTCGCTGCTGGATTTGTTATAAGTCAAAGTGAAGCATGCAGAAAGCTGCTTTACGAAAGGCGGCGATGCTAATGTGAAAGCTGCCTACGTAATAAAGTTGTGCGCGCGTATTAGTGCAGTGCGCGTAGCAAAAATAAAAACATAATTAGATTAACTAAACCAAGATATTTCCAGAAGATATTCCAGGTAGTCAAAAAAACAAAACAAACACACAAACACAAACAAGTATCGAGTAAGTACGTAAACAAGTGCTCAATCGGTACGCAAACACACAAAACACAAACTAAAAACACAAAGTAACTTATCTCAAACAGCTCTTAGGAGCATCGAGTAAAGGAGAAAAGATGAATAAATTAACAAAAAAGTGCGTGGCGGCGATTGCGTCGCTCGCGATGGCTGGCACGCTGTGCGTTGCTGGCGCCGTCACCATGGCCAGCGTTGCGTGGGGTATGCCTCGTCCTCCTGTGCGCCAAGACTCTGTTTCTCAGGAGCCTTGGGGTCAACACGTTCCAACAGGGCCATACAGCATAACAATCGTAAATTGCGATGCAAAGGTGGATACTAGCGCAACTGGCAGCACCACTTCCCAATGCGACGCTAATCACAAGCCTCTTGACGGTGCGGTATTTAAGCTTACGCCAATCAAGAAGATTGGTAAGACTGATCTTACGGCGGCTGATGCTTTTAAGAAAAAAGAAACTTGGGCCGCAATTGCTACCACAATCGATGCTTTGAATCGTGGCAAAGAGGATGAAGCAAAGATTGAGCTTGATGATGCTCAAGCTAATATAAAAACTGCAACGGTTACCAACGGCGAAGCTAAGTTTGAGCAAGTTCCACTCGGCTTCTACAAGGTTGAAGAAACCAAGATGCCTACTGGCAACTACGGCGCAAATGACACGACTGTGTTCTACATGACTTTGCCGCAGATTGAGCGCAAGCCAAAGACAGAAGGCTCCACTGAAATCGTTACAAACTACAACTACAAACCTGTTGTAAAGATTAAGAACAAAGATCTTTCTAGCTCAATCACAAAGGTATTCAGCACCGAAAAGGGCAGCAACGCCGTTTCGGTTAAGGATGCTTTTGACTACGTAATTACTTCGGAAGTGAATCATCCTGCTGGAACTTTGGATGCAGATAGCATTCAAGACTACATGGTATTCGATGACGCTCCAGGTGATGCGTTTGAAAATATTACGGACGCTGCTGTTAAGTCTGTGACTGTTGATGGACTTGATAACGCTCTTGAAAAGGGTACTGATAAAGATTACACCGTTGAAATAAAGCAGAACGCTACTACACAGGCTATTAAAGAGAATGGCGACGACAAGAATCTCGCAGCACAACATACGCGTATCTTAGTTAAGTTCAAGGAGGCTGGCTTGACTAAGATTGCTAATGCTTTGAACAAGGCACAGGCTGGAACTGAGCCTAAGGTTCACGTTACAGTTTCGCTCAAGTTAAGTGAAGCATATAAGGGTACTACTGGTAACAAGAACGAGATTAAGAACAAGTCTGGCTTCTTTAAGTCTCATCCATCTAACACCATTAAGGATCCAACCCCAATCATTCCTGATGGAGGCGTTTCGGATGTTAAGCTTGGCTTACTTCAGGTAAAGAAGTACGATAAGAAGACTCCTACCAACACGCTTTCTGGCGCTGAGTTCAAGATTTTCAACTCGGTAGATAAGGCAGAAGCTTGCAAAGCTGCTTTGCTTACCCGCACTGATGGTAATATTCCTACTGAGTGCTCTGATAGCAATGCTTCCAAGAACTTCACTGGAACCACAAACGGTCAAGGTAAGTTTGAGAACGACCAAAAGGTTGTAGCTGGCAGAACGGTTTACCTCGTTGAGGTTAAGGCTCCTACTGATTACGCTTTAGCTAATGAGGTTAGGGGTGTAACCGTTGAAGAAGGCAAAACAACAACAGTTGACTTCCCTAATACCAAGATTAGCGACCTCAACATTGAAACATGGTTCAATCTTCCTGCAACTGGTGCTGCTGGCGTGATTCTGTTTGCGCTTGCTGGCATTGTGTTGATTGCGGCTAGCGTGTTCCTTTACATGCGCAATCGCAAGGAAGAGGAGCAGGCAAAAGCCTGATGTGCGTAGATAACCAGCGTTGATTAAACGCTGGTTTAGCGTTCAAAAGATTTAGGCACTTTGTACCAGAAGACACGCCGCAGCGTTTGAAACAAAATGCATTGAGCATTTTGTTTCTACGCTGGCGTGTCCTGGTACAAAGTGCTCTAATCTTTTTGCACTACATTCTCGGGAAAAATTTCCCGAAAATGTTGTTCAAAATGGCAAAATCAGCTACAAAATCGGGAAAATCTGCACTAAAACATTGGAGGAGGAATGAAGGCTAAGAAAAAGAAAAGCCCTTTGCGCCGCGCGCTAGAGCCAGTGGTCTTGGCAGTCGCCGCAATCCTATGCTTCACGTACCCAGTGGCGTCAACGCTGTGGAATAATCACGCGTCTAAGCAGCTCTCTGCCATTTACGATAAGCTTAGCCGCGAGCAGCCTAAAGATGCGCGCGCAATTAACTTAGACAAGGCGCGCAAGTATAACGCGCATCGTAGCGCGATTTTTACGGCGGATCCTTATAACGGCACGGATGATTTTAAAAAAACGCCTGAGTATAAAAAGTACGATAGCGTGCTGGATGAGCCAATGGGGATTATGGGAATCGTGAAGATCCCGAAGATTGGCGTTAAGCTGCCGATTTATCACGGCAGTTCGCAAGATGTTTTAGCGTATGGTGCGGGTCACCTGTATGGCACGGATTTGCCAGTTGGCGGCAAAAACAGGCATTCAGTTATTACGGCGCACACGGGTTTGCCGCATGCCACTATGTTTGACGACTTAATCTACCTTAAAAAAGGCGATTTTTTCTATTTGGATATTCAAGGCGAGACCTTACGATACAAGGTGTTTCGTATTAGCGTTGTGGAGCCAAACAACATAAGCTTGTTGCAGCGCGAGAAGGGGCGTGATTTGGTGACTTTGCTCACTTGCACGCCGTACGGTGTGAACTCGCAAAGGCTGCTGGTAACGGGGTATCGCGTGCTGCCCGATCTTGTTAAGGCGCCAGACGATAAGCTGCAGTGGCCGCTTTGGATGACGCTGTTTGTTATTGCGCTTGTTGGGTGCGCGGTGATTCTTGCGACTATGGTTGTGGCGGATGTTAAAAGAAAGCGCGGAAAGCTTGATTTGCGCGCTAAGCATTTGTCGATTCTTGCTTAAATCTGCTTTATTTTCCCGATTTTGTTGTTGATTTTGCTGATTTGAGCTACATTCTCGGGAAAATCTTCCGCATTTTGTACCATATTTGACCCAAATCACGTACAAAAAGCGGAAATAGTCGACGCATTTTGTACCATATTTGGCCTAAATCACGTACAAAGTCGGGAA
>NZ_JASOOL010000019.1:0-2646 GCF_030217745.1 Bifidobacterium sp. UMB1197 | reverse complement strand
GGGAAGTATCCACGCAGCGTGGATAGTGTGATTAAGTAAAAGGGATATGTGTCCAGAAAAAGGGGTACATATCATTGACCTAAATATGGTACAAAAAGCGGAAATGTATGTCATGTCACTAGCGCGTTACAGCGCGCTGCTTTATGGCGTTTTATTTTATAGCGATTAATCTTTTATAGCACTCTGATTTTCGTCGCTTTGCTCATCATCGCGCTTCTTCCTCATCTTATAACCCAAAATAAAGCCAATAAGAAGCATAATCAGCCACGAAATAATCAAGCCGCCAATTCCCAACCAGGAATAGTTATTTCCGCTTTTACAAGACGTAGCTTTATTTGATGATTTTCTTACCGATTTATTGGATTTATGCGATTTTGCATCTTTCGGCAAAGTTGGACACACGCATTTGCAAGTTCCACTATTGCTATTAAATTGCTTTTTTATTACAAAATTAGAATTATTTTCCGCCTCTGCGCGCTGTAGCACGTTATTTTGTACATCAGCACCTTGAGTTGATTGAGGCGATTTTTGAGGCTGTTTAATAAACGGATATACAAAATCATGATTCGAGTTAATATTCAAATCTGGCTTTGTAGTTATGTCTGGCAAAATATCCGAATCATCTGGACCATGCTCTGGCGTTGGCGATGGAGACGGCTCTGGTGTTGGCGTTGGCTCTGGCTGCGGTTCTGGCTCTGGAACAGGTGGCTTTGGCTTTTGCTTATGCGTTACATTAGCCGTAAAAGTTACGTCTTTCCACGCGACTAACTCATGATTTGAAATTTCTGAATCAGAAACATTACTACCATTGCTAACAGTTACCTCTGTTCTGCCTGGAGCAGTATTCCCAACTATGTAGTAGACTCCAGTTCCTATATTATTTCTACCAACAGTAGCCTCTTTAATATAATCACCTAATTTGCTCTCATCAACATTCCAAGTGACAGTATCTCCCTCAACAATTCCAAGAGATTTCTTTATACTATCCAAATTCATAACTGGTTTAGAACGAGAATTATCCGCTCCTTTAAGAAGATTTTTCAATTCATCAATCTTATTACTCTTAGATTCGCGAATAAGTTTAGCAGTATTAGTCAGACCCGAGTTTTCTGCATAAGACGCAAGCATTTCTCTAGCTTTCTCCAACTTTTCGGAAGCATTCAAATTCGCATCTTCACTTGGAGAATATTTATATTTGCAATTAGTAAATTTTGTATCACTTAAATTATGCTTAACATTTTTACCCTGTAGCACGTCAGCAACACAAGTTAGAGAAGTATTATCAGCATTATTCTTAAACGTAACCTCAATATAATCGCGCACTATACGCATATAATTAGCTTCTGTTTTAGGATTTAATTCAACATTTTCGCCTGGATTTTTAGCAGATTTTCCACCCGATTTACGCCATACGCCTTTAGCTCTATAAGGTAGGAAATTGCCTACGTAAGTAAAATCACGCAGAGTATTGTTAAATACTACACCACGATACCCAGGTTCACCTTCACCAGGCAAACTATAATAGTTAGGATTTTTAGGAACATTTTCAGTAGGAATAAACCATTTACTTAAATCTAGCGATTCTAAAGCTGTCATATAAAAAGCACAATACATGTCATTTATATTTCTAGTGTTCCATTCCTCAATTCCTGGTATAGATGAAAGTTTGTTACAGTTAAAGAACATCCCCTCAATGGTCTTTAATTTACCTTCTGTAGATGGAAATATTTCTACTTCTTCTATAGAGCTACACTCTCTAAACATACCTATTGTGTCTTCAATACCTGCATGCTGCCATCCAGATAAATCTATGTTTTTTAGCTTTTTGCAATATTCAAACATGGAATGCACGTTCTTTACATTCGTCATATCCCAGTTATTAATACCATCTAAAGTTCTAAGATTCTCACATTTAGAAAACATTGAGTCTGCATTACCACGTTCAAGTTTATTACTGAACTTTATATGCTCTAGACCAATTATTTTCTGAACACCTTCAAACCCATAAAACATTTGCGATGCAGCAGATAATGTCATGTCTTCATCTATGACAATAATTTTTATTTGATTAATTAAAGCGGTTTTATTATTATAACCATCATAAATTGACTCTACAGTATTAGAATCATTGCCTATCAACAATTTTCCATTTACATCATCTTTTGAATTCTTAGGCTTCAAATGCAAAACTTGGAAATTATTTGTAGGATCGTATTCTAAATTACGGCCTTTCAGATCAATCCAGCTGCCAGCCTTTTCAATTTTTATATCATCTGCATCTATGCCATAAGAATTATCAGCTGAACGCTCACCCGAAGCCGAACCAGCCGCACCCGCCGAACGAGTGGCACCTTTGGGAGCTTTGGGAGCAGCAGCGCCAGAAATCGCAGAAGCGGAACGCGCGTTGCCTACCAATCCGACTGCGCTTGTAATTGTTGGCAACGTCATTGTTACTGCCACAATCGCAGACGCACAGATGGCCACAATTTTATAAATCCCGCTCTTATTCTTCATCTTCTATTCCTATGCAAAATAAAATGCTATCCCAAACACATCAACGCTAGCACTTAAAAAAAAATGGAAAGAGCAACGCAAAAAATAAGTTAAATTTGTTCCACAGCACCCCTCTTAATTTTATATTGAAAG
>NZ_JASOOL010000018.1:0-3438 GCF_030217745.1 Bifidobacterium sp. UMB1197 | reverse complement strand
CCCCCGTTTAAAAAAGTCAAGTCCCAACCACACATGCTAAACCGAAAAAAATAATGTTATACACAGAATAATCCACAGTAAAAGCCACATTCACCATAAAATTTGTGGATAAGCATCACTTAAACCGTAAAAATACGCGTTTCAAGGTTTTTAAAGAATTTTCCCAGGTTTTTTTAAGGAAAGACTTTTCGGGTGTGTCGTGCGCGACGACCTGCCTTTTCGCTTATAGCGTAGCGCGAAAAGGCAATTCGGAGCGCTGAGCTTGCTCAAAGTTGAAAGCACAGTGTGCTTTCAACGCAAGCGAAGACGTGAGCGCGGCTAATCCGCGCGAACGCTATTTCCGCTTTTTGTACGTAATTTTGGCCGAATTTGGTACAAAATGCGGAGTTATTTTACTCAAGAAAACCGTTCGCGCGTTACAACGCACTATACTCACAGCGTTATTGAGTGGCTGGAAGTAGACTTCCAAGCATGAGCTAGTTTTGCGGAATTTGGAAGTAGACTTCCAACTTTTGCCATTTTGCACTAAACTTGGAAGTAGACTTCCAACTTGCGAAAGGCAAACGTATGTATTCAAGAACTGAGTATCTTAATAAGCTTCTTGCTTTTAAAGACACTGATTTTGTAAAAGTGATAACAGGCGTGCGACGCTGCGGAAAATCTGTGATTCTTCAACAATACATGGATTCTCTTCGCGAACTTGGAGTGTCAGACTCGCACATAATATACATAAATCTTGAAAGCTTTGAATATCGCAACGTGCTTACAGATTCCAATCTTATGGATGTTATCTGTTCAAAAATGCACAGTGGTGAAAATTCGAACAGTGGCACAAATACAAACAGTGGCACAAGTCAGCAAACAACCGTAAATCAACAAAAAACTTATATTTTAATAGACGAAATACAGTTTGTAGATGGCTGGCAAAAAGCCATTAACGCGCTCAGAGTTAGTTTTAATTGCGATATTGTTATAACAGGATCTAACGCAAAACTTCTTTCTGGCGAGCTTGCCACTAACTTAAGTGGAAGGTACGTTGAAATACCAGTGTATCCGTTCTCTTTCAAGGAATTTTTGGGAGCAAAGCAAATCGACGTTAACTCTAGAGAAGTAGATTTGGCGTATAAAGAATACGAACAATATGGCGGATTTCCTAGTGTCGTGCTTGCGGACGAGCCGCTTAAATACACTATTCTTTCTGGCATATACGATTCCATTATTCTTAACGATATTGCTGCTCGCGCTCAAATAAAAGACAGTTTTACACTTAAAAGAATAGTCGCATTTTTGGCTGATAATGTTGGCCAGCTTGTTAACGCTTCTAAGGTTACGAGTCTTTTAAAAAACGAGCGGATAGAAGTTTCGAATCACACTATTTCTAGATATTTAGAGCTTTTGCAAAATGCTTATTTGTTCTTTGAAGTTAGACCGTACGATATTCGCGGAAAAGCATACTTAAGACAGAATGCAAAGTATTTTATTGTTGACAGCGGCTTAAGAAATCAGGCTGTTAGTCATCGGCTTGGAAATATGGGCAATCGCCTAGAAAATATTGTGTTTTTGGAGTTGTTGAGAAGGGGGTATGACGTTGATGTTGCTCGAGCTGATGGCAGTGAAGTAGATTTTATTGCACGCAAGGGCGATTTGGTTGAATATTATCAAGTTACTCAGCAATTGCCAGAAAATACGCATGAAACCGATAATTTGCTTAAATTACGCGATAACTACGCAAAATTCCTTATTACAGGCAGATATGCGGGAGTTGATTTAATAGACGGCATTAATGTGAAGTATGTGGTTGATTGGCTAATTGAAAAGTCTTAAAGTTTAAAGTCTTAATAAATGATCGCAAAGTGGCCATTTTTGCGCGCTGGTTTGAGTTGCTAAATGCGCAAGCGATTTCCCGAGTTTGTAGCTCAAATCGACGTTTTGGACTACATTCTCGGTAAAAATCTCCCGAGTTTGTAGCTCAACACACTGATTTGTACTACATTCTCGGTAAAAATCTCCCGACTTTGTTGTAAATCACGCCAATTTGAACAACATTTTCGGGAAAAACAAAAAAGCTTTCGGTTTTAAAAGCCCCTAGTAGCATCCAAAACCGAAAGCAACACGCTCAACACCCAAAACCCCCGTAAGCCTTTACTTCAATCCCGGGAAGAAAAGAAAATAATAGCAAACCAGAATCAAAATAAAAACACAAGAATCAAAGGCAAAACCAGCCTGGAATTTCCCTACAAAACACCACACTAGCCGTTAAGCGCAAATCTTAAATAACGCGCACTCGCGCTCTAAAACACACGAGTGCGCGCGCAGTGCTTAGTGACGAGCCTTGCGAACAGCAGCACCCATACCAGCAAGCATGGTTGCAGCCAAAGCAGTCAAAGTCACACCAACACCAGTCTTAGGCAACTTCTTGCCATCATTCTTCTTCTTCTCAACTTCAGGCTTGCCTGGCTTACCTGGCTGACCTGGCTTACCTGGCTGACCTGGCTTACCGTCTGGTACGAAACCACCAACACCAGGAAGAGTAGTTGGAACCAATGGATCAGTAATCTGTGGAAGATCAGCTGGAAGCTTCACACCATCGCGAATAGCAGCATTGTAAGCAGCCTTGTAGGCTTCCAAAGCCTTATTGTAAGCAACAGCAGCCTTCTCAGCATCACCCTTAGCCTTCTCAAGCTCACGAGCAGCCTTCTGTTCAGCCGTAGTAGCAGCATCCAGCTCAGCCTGAGCACGAGCCTCAGTATCCTTCAAAGCCTTGTAAGCAGTTTTATCAGTAAGATCCAAACCAGCAGCCTCTGCATCAGAAACAGCCTTCTGAGCAGCCTTGAAGTTAGCCGTAGCCATCTTCAAATCAGCATCAGCCTTCTGCCAAGCCTCAAACTTCTCGCTGTAAGTCTTCATCTTATCAGCGTGATCAGCCTTAGTAGCATCAAGCTTGGTCTTAGCCTCAGAAACAACAGCAACGTGATGAGCCTTGGAATGAGCAGCCTCATGAGCAGCCTTATCACGAGCTTCCTTATCAGCCTTCTCCTGTGCTACCTTTTCCTTAAGCTCATAGTAAGCACGGTTGTACATACCATCCAACTTGGTCTGCTCAGGCTTGAGTGCAGTTTCGGCGGCAGTTACAGCGTCAGCCTGCTCTTTACCCTTGCCAGCAGTAGTAGCACTATACTGATCGCCAAGGGCAGTCTTCATTGCTTCATTCTTAGCCTTAGCATCATCAACAGCCTTCTTTAGAGGAGCAACCTTAGCTTCCTGAGCCTTAATAGCATCATCCAATGCCTTAAGCGACGCGGTATCTTCAGCGTAAATCTGATCAGGGGTCTTAGCTTCATCAGCAGCGAATGCTGGGGTTGCCATTGCGAAGCCGGCAAGCAAAGTTGCGCCAGCAGCGAAAGCGGCGATAGCCTTCTTATTCATCATTTTAATTTC
>NZ_JASOOL010000017.1:0-4011 GCF_030217745.1 Bifidobacterium sp. UMB1197 | reverse complement strand
AAAAAAAAATGGAAAGAGCAACGCAAAAAATAAGTTAAATTTGTTCCACAGCACCCCTCTTAATTTTATATTGAAAGGGGTGTATGTTTTTGGTCATATAATCAATATTCCTAAAGAATGCGCATATTTTAGACTATAGGCCAATTCAAAAATCCTATTACTACTTATGAGTCAATTACTTATGAGATTTCAAATCAAAAAGCATGTTTCTTGGATTTTTAGGCAAAGATACAAAACCAAGTTTCTTATACCATCTTATAAGATCATCATTTAATGCTTGTGTATACAAAAATCTACAACCAACATTAACAGAATTATCGCACGCCATTTGTATAGCCTCTTTAACAAGTAGACTTCCTTGCAACTGGCCTTGATGCTCTTTATTTACTGCCAGTCTTCCCAAAAGCACACACGGAATATTGCCAGATAAGTTACTATCATCCTTTGTTTGCTGAGGGATTACACGATGCTGCAAATAATAAGAAGATAAAGTGAAAATTCCAATTACTTCATCACTATCATCTAATGCAACATGCACAGCGCAACTACTTTCTTCCTGCTGTTCAAGCGCGTCACGATGCACCCATATATCGAGTTCAGGTTCGTCACAATGAAACGAGTCCAAATCTACCGAATAGTCAAGATTGATTATACGCGTCCAAAGTCTAACTGACATCATTCCCCTGCAATCAGATTCTCAAGGAATTGTGCATCTTCGCTACTAATAAACGTTCGCTTTGACACATCAGCAAGATTAGGCACTGGAGCTGATGACTTAACTTCATTCGCTTGAACCATCGAGTAGAACGCAAGCATACTATCAGTGGTGATAGTGTCGTTTAAGTTAGCTTTTGACCACGGTTCTTCTTCATGACTCATCTGCTCAAGCATGTCACCTAAATGCTTATCATCTTTATTGTCATACAAACTGAGCACACGATCAATAACAGCACGATCTTCTCGAGACACTTTACTACTTTCACCATCAGGTATTTCCCTAGAGAAAATATATCGGCGTCCCTTACAATACGTCTTAAAAATATCTTTTACCACTGGACCATGTTTCCAAGCTGTAATTGGATCGTCAAAAAGCGGCCTATCTTGAGCTACAAGCATCCACGCTTGAACATAATATAAAAGCTTTTGTAGCGCGAAAGTCGTAGTCATATGATTACGTGCTTCGCGTTGCTCAAGTATATACTTGGCTACATCTATCGCTCTAGTCATTGTAATCATCCTCTTTTTTCTTATTACGCTTAATTTCTTATCATATCAGGCAGTATGCAAATTTTGAATTTTGATGAACCTGCAAGCATTAAAGAAATTAGTCATGTAGCAAAATGATTACACTTCCACACAACCGCAGCAATTCCAGCGCACATCACCGCATACGCATACATGCTTAATTCAGCAATCACACTACCAGTGCAAGTCTAACATCGGGCTGTAGCGCAGTTTGGTAGCGCGCTTCGTTCGGGACGAAGAGGCCGCGGGTTCAAATCCCACCAGCCCGACTTTTGATTTTTGCCAGTCGTAAATGTTTTAGTTAACCGCTTGCTAACTATCTGGCAGCAAATTTACGAGTTGCAATTGCAAGACCCGCAAAGAATCCAGCAAACAGTGCCGCAATTGAAGAAATAATCCAACATGTTGCTGCAGTTCCAGTAGTTATTAAATACCCTCTACGCACGCCGTCACTAGAAGAATCATCACTCTTATTGAGCTTATTTTCTTGAGAATTAGGGCATATGCACTTACTTTGCCCTGGTGTTTTATTTGGTATTGCAGGCCTTCCGCCGAAACCACTAAATCCGCCAAGATCTGGAGTAGAATCAGGCTTCAACTCTTGTTTTGGCTCTGGAAGAGGCGTTGGAGAAGGATTTGGAGCAGGATTTATAATCTGCGGAATGCATGGTCTAGGCTTATCTGGCTTCTTATTGTTCTTAATAGTTGCAGTAAAAGTTGCATCAACCCATGCGTATAAATGCGTATTTTTTACAACTTTATCGTCTGGAATAAACTGTTCAAATTTCGACCTAACAAATGAAGAATTACTACTACTCTTATTTGATGGACTATAAATACCTGTTTCGATATTTCGTGCAATAAAATCATAAGGAGCAACCTTATTAATATCCCAAACAACAGTATCTTTTTTATCAATTCCAAGAACAGCTTTTATTTGATCAAAAGTCATAGGAGCAGACCTAGAAGACTCTGCTTCTTTAAGAAGATTCTTTAATGCCGAAAGAGAACTACTCTTAGAATTACGAATTAACTTAGCAGTATAACTTAAGCCTATGCTTTCTGCATATTTTGCTAATTCTTCCTTCTTTATACTTAAATCTTTTGCATCGCTTTGTTTATCTGCATCTGTTTTATCAAAATTATCATCTCTATATTCATGATGACAATTCAAGAATTTAGCTTCAGAATCACCACTATGCAATTCATAATACTTAAGTCTATATCTTGTATTTCGACCTTCTTTAAACGGTACAATACCTTGCAATGCGTCAACAGAACAAACAATATAATCATTATTATACGTAGTATTGAAGGTAACTTTAATATAATCTCGAGCTATGCGAAGAACATTTTGTTTTCCATTATTTGAAATAAGATTTTCACCAGGAGTTTTGCCTGTTTTACCACCAAATATTCTCCAAATACCAGGAACAAGACCAGATATAAAAGCTTTTGAAAGATTGCCTCTGTTATCTAAAACATCATACGTAGCATTACCAGCCGTGTTTGGATCAGTATAATCATATACTTTTGGTTGCTCGTCTTTATTTGCAGGAAGAGATAAATCTCGAAGCCCTACCGAATTAAACATAGCGCCTATAGAATGATGCACTGTGTCTTCACTTTCAGATATGTGTTTATTCTGGAACTTCCACTTACTTAAATCTAAAACTTCAACTCCGCTGCCCTGGAACATTCCTGACATATCTTCAGCTTTTAAGGTATCCCAATCTTTTATGCCATTAATCTCTTTTAGTTTTGAAGTAAAGTAAAACATTTTCCCCATAGTTGTTACATTTTTGGTATTAAATTTTTCTAAGCCTTCTACACTTGAAAGCTTAGATGGAAGCTCAGATGGATGCTGAGTTGGATCCCACCATCCCATGTTGAACATGTCGTTTATTTTTGTTAACTTTCCACTTGGGGAAGCAAATAACTTAGCACTTTCTAAATTAGAGCACATTTGAAACATGCCACTAGCATCGCTTATATTAACTTTCTGCCACTTGGATAAATCAACTGATTTTAATTTTTTGCAATAAGCAAACATTGAACTAGCGTCTTCAACATTTTTCATATCCCAGTTTTCAATGCCAGTTAAACTTAGCAAATTACCACAACTATAAAACATTTTAGAAACATTTACAGCTTTTCCATCTTTTTTGACGAACCTTATCTTGTTTAAGCCTTCTACAGATTCAAGACTGGAAAAATCAAAAAACATACTATCTGCATTATTTATTTTAAAGTCATTTCCGTCTATAACGACCTTTTTAACGCTTTTGTATCTATCACTATTAACCAAATCTTTAAGAGTACTTGCATTAACCGAATCATTAGGATGATCTGCTTGCAAATGCAAAATTGAGTTGTTTTCTCCGCTTAATCCCCATTTAAGATTGCGATTAGAATCTGTAGTCCAGGTTAAAGGCTGCGGATCCGCATCTGATGATCTAGATTGAACAGAAGAAGAACTGACGGTAGACCCAGAAGATGAAGAAGACGAAGACGACGAAGTTGAAGGAGTCGAAGGAGTCGAAGCAGAAGGAGTTGAAGGAGCAGAAGCTGCATTATGATTGGAATTGCTAGAAGCAGACGAGCCAACAGCACTAGAAACAGTCGGAACCAGCATTGCCAGAGCAGCAATAACAGACGCACAAATCGCAATGCTTTTATATAGTCTACTTTGATTCTTCATCTTCTAATCCTATGCAAAATAAAATGACATCCCTAAAATATCAACGCTAGCACTTAAAAAAAAAA
>NZ_JASOOL010000016.1:0-5403 GCF_030217745.1 Bifidobacterium sp. UMB1197 | reverse complement strand
CGAGTGGCAAATTGGCGGTTTGGGAACCGGACATGAACGCGAGCAGCAAGAAGAACAATTATCAAAATCAACAACATGACCATAATATGACCGTTTAACACTCCATACTATCTAAGAGAATTAAACGATAAGCAATAACAAGTAGTATCACAATCGCCCATTAGTACTGGTCAGCTCCACCCCTTACAGGGCTTCCACATCCAGCCTATCAACCACGTGTTCTACATGGGGGCTCACACACAAAAGTGCAAGGAATGCTAATCTTGGAGCAGGCTTCCCGCTTAGATGCTTTCAGCGGTTATCCCTTCCAAACGTAGCTAACCGGCGGCGCCACTGGCGTGACGACCGGCATACCAGAGGTTCGTCCACCCAGGTCCTCTCGTACTATGGGCAGGTCTCCTCAACATTCCAACGAGCGCAGAGGATAGAGACCAAACTGTCTCACGACGTTCTGAACCCAGCTCGCGTGCCGCTTTAATCGGCGAACAGCCGAACCCTTGGGACCTGCTCCAGCCCCAGGATGCGACGAGCCGACATCGAGGTGCCAAACCATCCCGTCGATATGGACTCTTGGGAATGATCAGCCTGTTATCCCCGGGGTACCTTTTATCCGTTGAGCGATGCCACGTCCGTACGCCGGCACCGGATCACTATCTCCGACTTTCGTCCCTGCTCGACCCGTCAGTCTCACAGTCAAGCCCGCTTGTGCGATTACACTCAACACCCGATTGCCAACCGGGCTGAGCGGACCATTGAGCGCCTCCGTTACTCTTTAGGAGGCAACCGCCCCAGTTAAACTACCCGCCAGGCACTGTCCCTAACACGGATAACGTGTCGAGGTTAGACGCCAGATATGGAAAGAGCGGTATTTCACTTGTTGACTCCACGCAAGCTAGCGCCCACGCTTCACAGCCTCCCGCCTATGCTACACGATCCACACCTAACGACAATACCAAGGTATAGTAAAGGTCCCGGGGTCTTTTCGTCCTTCTGCGCTTAACGAGCATCTTTACTCGTACTGCAATTTCGCCGGGCTCCTGGCCGAGACAGTGGGGAAGTCGTTACGCCATTCGTGCAGGTCGGAACTTACCCGACAAGGAATTTCGCTACCTTAGGATGGTTATAGTTACCACCGCCGTTTACCGGGGCTTAAATTCACCGCTTCACCGAAGCTAACGGATCCTCTTAACCTTCCGGCACCGGGCAGGCGTCAGAGCGTATACAGCGGCTTACGCCTTCGCACGCTCCTGTGTTTTTGGTAAACAGTCGCTACCCCCTAGCTTGTGCCACCCCCAACAGCTCCGCATGTAAAAAACATCACCATCAGGGGTCTCCCTTATGCCGAAGGCACGGGAGTAATTTGCCGAGTTCCTTGGCCAGGATTCGCCCGATCGCTTCGGTATACTCTACCAGACCACCAGTGTCGGTTTAGGGTACGAGCGGAATCACACCTCACGTTGAAGCTTTTCTTGGCAAGCAGGATCACCGGAATCAGCCATACGGCCTACCCATCACGCCTCAGCTTAAACATCCCCCGGATTTACCTAGGAGACAGCCCACACGCTTAGCCACGGAAAACCACCTCCGCAGCCGGCTACCTACCCGCGTCACTCCCACGCTAACCTACTACCGATACAGTCCCAAAACCAAACCAGCTGAAAACCCCGAAAGGCAATCAACCAGAATAATCAAGGTTAGTACTCTCAGATTCAGTTCGAACGGTGTAACACCGGTACGGGAATATCAACCCGTTCATCCATTCGACTACGCCTGTCGGCCTCGCCTTAGGACTCGACTCACCCGGGGACGACGAACGTGGCCCCGGAACCCTTAGTCATTCAGCGGACAGGATTCACACCTGTCTCTCGCTACTCATGTCTGCATTCTCACTCCCGTAAAGTCCACGACACGTTCACACGGCCGCTTCACCCCTTACAGGACGCTCTCCTACCCCACGTGAAAAAATCACGCAGCCGCGTCTTCGGTGGCGTGCTTAAGCCCCGCTACATTGTCGGCGCGGAACCACTAGACCAGTGAGCTGTTACGCACTCTTTCAAGGATGGCTGCTTCTGAGCCAACCTCCTGGCTGTCTATGCGACTCCACATCCTTTCCCACTTAGCACGCGCTTCGGGACCTTAGACGACGATCAGGGCTGTTTCCCTTTTGACGACGGAGCTTATCCCCCGCCGACTCACTGCCATGATAAACCTAACAGGTATTCGGAGTTTGGCTGCTATTAGTACCCGGTATGGGCCCGCAAGCATCCAGTAGCTCTACCCCCTGTAAGCAATAACATGACGCTGCACCTAAATGCATTTCGGAGAGAACCAGCTATCACGGAATTTGATTGGCCTTTCACCCCTAACCCCAAGTCATCCCCCCAGTTTTCAACCTAGGTGGGTTCGGTCCTCCACACGGTCTTACCCGCGCTTCAACCTGCTCAGGGCTAGATCATCCCGCTTCGGGTCCAGGACATGCGACTAAAACGCCTTTTAAAACTCGCTTTCGCTACGGCTCCCCCACCCGGGTTAGCCTCGCCACATACCACTGACTCGCAGACTCATTTTTCGATAGGCACGCCGTCACCCCACAAGAAGGCTCCGACGGATTGTAAGCGCACGGTTTCAGGAACTATTTCACTCCCCTCCCGGGGTGCTTTTCACCTTTCCCTCACGGTACTAGTACACTATCGGTCAGACAGGAATACTTAGGCTTACCCAACGGTCTGGGCAGATTCACGCGGGATTCCACGAGGCCCGCGCTACTTGGGAATAAACATAAAGAGACATCGCACGACCTGCTACGGGGCCATCACCCTCTACGGCTGGGAATTCAATCCCATTCACATAACACGACGTTTTATCACTCTTCTCAACCCCGTCAGAGGCTGAACAGTCAATCCCACGACCCCGAATACGCAACACCTGACGGTTATCACACGTACTCGGTTTAGCCTGATCCGCTTTCGCTCGCCACTACTCACGGAGTATCCTTTCCTGCAGGTACTGAGATGTTTCACTTCCCTGCGTACCCCCCACAAAACTGTGGTGACCACCCATAACAGTGGCCGGGTCTCCCCATTCGGAAATCCTCGGATCAAAGCCCACTCGGCAGCTCCCCGAGGCATATCGCAGCCCGTCACGTCCTTCATCGGTCCTGTCTACCAAGGCATCCACCATACGCCCTTACCAGTGATACACCAGTAAAAAGCCTATCGCTTAACTCTCTAGACAATAAATCATCACACTAAACGATCACAAAACGATCAAGCGACTCCACCAAAATGGAGCCGGTTGAAATTGATAAAAGTAAAAACAAGCAAAACCAAAAATAGTCTCACTATTCTTACTCGCGTCCACTATCCAGTTCTCAAACCACCAAACACCAAGAACACAAGCCAAAAACAATAAAGCCTCAACCTGTAATCCAAGGGCTAGGACCGCAACCCCAACAAAAGGGGGGTGGCAATCCGGGAACCCAAAAGCATGCCCAACACACTCACACAAAACGTTAACTATTGTTTTCCACACCAGTAACCACACTCAATCCGAGCGTGCACAAAAACTCCGTAGAAAGGAGGTGATCCAGCCGCACCTTCCGGTACGGCTACCTTGTTACGACTTAGTCCCAATCACGAGCCTCACCTTAGACGGCTCCATCCCAAAAGGGTTAGGCCACCGGCTTCGGGTGCTGCCCACTTTCATGACTTGACGGGCGGTGTGTACAAGGCCCGGGAACGCATTCACCGCGACGTTGCTGATTCGCGATTACTAGCGACTCCGCCTTCACATAGTCGAGTTGCAGACTACGATCCGAACTGAGACCGGTTTTAAGGGATCCGCTCCATGTCACCATGTCGCATCCCGTTGTACCGGCCATTGTAGCATGCGTGAAGCCCTGGACGTAAGGGGCATGATGATCTGACGTCATCCCCACCTTCCTCCGAGTTAACCCCGGCGGTCCCCCGTGAGTTCCCGGCATAACCCGCTGGCAACACAGGGCGAGGGTTGCGCTCGTTGCGGGACTTAACCCAACATCTCACGACACGAGCTGACGACGACCATGCACCACCTGTGAACCTGCCCCGAAGGGAAACCACATCTCTGCAGTCGTCAGGCACATGTCAAGCCCAGGTAAGGTTCTTCGCGTTGCATCGAATTAATCCGCATGCTCCGCCGCTTGTGCGGGCCCCCGTCAATTTCTTTGAGTTTTAGCCTTGCGGCCGTACTCCCCAGGCGGGACGCTTAACGCGTTAGCTCCGACACAGAACCCGTGGAATGGGCCCCACATCCAGCGTCCACCGTTTACGGCGTGGACTACCAGGGTATCTAATCCTGTTCGCTCCCCACGCTTTCGCTTCTCAGCGTCAGTAACAGCCCAGAGACCTGCCTTCGCCATTGGTGTTCTTCCCGATATCTACACATTCCACCGTTACACCGGGAATTCCAGTCTCCCCTACTGCACTCTAGCCCGCCCGTACCCGGCGCAAACCCACCGTTAAGCGATGGGCTTTCACACCAGACGCGACGAACCGCCTACAAGCTCTTTACGCCCAATAATTCCGGATAACGCTTGCGCCCTACGTATTACCGCGGCTGCTGGCACGTAGTTAGCCGGCGCTTATTCGAAAGGTACACTCACCCGAAAGCTTGCTCCCAATCAAAAGCGGTTTACAACCCGAAGGCCTTCATCCCGCACGCGGCGTCGCTGCGTCAGGGTTTCCCCCATTGCGCAATATTCCCCACTGCTGCCTCCCGTAGGAGTCTGGGCCGTATCTCAGTCCCAATGTGGCCGTCCGCCCTCTCAGGCCGGCTACCCGTCGAAGCCTAGGTGGGCCATTACCCCGCCTACAAGCTGATAGGACGCGACCCCATCCCATGCCACTAAACACTTTCCCAACAAGACATGCGTCAAGTTGGAGCATCCAGCATTACCACCCGTTTCCAAGAGCTATTCTGGAGCATGGGGCAGGTTGGTCACGCATTACTCACCCGTTCGCCACTCTCACCAACCAGCAAGCTGGTCGGATCCCGTTCGACTTGCATGTGTTAAGCACGCCGCCAGCGTTCATCCTGAGCCAGAATCGAACCCTCCACGAAAAACTTCAATGAAGAGCCAACATAAGGCTCCAATATAAAAGAAAAAGACGAGACATTCTTTAAGGAAAGAACATCCCAACAAAAAACCTCACCATCATTTAACCATCTCTCAGGCACCCCACAATCTGTGAGGCTGACAATGAACTGGCAATAATTAACTAATAAGTAGTACAGACACGCTCTTGAGTTCTCAAACCACCACCACACCAGCCGGCTCATCAACCTCAACCGAGGAGAACCAGCCGCGCTGAGCAGCAAGAGATAAACTTACACCAAACCAGACTCAAAAGCAAATCACCCCCA
>NZ_JASOOL010000015.1:0-13868 GCF_030217745.1 Bifidobacterium sp. UMB1197 | reverse complement strand
GCGAATGCACTTCGATTCGCTGAGCTTGCTCAGGTTGAAAGCACGGTGTGCTTTCAACGCAAGCGAAGACGTGAGCGAGCTGCATATGCGCGAGCGATATTTGTGCGCTTATGTGCGCTTATGTTTTGTATTCTTGTGGTTCGCGCGCACCCAAACCACAAGATGTTGTGGTTTTTGCGACACGCAGGTCATGCAAAACACTCCGCCTACTACATAAAACTATTCGGTTATTATTGCATATTCAATAGATTTTTTTGCAAAAGCCAATTATTATAAAAACTTTTACGCTCTGCGCAATTATGTTGGGTTGCAACTTGCAATTCGTTCTGGGGGGGGGGGGTATAAATATTAATGGCTTCGGTTAAAGCTGCGCTTTGCTATCTTGTTTTTGCGCGCGAGTTAATCGCTGGGTTAGTCGTTGGGTTAGCCCCGAGTTAACCGCCGCATTTAGCGCCGCGTTGAGCGATTGCTGAACGTTTATGCTGTGTTGGGCAGTGGGAGTCCCCGCTTTGTACGGGTACTGGTTGGAACGCTCGGCACATTGTGCTTAACGCCCTTTGAGTATTGGATTTGTCTGGTACTCTACCCGTTTTGGGCGTTGTGCGCAAATGCGTAACACAAGCAAGAGCGAAGTGCAACAGAGTAACTAAGAATAAAGAGGAACAAGCCGCATGGAGTGGGTTCATGCAGTGTGTTGGGGTTTGCCACGATATTCGCGGTGCCAGGAAAGGTGAGTAGACTATGTTACCAGCAGGGTTACGTGGATTCGCATCACGCGTGGGGCGTCTTGCGTTGCGCGCTTTTGCTTGGAATAAGGGTGATGCCGTCGCACGCCCAGCCCGCACCCTACTCCGCGCACTTCTTGCAATGATCCTCGCCGCCGCCACGCTCCTTGCAATGCTCGTTCTTCCTCCAGTGAATAAGGCAAATGCCTACGATATTTATTGGGAATACAGAGGCGAGGGTTATCTTGTTGCAACATCTGAAGATAACAATGGAAAAGAAATTAGAGCTGGAACAAATAATGCTAGATATGCCAGTGGTGCAGCCTGGTTTGACGGACCATCATTTTCTAGTGATGGCAAAACTGTAACTTGGAAAGTAGTATTTAACCCTCAGACCTACTATAACGCGAGTAGAGTTGATACAAAATACGAAGGCAATATTGATGATGGAAAGGGTACTAATAGACCTTTTGGAGAGAATCCAATATTTTATGCATATTTACCAAAAGGCGTTAGCAATATTAATTTAGTTAGATACAAATATTACGTTGAAAGAGATAGACGTAATACATCTTGGATACGTCGCGGTTATGAGTCCGGCAACATTAATACGTGCAATTTCAGCGATGGTGGATGTAATACATACTGGAACAACAGCGTTGGCCCAGGAAGTGGCGAAACTGGTGTTGGCGGCAGCAATATGTCAAAGATATCGTATAATCATCCTGCTCCTAACTCTGGCTCTAGTGCTACCTCTAAATATTCTGTAGACGAAATTTACAAATGGAAAGATGAAGGTAAATTTGGCGTAGGCATTGTTGATAAGCAAAGTCTTTCCTATACTTCGCGTGGTTTTATTATTGCTCCTGGTTATGAGTGGGAGCTTTCTGCACAGTTAGATAATGGATACACAAAAGATGATTTTTACAAGATGCCTTTCATCTTTGGTGTTACGAGTGATAACGATAGAAGTAAAGGAAAAGGTAATTATCGCAAAAACAAGTTTGCATTTGCTGGACCATTTGATACAGACGGTGATGGTATTCCAGATAAATTAGATTATCTCTTGTCGATGCACCCTAACGACAACGATCAGATTAAATATCCAGAATACAGTAACAGCACTAAGCAAGAAATGCTGAGCGATTTTTGGGGTGCAAAAACTGGAGCAACCTACTACGGTGGTGGATCTAATGTTCCAATTACTTCGTATGGAATTCCTATAAGTGTTAAGCCTTTTGCAAAAATATGGGATTGGAATAAGAATGACCCTATTCCTGCGCATTTTAATGATAATTGGAACGCGTATAAATATGATGATGATCATCCGTACAAGTTTACTGTAGATGATGTAAATAAAACCACAACTGATTTGCCTAATAGAGTTTCAACAACTAAGCCTAAAATCGGCATGGATTATAGTTTTTATGGGAATCTACCTAGTGGTGTTAAGGAAGATACTGGCAAACAAGGTAGCCCGTGCAATGTTACCAAAGACAAGGGTTGTGTAAAAATCAATCATGATACTGGTGAAGTAACTTACAATCCTTTAATCTCGGATTGGAAAAGAAAAAGTAACGGCCAAGATAATGGTTTACTTACATTTCCTATAGAAATCAAGTATCCAGCACCAGGTTCATACAATCTTGTATACGGGAATACGCGTAATGTTAAACGCCATAATCTTACTATTCGCGTTCTTTCGCAGGCAACGCAGTATAGTCCGCATTATGACGAGACTGAAGTAGATTTTCATGCAACTGGAAATAATGGAAAAGATAGCGCTAAACCTTATAACAAAGCTAAGGACGGATGCAACGCCCGCAAACCGTTGATTGATAAAAGAGGCAAAGATTTACCATCTGGTGTTAAGTTCATCTTCCCAGATAAAACTACTGGTTACAACAAAGATAAGTATATTTTTGGCGACTCTAAGAACCCAGTAGGCGAGTCTAGGCTATCTTGGGCTAGCTTAACTGGCAAAGATCCTTTGCGAAACACTGATGGCATCGTGCATTTTGCTCCAAGCAAGGTCACAGATTCGGGCAAAAGCTTTGCCGAGGGGCCTAACAACGGCAATCACACTAAAACGCCTGTTGTTGTAAAGTATGCGGACGGCTCGTCTTCCGAGGATTTGGACGCTGGAAATATTTGTAGTAGCAATGGCAAGGTAGATAAGGCAAAAAGCGTAGTTTACGCGCCTGTTCATGTTAAAAAGTACCCGCCAGATGTAAGTCTTGACATCTGGGAAGGCAGCGGAATGCATGGCGTCTATAGCGATGATAGCTATAAAGATTCAAAGATGGAACGCCGCTATAATGAAAACGACTATAAAGAGATAACGTCTATTGATGCTCACAAGAAGATAATACTTGATTCTTGGGCTAAAGATGGCGACGGCAAAATAGATTTTAGAGCTGTGTGCCATAGAACAGATAAAAATTCTAATTCTAATGAAACTAACGTATACAGCTTGCTTACGCCGCCTGATAACAACGGCAAGGGCGCTTCTGGAAGCATTAATGGCGTTAAATTTACAGGCTATCGCTACTGGAAGTATGCCACTAAGGAGCAAGAAAAAGATTGCAAGAAAAAGGGCACTTGCAATGCTGAGAGCTTCGCTTATGATTACCTTACTAGCGATAGCTATAACGTTGACACTTTGCAACGTTCGCGCGCAGTAATTGATGGAAAAAAGTTTAGTAAAGATGGCAAATACGAGTGCAAGGTGTTTGCGTTCCACAATGGTTCTGATTCGTTAAAGAAGTTCGATAAAGAAGCAAATGATCAGGCGAAGAAGAAAGATTACAGTAAGCTATTTGACTTTGGTAATAAGCTTGGTAAGTCTGATCAAAAAGGCAAAGAGTGGACTGATAATACTTTTAAATTTAGCGTTAAGCTTAAAGACAGCCAAAAGTATAACCCGACTTATAAAACTATGCCAACGATTGAGGCTGGTAAGTCAATTAAGAAAGGTCAGGGTGGTGATACCACAAGAGACGAGATTAGCACTGATAAGCCAAAGAGCACTAAAGACGGCAATGGTGTTCCGCTGGATGAGCAAGATGGCATTGTTGTGGATAGTCTCCCAACGGGCACGTGGTTTGAGATTAAGCGCTTTGTTAAAGCTAGTGAAGTTAAAAACGAGAATGCCAAGACGTACCCTTGGTCTAGGTTTGAAGACAGCGAAGACAATGTTACGCGCGATAAAAACGGCGATCCTGTTAAGAATAAAGGCAAAGTAGTTCCTGAAAATAAAAAGGCTCGCGTCTACGGCTCCGTTACCTTCCGCCCAGATAAGTGGCAGTCTGCTGGCGAGTATTGGGCGGAGGTTGTTGCGCACTACCCAGATGGCTCTGCTTCAAACGACAAAGATTCGATTAACTACAAGCACCCTGTGTATGCAAAGGTGAAGGTTACGCCTAAGCCTGGCAATAATAATTTTGGACTGGATTTGTATAGGAAGCAATCAGTTTATAGTGGGAAAATCAGCGTTGAAAATGGCATAAACCTTCATCCAGGAGATTCTCTTACTGGCAACGATCGCCCTATGTTTGACGCTTACTTAACAAACGCGGTTGGCAATCTTCACCAGCATATGATTTGCTCAAAGCAAGACAAGAGTGGCAAGCAAACCGACTATACGTATGGCACGCTCCCTGGTCATGTTAATAACACGAAGCCAAATGCGAAGGAGAGCGAAAAAGACGGATTGCGTCTTTTGGAACCGCAGACGATTTGGAAGCATTCGTCGCTTAAGGAACAGCTTGAATGCAATGCGGATGGTAAAAAGTGCAAGTCTGATACTTTCTTGTATGACGATTGGGTTGACGGCAGTAAGAGCGTTAACACTTTTGAGCGCACGCACGGATCTTTTGGCGGCAAGGCGCAGAAGACTGGTGACTACCAGTGCAAGGTCTACGTTATAAAGGGCGATGCTGAGTCGAAGAAGTTTGCGGATGCCGTTAAGGGTAATATCAAATCTAAGAAGAACGCTGACCCAGTTGACGGCGTTCTGAACGCCAGCGGCAATCCATACGGCACAGAAGGCGTGGGGTATAAAACTGATTCATTCTCTGTGCGTATTCATAGAGATAATCAGCTGTATAACCCGACTTACACGAAGATTCCAACGATTTTGGCGGGTAGTACTTTTGACAAGAATCTTAAGAAGGGCAACAAGGCAGCTATAAGCTCTGACACTCCGCAAAGCAAGAAGAAGGTTAAGGACGCTAGCGGGCAGAATTACGTTAATGCCAACGGCGTTCCTGATTACGACTTGCAAAACGTTAAGGAAGGCTCGCTTCCTAAAGGCACTTGGTACGAGATTAAGCGTTTTGTTAAGCCTGGCGATATTAGTGACAAGAAAGTCAAGGATTTGCCTTGGGCTAACTTTGAAGACGGCGAAGACAACGTTAAGATGAAAGACGGCCAGCCAGACTTGAAAGACGGCAAGAAGCAGCAAGACAGCAAGGAAGCAAAAAACAAAGGCTCCGTAACCTTCCGCCCAGATAAGTGGCAGGATGAGGGCGACTATTGGGCCGAGGTTAGGGTTCACTACCCAGACGGCTCTGTATCGGACGACAAAGACTCTATTAACAAGGATCACCCTATTTACGCAAAGGTGAAGGTTACTAGACCAGCAATTGGTAAGAACGATTTGACTGTTAACGTTTACAAGCAGTTTGACCGCAACGCGTATAACGTTCCATCTAACGTCCAAGTCGACTCCACAGATAACATCAACAATGTTGACAGCAAGGTTGGCGTTACTGTTATGCGCGGAATCGGCCTGCTGAACGACCTTGGCGTTGACTCGTGGTCTACCGCCAAGCGCGACGGCATTACGCTAAGAACATTATGCAGGGATGCGAATAGTCCTGCTAAGGGAGATACCAAGCCTCAGGTTTGGAGCGAAAATCTCGACAAGTTGTTCTTCCAGCTTAATGGTAGAGAAAATCAGAAAGTGTGGGGACACGCGAACTTCCAGCAGCAAGAAGCCTGCCGTAAGGGCAAGAATAATGGTGATGGTTGCGATACTGATGTATTAAAGAACCCTTTGCTTTTCGACAGCACTGGCGGAACTATGGAGCGCTCGCGCGGATTTATTTCAAACTCCAAAGCGCCTACGGATACTGGCAAATACTATTGCGCAGTGTTTGCGTTGAAGAAAAAGGCTTTGGATGAGTATAAGAATGCTGTACAGCGTAACACGATTAGCGTTCCTAATAATAGCGATATTGTTAGCGCTATGGGCTTTAGTGGCACGAATGGCATTGACTACGCCGCAAAGTTCTTCCCAGTCAACGTTGTGGAGCCATTTAAGCTGCCGAAGACTGGCGGGGAAGACTGCGTGAATTGGAACATGCTGATGAGCGTGGTGTGCGTGCTTGGCACGGGCGCCATGGCGGCTGGGTTCTTCCTTGACCAGACCAAGTGGGGGCGCGCGATGCTTGAGGCGTTGCTGCGTAAGGCGATGCTGCGTAAGGCGGCGCGCGGTGCGGTGGCTGCGGATTGCACGGCTCGCACAACAGTGGCTCGCACAACAGCGGCCAGCACGGTGCCAGCCTCGCTCGCAGCGGCGGCTAATCGCGCTGTAGGCGCGGCGGCTTGCGGCCACGCGGAACCTGCCCCCGCAATCAAAGCTTTTATCCGCAAAACTGCCGAGTGGTGCGGCGGCGTAATGCTGCGCATCGAATGGTGGATAACCGAAAGGTGGCGATGCTGATGAAGATATTTTCTGCAGCGTAAAACCTGCGGGAGGGTTTGGGCGCATGATTGTGCTCAATCAAAACTGAAAATGATAACTAAATGGATTAGCTGGTGTGGATTGGCTGGCGGAAGTTGGTTGGCTGGCGCGTTTGCGGCGCTGGTTGGCTGGCGGAAGTTGGTTGCAAGCTGCGATTGGCGGAAGTTGGTTTAACTGGCGGAAGTTGGTTGATTTGCACAAACTAATCAACATAAACACAAAACATAACACATATCTCTCAAAGTGTTCGCAAGAACAAAACAAACAAGGAGAAAATATGAACAAGATAACAAAGCAGTGCGTGGCCGCGGTGGCCTCGCTCGCGATGGCTGGCACGCTGTGCGTCGCTGGCGCCGTGGTTGCTGGCAGCTCCGCTTGGGCAGAGGATGCAAAGCCTGCTCCATGGGCATTGCCTACGGGACAGGAAAATATAAAGGGCTCCATCAACATCATCAAGTACAAGTACAAGCTGAACAGTGATGGCACTCAGGAAAAGCAAGAAAAAGTTCCTGGAGCAGAGTTCACTGTTACTAGGGTTAAGAAGCTTAATAAGAGTGATACTGCTGAATTAAACCTCAAGAGCTACGACGACTGGATGAAGGTTGCCGCTAAGGTTAGTGCTTTGAACGCAAATCCAAATGATGCTAATTTGGATCTTGATACTGCTAAAAAGGTTACAACTGCTTCCGAAGACAATACCGCAAAAGGTGAAGTCAAAGGTGAAGCAAAGTTCTCTGACCTTGAGATCGGCCTTTACAAGGTTGAAGAAACAAAGACACCAGCTGGCTATGCTGGTCTTTCTAAGCCATTCTTCATGACGATTCCGCAAGTTACTCGTGCGGAAGACAGCACGGATAACACCTACAAGTACGATGTAGAGGTATCGCCAAAAAACAAGCCAACTGATATTAAGAAGAAGGTTGACACCAAGGGCACTGTTGGTGCTGGCGATGAGATTCCTTACACCATTACCACAGATGTTACTACAACGTCCACAACCGATCCTGGTAGCTACACAAAGGATGATTTCAAGGATTTTGCTGTGTGGGATGACGCGTTAACTAATGCGTATGAAGGTGTGACTGATAATCTCAGTGCGGCTGATGCTAAGAAGTTGGTTACGGAAGTCAATATTGGCACTACACCAATTAATAACACTGGAACCCAAGAAGATAAGTACAAGGTTAGTGTTGAAAAGTATGACGCTTCTAAAGCAAATGGTCCAGAAAGTGGACGTGTTCGCATTAAAGTAGAGTTTACCGACGGCGATAATGGTGGTCTTGCTGACATTGCTAACGCCATCAAGACTGCCAACAACAAGGCTCAGCTTCCACAGTTAACTGTTAAGTTTACGTTTAAGCTTAAAGCAGATGCTCCTACTACAGCTACTGGCTTCTTCAACAAGTATGGTTTCCAGCCAGGTCACAAAAATGGTGAAAAGACTCCAGATCCAGTCAATCCTAAAGAAAATGATCCAAATACAAAGGTGACGCTTGTTAAGTTCCAGATTAAGAAGGTTGATGGAACCGATACTAGCAAGGTGCTTAAGGATGCTAAGTTTGCTGTCTTTGCTAAGAAGGATGATGCTGTTGCTTGCGCAGCAGATAAGGCTCGTACTGATGTCAACTGCAAGGACAAGGCTACTAAGGGTCTTGTTAAAGGCACGAATTCTGATGCCATTGCTGATGGCCTTGCAGGCGCAAACAAAGGCACTGCTGGCGGCACTGGTTTGACTGGTGCTTTTGAAGTTAAGGTTGGAGAGACCTTCTACATTGTAGAAACCGCTGCTCCAGAAGGCTTTGCTTTGTCTCCAAAGGTTGAGGAAGTTACTGCAAATAATACGGGTGAAGGTTATGACACTACTAAAGCTATCTTTACCTACACATTTAAGGATCTTCCAAACGGCGGTGAAGGCAACAAGCGCTGGTTTAACCTTCCAGAAACTGGTGCTGCAGGCGTGATTATCTTTGCGCTTATTGGCCTCGGTCTTGTTGGCTCTGGTATGTTCGTATTCCTTAAGAATCGCAAGAAGGAAGAAGAGCAGCAGGCTGCGTGATTGTGTGTGATTAGCCAACGCTGGATTAGGTGGCGTTTGGTTTAATCATGCAAAAGATTTAGGCACTTTGTACCAGAAGACACGCTGCAGCGCTTAAAACAAAATGCGTTGAGCATTTTGTTTCTACGCTGGCGTGTTCTGGTACAAAGTGCTCTAATCTTTCCCGAGTTTGTACGTGATTTTGGTCAAATGTGGTACAAAGTGCGGAGTTATTTCATTAAATAGCTTGAGCTTGGAGGAGTTATGAAGCTAGCCGATGTTAGCAATTTGTGCCGCTCGTTGCGTGCGCGCGCTGTTGCTAAATTGTTTAAAAATAAGGCGAAGCGTACCTCCAATGCAGCTGGCGCAAGTGGCGTGGCTGCGGAAAAATCGCAAGCAGCCGAAGACCGAACTCCACGCCCAAACTCAAGCCAAAAAATAAACAAAAATACACTTAAAACTAAAAAAATAACTAAAAAAATAACTAAAAAGAAAAGCGCGCTGATGCGCATTATAGAGCCGATTGCGCTGGTTCTTGCGGGCATTTTGTGCTTTAGCTACCCTGTGTGCTCAACGCTGTGGAACAATCACGTTTCGAAGGAGATTTCTACAGCGTACGATAAGTACAACCACGATCAGGCTGGCGACGTGCGGCGCGCGCACATTCGCGGTGCAAAGCGCTACAACGCCACGCGCAAAGACATGCTCACGCGTGACCCGTACGGCGGGGACGGTCAGGAAGACCTAACCAACACGCCTGGCTACAAGCGATACCTTAAAACGCTTGAGGAGCCGATGGGCATTATTGGCATTGTTAAGATTCCGAAAATCGGTGTAAAGCTGCCGATTTACCATGGCACGCTGCAAGAGACGCTGGCGCGAGGCGCGGGGCACTTGTACGGCACGGATTTGCCAGTGGGCGGCAAGGGGCGGCACACCGTGATCACCGCGCACACGGGCTTGCCGAACGCAACCATGTTCGACTCGCTAACCGACCTTAAAAAGGGCGACTATTTTTACCTTGATGTGCAAGGGGAGACCTTGCGATACAAGGTGTTTCGCATAAACGTGGTGGATCCGCACGACATAAGCCTGCTGCAGCGCGAGCCTGGGCGCGATTTGGCGACGCTGCTTACGTGCACGCCGTATGGTGTGAACTCGCACAGGCTGCTGGTTACGGGGTACCGCGTGCTGCCGGACCCTGTTGCGGCGCCAGAGGACCATGTGCAGTGGCCGCTTTGGATGACGCTGTTTGTTATAGCGATGATATTCTCGCTGGCGATTCTTTCCATGATGATTACGGCGGCGGCTGGCAAGAAGCGGCGCAAGTGGGATATTCGCGGCAAGCACATACTATGGGTTGGGCGTGGCGAGGTTAAACTGCGCTAGCGCTATTTCCCGATTTTGTAGTCCAATACGCTGTTTAGAGCTACAAAGTCTGTAAGTTTTTCCCGAGAATGTTGTTGATTTTGCCGTTTTGAGCTACAAAGTCGGTAACTTTTTCCCGATTTTGTTGCAGATTTTGTGGTTTTGAGCTACATTTTCGGGCGCGACGACATACCTTCGAGCACGCATATTCCCAGGTGATTATCAGACTTATAGCAAGATTGCGAGTAAAATAGAAAAACGTGATACTTGATCGTCATAATCGTTTAAATTTGGCCGAACTTTACGCCAGCCTGCAGGGGGCGGGCGATGGTGGGGCGCAAGACGCCACTGCTACAAATTCGCCAGACGCGGAAAAGTCGCAAGCAACCGCCGACGAAAAGTCCGCGCAAAAATCATCTATAAAAAGCGAAACGCCGCATCTTCCGCCCGAGCAAATGGACGAATTTGTAAACATGATGCAGGTGTACGAAGGTGCGATGTACGAAATTAGCACGAAGCTGGAGATTTTGGACGGCGAGTTTCAGGTGCGATTTTCGCACAACCCCGTGCATCACATGGAGCGGCGGCTTAAATCCGTGCACTCGATTTTTGAGAAGCTGCGTCGCAGAAACCTAAGCATATCAACGCGTTCGATTCGCGACAACCTGTTTGACGTGGCTGGAATCCGCGTGATTTGCAACTATCGCGACGATGTGTACGCGGTTGCGCAATACCTTTCCAAGCAAACGGACATTCAGGTGCTGCAGGTTAAGGACTACATTAAAAACCCGAAGCCGAATGGGTACCGCAGCTTGCACGTGATTTACGCTGTGCCAGTGTTTTTGTCGTCGGGTGCGCATTACACGCCGGTGGAGGTGCAATTCCGCACGATTGCAATGGATTACTGGGCCAGTTTGGAGCACGCGCTGCGGTATAAGGCGGATTTGCCGGATGCAAAGCTGGCGGAGCATTCCAAGACACTGCTTGAGTGCGCGCAGAATTTGCAGGCCATTGAGGCGCAGATGCAGGGGATTCATCGCGATATTAATGGTGCGCCGCGTGTGGAGGATGCGCCTGAGTCGTAGGCGCTTTGACTGAGCTACATTTTCGGTAATTTTTTCCCGACTTTGTTGCTCTGCGTTCTGCATAATGTGGATAAAGCAACTGAGCTCTTGTCCAAAATGAACAAGAGCTCAATGAAATCACGTGTAGGAGCAACCTACACAGGTGTGTCAATTCTATCACACTCCATAAAGATTTGTATTTTTGCAATCATTTTTTGCTTGTATTTCTGCGTTAAATATCAAACTAGATGTACAATGTCTTAATGGCTGCTAATACATCTTTTATATCTCTTCAAGAAGCGCAACAATTCTGCGGCGTTGCACGATTTGAACGTTATATGCGCGATGCGAATAATGATGTGAGCACAGCCATGCTTATATGCAAATCAAATCATGAATTAGCAGGAATACTACACGAGCAGATTGGATACGTAGAAATATGCGTGCGTAATTCAATTGATTTAGAACTTCGCAAACTTGCATTGCAAGAAAAGCAAAATGAAGCATGGACTAATCCTCTATATACGCCAGATTTAGTTAAAGACTTAATAAAAAATCAAATCAATGAAGCGAAAAAAATTGCAGTTCACGCTCATGCTGGTAGCAGTGTAACTCATGATGACATTTTATCTAAACTCATGTGGGGAACGTGGGTAAAACTTATTGGATCTTCTGAAACAACAAAAAACAATCTCATACAGCAAAAACTTTGGCAAATGTCTATATGTAACGCATTTCCATTTGTGAATGATTCCAAGAGCAATAAAAAATATGATGAGGATAGGAAGACAATAGCAAAAAATCTTATTTATATTAAAGAGATTAGGAATAAAGCAGCTCATTTTGATAATCTATACAACATAGCTAAGGGAAAGAGAAATCTTACAAACGCATTGTTTACGCTACTTCATTCAGTTAATAAATCGTTTACGAATGGCTGGATTGATTCTGCGAAAATACGTAAAGCGGCTAATAAGTATTTGGAACTAATAGATGGTTGAATAAAACTTCCCGAGAATGTTGTTGATTTTGTGGTTTTGAACTACATTTTCGGTAAGTTTTTCCCGAGAATGTTGTTGGTTTTGTGGTTTTGAACTACAAAGTCGGGAGGTTTTTCCCGAAAATGTAGCACGACACGCCATGAATCGCTACAAAACGCGCGGTTTTCAACGGTTTATAGCCTTTAACCACATTGCTAAAAATCTATTTACAAGCACAACGCCGCCACTTATTATCGGCCTATGATTATTGTTAAAAATCTTTCATGCAATCCAGAGGAATCTTGTAGAAATACAAATCTCCCTGCCAGACTCATGAACAATTTACTTGAGTCGGAGCGAAATAATTCATGCCTAATGGCCTCGTGTTTCAACGACCGCTCAATTCTGCGCCGATATCTTAAGTCTGGAGAGCTGATTGAGCCATATTATGGCTTCTACGCTATTCGCGATCACTGGAATCAATTGCTGTACAAAGATAAAGTCAAGCGTATTGCAATCACTCTTACAAATAAGATAAAGATAAGAAAGTGGAATTTTACTGGCGAAACTGCCGCCGTGCTTTTGGGGCTGGAGGTGGTTCACTTGCCTTACATACATCATTCGCTTACTGAAATATATGTGTCGTCTAGTTATGCGGAAAAATCTGCTTTGGATCGCAAAAAATCTGCTTTGGAGAAGAAAAAATCGGTGCGGGATGCATTTAGACACAAATACAGCCGACTAAAACTTCCAAACATAATAGAGGATGAGTTTGGCATAAGGCTTGATGATTTTAATAAAAACAGATATAAAGGTGCGTCGGCGTCATCGGCGTCGGCGTCATTGTCATTGTCATTGTCATTTGGTCATATTGCAACTGCTGAAGAACTTGCGATTAGTCATGTTGCCAGCATTTATAATGTTCTATATGCTTGCGCTTGGAAGGGATCGTTCGCTGAGTCGCTAGCAACTTTCGATTCTGCGGCTCGCAAGGGTGAAGATCTTAACAAAATTTTGCGTGTTTGTCGTAAATTTTACGGCTCCATGGATTGTTGTAGCGATACGCCGCAGTTCTTGAACAGTGTTCAGAATCCAACAAACGCGGATTTTTATGGTGTAAATTATTCGCCTATTAACAATCCAAATTTTCGTGACACTGATAAATTTGATGTTTTGTCGCGAATGGAGACTTTGGTAAAGTATGCGAATCCTAAGAGCGAGAACGGTGGAGAGTCGCTGGCGCGTGCGGTTATGCTTGAGCTTGGTTTTGTGGAGCCACAATTGCAGCACGAGTTTCCGAATCCGAATTGCCCGCAGAGTCCGTATCGCGCAGATTTTATGTGGAAAGTTAACGGAAAAATTATTGTTGGCGAGCTGGATGGTACTGATAAATATTTGATTGAAGATAGGACTTCGCTTAATAACCGCTCGGTTGCTGGCGATTTATCCTTTGATGGTTTCAATGAAGGCGTGGAGAATGTTGGCAACTTAAGCACAAATAACTTATATACGTATAATCGCGATGCTGTTAGAAAAGAGCGAGATAGAGAGCGCTGGATTATGGATTGCGGGGTTGATAGGATTGTGCGATTTGATTATTGCGATATCTTGAATCCGCTTGAGTTTAAGAAGAAGTTGCTTTCGGCAGGTGTTCCCGTGGCTGTTGCATAATCTACAACATTCTCGATTAATCATCTACGCTTTTTGTTGCTCAACACGCTGATTAGAGCTACAAAATCGGGAAAATCTTCCGCTTTTTGTTGTTTGACACGCGGTTTAGAGCTACAAAAAGCGGAAATTTACGCTTTTTGTACGTGATTTAGGTCAAATTTGGTACAAAGTGCGGAGTTGTGTTCCGCTTTTTGTACGTGATTTGTGATATGTACCCCTTTTTCTGGACAGTTAGTGAAAGGGTTATTTCATGTCAACTGGTAGATATAGTTACGA
>NZ_JASOOL010000014.1:0-13869 GCF_030217745.1 Bifidobacterium sp. UMB1197 | reverse complement strand
TTGAACTCGTAACTATATCTACCAGTTGACATGAAATAACCCTTTCACTAACTGTCCAGAAAAAGGGGTACATATCAAAATTTGGTACAAAGTGCGGAGTTGTTTGACGCTTTTTGTACGTGTTTTGGGTCAAATTTGGTACAAAGTGCGGAAAAGTTTGACGGATTTTGGTACAAAGTCGGGAAAGTGTTTTTGCTTTTGTTTAGTAGTGTAAACAAGTGTTTATGTCCTCATGCGCAAATAGATTGGAACGCATGGATTCTAATGTACTTCGTATGTCTAAACTGTTCCTTCGTACGCTGCGCGAAGACCCAGCAGACGCGGACGTGACCTCCGCAAAACTCATGCAGCGCGCAGGATACATTCGTAAATCCGCTCCAGGTGTGTGGACGTGGTTGCCGCTAGGTTTAAAGGTACTCAACAAGGTTCAAGCGATTATTCGCGAAGAAATCAACGGTATTGGCGCTCAAGAAGTTCACTTCCCAGCGCTTCTTCCACGTGAGCCTTACGAGGCTACTAATCGTTGGGAAGAGTACGGCGACAACATTTTCCGCCTTAAAGATCGCCATGAGGCTGACTATCTTCTTGCTCCAACGCACGAAGAAGTCTTTACTCTTCTTGTAAAAGACATGTATTCTTCGTACAAGGATTTGCCACTAACCTTGTACCAGATTCAAACTAAGTATCGCGACGAGTTCCGCCCTCGCGCTGGTCTTATTCGCGGCCGCGAGTTTATTATGCAAGACGCTTACTCGTTCTCGATTGACGAAGATGGTTTGAAGTCTGCTTATGTAGAAGAGCGTGCTGCTTATTCGCGCATCTTTGACCGCCTGGGTATTAAATACGTGATTGTTCACGCTGTTTCTGGCCCAATGGGAGGGTCTGATTCCGAGGAATTCCTGGCTCCTATGGCGATTGGCGAAGATACTTTTGCTCTCGCTCCTTCTGGGAAAGCTTGGAATGTTGAGGCTTTGACCACGCCAGAAATGCCAGATGTTGACTACTCTGCAACTCCTGCTATGCAGGTTCTTGATACTCCAAACGCTAAGACGATTGAGGATTTGGTTAAGGTTTCTAACGATTTGCATCCGCGCAAAGACGGACGCGAATGGCAAGCTAGCGACACCTTAAAGAACTTGATTATTGCTGTTAAGCATCCTGCAGATGCAGCTGGCGGCGAGCATGATGAGCCATGGCGAGAAATCGTAGCAATTGGTGTTCCAGGAGATCGCCAAGTAGATATGAAGCGTCTTGAAGCTCAATTTGCTCCAGCAGAAATCGAAGAAGCAACCGAGGATGATTTAAAGGCGCATCCTGAGTTTGTTAAGGGCTATATTGGCGCTGGCGTTTTGGGCCCGCAGGCACGCAAAGATGGCAGCAAAATTGCTTGCCCAGTTCGCTACTTGATTGATGCTCACGTTGCAAAGGGTAGTGAGTGGATTACAGGAGCAGACGAAGAGGGCAAGCACGTTTACAACGCTGTGTACGGCCGCGATTTTGAGGCAGATGGTGTTGTGGAGGCAGCTCTTGTTCGTAGCGGAGACATGAGCCCAGACGGTTCTGGCCCGCTTAGCTTTGAGCGCGGCGTGGAAATTGGCCAGGTGTTCCAGCTTGGATTAAAGTATTCAAAGGCTTTGGGCTTAAGTGTTCTTAACGAAAACGGCAAGTCGGTTCCAGTGTGGATGGGCTGCTACGGCATTGGCGTTAGCCGCGTGATCGCATGCCTCGCAGAAACGCACCACGACGAAGCTGGACTTGCGTGGCCAATGGCAATTGCTCCTGCTCAGGTTCATGTTGTTGCAACAGGCAAAGATCAGGTTGCTTTCGATGCTGCCGAAAAGCTTGTTGAAGAGCTTAGCAAGCAGGGAATCGAAGTAATCTTTGACGACCGTCCAAAGGTTTCTCCAGGCGTAAAGTTTAAGGATGCGGAGCTTGTTGGCGTGCCTCTGGTTGCTGTTGCTGGACGAGACACCGTAAACAATGGCACGATTGAAATCCGCAATCGCAACGGTTCTGCGGTAGAAGCGGTTCCAGTTGATGAGGCAGCGGCTCGCATTGTAGAGCGCGTTCGCGAGCAGTTGTAATCTGCTAACTAAAACAGCTAAAACAATATTGCCGTTGATATAATGCATTGCATATTTGCTATTTTCGTATGTGTGCATTATTTTCAGCGGCAATATTGCTATGAATATCAGCAAAATTTTAAAGAACACTATACTTGAGTCTAATGTTTAATATCATTAGACTTTTCTAAAACTCATTGGCGCCTCCTTCAATGTCGTCGTATTGATTTTCATCTAATTGGCCTCCAAAATCGGTTGTTTCTTCATCTTCTTGAGTAGAAGACTGTGATTTTGAAGACTGTGATTTAGAAGACATTGGGTTCTTGATTGCAAAGTTTTGGTTTTGACCATCTGCGGATTCGTTATAGTCTTTGTTTTTAGACTCTGCATTTACAACGTTTTTGTTTTTTGCATACGAAGTCTTAGTAAATTCACTGATTCCGCGATTTAGGTCGTGTCCGATTGATGTTGCCTCTAGAACCACACGCGATCGGTCTTCTCCATCTTTGTGCCAAGATTCCGTGTTTAAATTTCCGCAAACTACGATTGCGTCTCCTTTATGCACGCTTTTTAGCACGTTTGACGCCAGCGATTTGTAGGCTTTTACGGTCATCCATGTTGTTGGACGCTCCTTCCACGCTTTTTCTTCGCTGTGGTAGTAAGAAGATGTGCTTCCGATTCTAAGTGAGCATGCGGGCGCGTTTTCGTTGCGACTAAAGTTTACTGGGTCACTACCAACGTATCCGCTGATTGTTAATGTTGCTTGTTGCTGTGCCATATTTTTCAACCTTTCAAAAGTTTGGACTGCGACTAATTTAAGTCTCGAAGTTCATCGCGCAAAACCGTGTTGATTATCGTGGCTTTTGGCAAATTCGCCGCAGTAAAATCAACTATGATATATGAAAAATAGTTGTGCAAGATATTTTTATCA
Source organism: Bifidobacterium sp. UMB1197 (assembly GCF_030217745.1). Classification (NCBI taxonomy): domain Bacteria; kingdom Bacillati; phylum Actinomycetota; class Actinomycetes; order Bifidobacteriales; family Bifidobacteriaceae; genus Bifidobacterium; species Bifidobacterium sp. UMB1197. The sequence goes on along the minus strand of NZ_JASOOL010000014.1, from coordinate 10,875 downwards.
ATGTGGTTAAAGCCTATGTTTTATACACATTGATAAAAAATCCTTGACAAAATAGGTAAAAGCGAGTAGAGAAAAGCAGACGTTAAGTAGCGCAGATAGTTGAGTAGCGCAGATAGTTGAGTAGCACAGATACTCAAGCGATACAAAAAAGCCTGCTTACGTATTAAACGCTTGCAGGCTTCTATATTTTGATTTATTTTTGACTTACTCGCGATTTATCTGCGACTTACCAAATGTGTACGCGCTCGCTTGAATCGAGCCACATCTCGTCGCCTTCCTTAACATCGAAAGCATCGTAGAACAAGTCAACATTTCGCGCAATGCCGTTAGTGCGGCATTCTGCAGGGGAGTGTGGGTCGATTTGAAGGTATTGCTCCGCAATCTCGTTACGAGACTTAGAGCGCCAGACCAACGCGTAGCTTAAGAAGAATCGCTGCAAAGCAGTGAAACCATCAATCTTAGGAGCGTTTAGCAAAGTTTCGCGAATCGCAGCGTCGCTTCCGTCGATTTCTTGCCCCTTGCTCTTTTGCAAAGCAAAAGCGTAGGCTTTAAGCGCAATAGTTACGCCGCTTAAATCACCAATATTCTCACCGATTGTTAAAGCGCCATTTACGTGAGGCATTGCATCTCGCTCTTCTTTGCTCTTTAAGTGAGAGTATTTAACAATCAGCTGCGTTGGCGTAAACGCATTGTATTGTTCAATAAGCTTTTTAGTGCGCTCAGTAAAGTTGGTCTTGTCTTCTTCTGTCCACCAATTGTTAAGCACGCCGTCGCCGTCGTATTCGCAACCTTGGTCGTCAAAACCGTGGCCGATTTCGTGGCCAATCACGGCACCAATAGCGCCGTAATTGGCTGCGTCTGGAGCGCTCGGGCTAAAGAATGGTGGTTGCAAAATCGCAGCTGGGAACACAATTACGTTAAGTAATGGATCGTAGTAAGCGTTAACGGTTTGCGGAGTCATCTGCCACTCTTCGCGATCCACAGGTTCTCCAGCTTTTGCAGTATACCTACCAAACACAAATCTAGAAACTTCGCGCATATTCTCAATTAAGCCAGCGTCTTCCTTAATATTTAGCGCAGAGTAGTCAATCCAATGATTTGTGTAACCAATATTTGGCTCAAACTTGCTAAGCTTTTCCAAGGCCTTTGCCTTAGTCTCCTCGCCAAGCCAGCTGCTGTGAGAAATTGACTCGCGGTAAGCGTTAATAAGATTGCTAACTAAGCCTTCCATATACTTTTTAGATGACTCAGGGAAGTGCAAGCGCACGTACTCGCGGCCAACTTCTTCGCCGCAAGCATCGTCAACAACTCCGATTGCGCGCTTCCAGCGATCGCGAGGCTTTGTGGCGCCAGAAAGCACTTTGCCGTAGAAGTCGAATCTAGCTCCAGCAAAGTCTTCGCTCAACATGCTTGCCCAGCACAAAATCACGTGCACGCGTGCCCAAAGCTTTAAATCTTCTAAGTCGGCTTCTTGCCAAATTTTATTCAATCCTTCTATAAAGCTTGGCTCGTGAACTATTACTTTGCTAAAAGCTTTGCGAACATTGATTGGCTGATTCTTTGCTTCTTCCGAGTCATCGTAAGCCTTTTGGGCAGCATCCAAGAATGCGTCAAGATTCAGCGCTTCAAGCGTTTTTGCCAAATCCTCATAATTGTAAGGATTATAAGTTTTTTGAGAATCGCGAGTTGCTACGTTATCCCAGTGGTTGCTTGCGATTTGCGTTTCCACCTTCAAAAAGAGCTCGGCAAGTTCCTGGCTAGCGGCAGCATCTGCATACCCAGCCAATCGCAGCAAAGAAGCCACCATTTTTACGTATTCTTCGCGAATTGGAGCGTAACTATCCTCGCGATAGTACGCTTCGTCTGGCAAGCCCAATCCACCCTGCTCAATATGCATAACATTTGTTTTAGGGTCTTTAGGGTCTCCGTAAACACCAAAAGCAAACATTGCATTTGGGCCGCCGTATGGAGTAAGAGCAGCAATAGTGCGAACCAAATCTTCTTTGCTGGCCGCCGCATCAACAGCGTCTAAATCGCCTTTAATTGGCGTAATTCCAGCTTTTTCAATAGCTGCAGTATCCAAATATTTACGGTACAAAGTTTGCGACTTTTTGGCTGGGCAATCTTCGCTTTCTAAAATATCTCGAATTTGCGTCTCTGCATCTTCTGAAAGCTTGTAGAAAGCACCAAACATTGGCTTATCTTCTGGAAGAGTGTAAGTGTCAATCCATGGACCGTTTACGTAGCGGAATAAATCGTCTTGTGGTCGAATAACTGAAGAGAAGGAAGCTGGGTCAAAATTTACAGCGGAAATTTCTTTCTGCGTTTCTTTGTTATTAATTTCATTGTTATTAGGCATGTGCCTAGATTACAAGTATTAAGCGACATCATTAGCTAGTATTTTCGCCATATTTTGCGCTATTTTCGTGCCTGCGCGTTAGTCTTAAATCATGATTGAACTTAAAACTCCATCCGAGATTGAAGCTATGAAGCCTGCGGGTCGCTTCGTTGGTAGTATTCTTAAAGACTTAAAAGCAATGACAAAAGTTGGCACAAATCTTCTTGAGATTGATGACTTTGTTCGCCAACGCATTATGAGCCGTAAAGGTGCGTCTTCTTGCTATGTTGACTATGCTCCCGATTTTGGAACTGGTCCTTTTGCGCACTACATTTGCACGTCTGTAAACGATGCAGTTCTTCACGGAGTTCCATACGATTACAACCTTAAAGACGGTGATTTGTTGACTCTTGACTTGGCGATTAACGTTGACGGATGGGTTGGAGATTCTGCTGTTAGCTTTGTGGTTGGAAAGCATGCGGACCCTGAGGATTTGCGCTTGATTAAGTGCACTGAGGAAGCTTTGGAGGCTGGAATTAACATGGCTCAGCCTGGAAACCGCCTTGGCGATATCTCTGCAGCTGTTGGTTGCGTTGCTCACGAGTATGGCTACAGCGTAAATCTTGAGTTTGGCGGCCATGGAGTTGGCCATATTATGCATGGCGATCCTCACGTTCCTAACGATGGCACTGCTCACCACGGCTACAAGCTTCGCCCAGGCTTGGTTATTGCAATTGAGCCATGGTTCTTAAAGACTACTGACGAGATTTATCAAGATCCAAAAGATGGTTGGACTCTTCGCTCTGCTGATGGTTCTCGCGGCGCTCACAGCGAGCATACGATTGCAATTACGGAGAATGGCCCAGAGATTTTGACCGTACGCTAGACTTATAAATAGTTGATTTTGTAAGTATTTTGCAAGTAGTAATTGCGTAAAACAAGTATATAAAGAGGTACTTTAAGTAAATGGCGGAATTTGATTTTGCCCAAGCGTTAAATGATGTTGAAGCAAAGTATTCTTCGATTTCTAAAGCAATAGATGTAGATTCGTTGAAGTCTACGATTGCAGATTTAGAAAAGCAGGCTGCTGAGCCTGGACTTTGGGATGATTCTGAGCATGCTCAGCAAGTTACGAGTAAGCTTTCTGCAGCTCAGTCTCAGCTAAAGCGTTTGCAAGCTGTAGATCAGCGCATTGAAGACGCTAAGACTTTGATTGAGCTTGGCCAAGAAGAAGGCGATGCTGATTCAATGAATGAAGCTCAAGAGGAGCTTGGCTCTATTGCTCACGAGTTGGACGATATGGAAGTTCAGACTCTTCTTGACGGCGAATACGACGCGCGTGCGGCCGTTGTTACAATTCGTTCGGGCGCAGGCGGCGTGGACGCGGCTGATTTTGCGCAAATGCTACTTAGAATGTACTTGCGTTGGGCAGAGCGAAATGGCTACAAAACTAAGATGATGGACACATCTTATGCGGAAGAAGCTGGTATTAAATCCGCCACTTTCCAAGTGGATGCCCCATACGCGTATGGCCGTCTTTCTGTAGAAGGCGGAACGCACAGAATGGTTCGTATTTCGCCATTCGACAATCAAGGCAGGCGTCAAACTGGCTTTAGTGCTGTTGAAGTAATCCCACTTGTTGAAGCTACGGATCATATTGATATTCCAGATTCCGACATTCGCGTGGATACTTTCCAAGCTTCAGGACCTGGAGGCCAGGGTGTAAATACCACGTATTCTGCGGTTCGTATTACGCATTTACCAACTGGCTTGGTTGTTTCTATGCAAGATGAGCGCAGTCAGATTCAAAATCGCGCTGCAGCAATGGCAGTTTTGCAATCTCGTTTGCTTGTGTTAAAGCATGCGGAGGAAGCTGCAAAGAAGAAGGAGCTTGCTGGAGATATTAAGGCAAGTTGGGGAGACCAGATGCGTTCCTACGTGCTTCACCCGTACCAGATGGTTAAGGATTTGCGCACAGGCTACGAGACTTCGCAAACTCAGGCTGTTTTTGATGGAGATATTGACGGCTTTATTGAAGCTGGTATTCGCTGGAGGCATGAGCAAAGAGTTGCTGCAAAACACTCATAGCTTGCTCTTAAGTTGCTTTGACTTTTGTAAAGCGCGTAAAATCAAAAACAATCTATAAAATAGTAAAAAGTAAAGCATATCGTTCAATAGTTCGTAAAGGAAAATGCAGAATATGTCTCTGATTTCGCTAGAACATGTGTCGAAGATTTATCCTAAGGGCACGCGTCCTGCTTTGGACGATATTTCTTTAGAAGTTAATCGTGCTGACTTTGTGTTTCTTGTTGGAGCGTCTGGCTCTGGCAAAACCACTCTTTTAAGTTTGCTGTTGCGCGAAGAGGAAGCAACTAAGGGCGAGATTCACGTTGCTGGCAATGACTTGCGCCGCCTTGTAAATCGCCAGGTTCCGCAGTATAGAAGGTCTCTTGGCTTTATTTTCCAGGATTATAAGCTGCTAAACAATAAAACTGTGTATCAGAATGTGGCTTTTGCGCTAGAGGTTATTGGAACGAGTCGCTCTACAATTAAGTCGCTTGTTCCGCGCGTTTTGGAGACGGTTGGGTTAACGGGAAAAGAAAATAATTATCCGCACGAGCTTTCTGGCGGCGAGGCTCAGCGAGTTGCCATTGCGCGCGCGTACGTTAATCATCCGCAAATTCTTCTTGCAGATGAGCCTACCGGAAACTTGGATCCTACAACTTCGCTTGGAATTATGGAAGTTTTGGACGCCATTAATCGCACGGGTACAACAATTGTTATGGCTACGCATAACGAAGAGATTGTTAACTCTATGCGCAAGCGCGTTGTGGAGCTTCACGCTGGAAAGATTGTTCGAGATGAGCGCGAGGGTTCTTACGATTCTGCGCTTTACTTCCCAGATGCCGATGTTGAGCAAAAATCGAAGGCTCAGCAGGCTGTAGAAGGCGACTCCATTAGTGCGGCTGTTTCTTCGGCAAATGGTGATTCTAGCAATGACTCTAATGATGGCTCTAATGGCGTCTCTAACGCTGCAAATAGCGAAAACTCATCTGCAAACGCAGGCGATTTAGAGGAGTCGCAAGAAAATTATCGCTTTATGTCTAAACGTGCAAAGCGTGCTGCTCAAGCAAAACAGGCCATGGATGCTGTTGCTCAAACTCTGCAAAATGGCTCCGAAGACAACGAGGGCATTGCTCGTCTTGCGCAATCGGTTCATTCTGGCAGAACAGGTAGATATGGCGAGGTTTTCCAGCCTCTAGAAACCACTATGACTTGGGGACGTGGACTTTCGATTCCGCCTGCTCCTCCTGCGCAAAAGTCGGCAGATAAGGCAGATGGCGCGGATAACGCGGATAAGGTCGATAACGCAGATAACGCGAGTAACGCGGATAGTGCTGATAAGGCCGATAAGGTCGATAACACGGATAACACGGATAACACGAGTAACGCTGGTAACGCTGGTAACGCAGATAGCGCAGATAACAGCGAAAATCTTAAGAACGAAGGAGACGAGTAATGCGATTAAGGTTTATATTCTCCGAAACGTGTATTAGCCTACGCAGAAACGTTTCTATGATTATTTCGGTAATGCTCGTTACCTTTATATCGTTCTTGTTTATAGGCGCATCCGTTCTTATGCAGGCGCAAATCACAAAAGCTAAGGGCGATTGGTACGACAAAGTGGAAGTGGTTGCGTGGCTTTGCCCAGATGGCACAAGTCAGGCAGCGTCTTGCGCTTCTGGAAAAGCTCCAACAAAGAGCGAAATCGTAAAGTTAGAAAACATTATTAACCAAGAACTTGGCTCAGACGTTTCAAACATAACTTACGTTAGTAGAAGCGAGTTTTACAAGAACACTTTTCTTAAGCAATATCCTAATGGCTTATATCAAGGGCGTACTTTAACCGCTGCCGATATGCAGGATTCTTTGCGATTAAAGCTTACAAATCCAACAAAATATCAAGTTGTTTCCGAAGTTCTTTCTGGGCGTGATGGCGTAGAAGAAGTTGTAGACCAAAGGCAGATTTTTGACCCTGTGTTTAGTGTTTTAAATCATGCAACAGCTGTAACTATTGTGCTTGCTGCAGTAATGGTTGTTGTTGCGATTATGCTTACAGGAACTACAATTCGCATGTCTGCAGCCTCTAGAAAGCAAGAAACAGAGATTATGCGACTTGTGGGCGCTTCTAATTGGACGATTCGTATGCCGTTTATTTTAGAGGGCGCTTTTGCTTCCCTTATAGGATCTTTGCTTTCGGGGTGCGCCCTTAGCATTGTTGTTAAAGTGTTTATTACGGATTGGCTTGCGCAAAACGTTCGCTGGATGCCGTTTGTTAATCAGGCTACTGTTTGGATGACTGTTCCAGCGCTAGTTCTGGGGGCTGTTTTGCTTTCGATAGTCGCCTCCGCGTTTGCTCTTAGACGCTATTTGCAGGCGTAAATAATCTTAAATAATAAGTGTTGTAAAGCTTAAGATTAGTTTGAAACGCTTACGCTCAGTAGGATTTTCAATGTATAATTCGCATTAGTGCTTGTAAAGGTTTGAAAGGAAAACATGTTGGGTAGCAAGTTGGAAAGCAAATTGAGTAGCAAAAGATGTTATTTTTACTATTCTAAACGCGTAGCTGTTAGTGCAATTGCGCTAAGCGTTATTATGCTTTCTACGGTTGCTACTTTGATTGCATACAAGCCTTTGCGTGCCGATGCGGTAACAATGCAAGACTATAACCGAAAAGTGCAAAGTAATGCGGCGCTTAAAAAGCAGCTGGCTGGTGTTAGTAAGCAACTTGCAGATAAGATTTTAGAGCTTAATGATTTAAACGAACATAAAATTCCAAACCAGATTCGAGCTACTCAGCAGGCTCAAGATCAAGCTCAGCAGGCCATGAGTCTTGTGGAGTCTACAAATCAGCGTTTGCAGTCTGCTCAAAAAGATAAGCGCGATTTGGAAGAAAAGATTAAAAAAACTGGCGAAGATTTTGACGATGCAAAGGCTGCTGTGGCTGCGCTTGCTAGAAAAAGTTTCCACGGCTCAAATGCTTCTAACGTAATGGCAATGGTTACTAATTCAACAACAACCGAGCAGTTTGTTGGTAAACTTCAGTCTGAGGCTGCAGTTGCACGCAGTGAGGCGAATGCTGCTAACGATGCAGCTGTTACTTTGAGCAACTCAATGAATAGGCGCCAGCGTTTGGCTGCTATAGAAACCGCGATTGAAAAGTTAAAGCAAAAAGCTCAAGATCAGGCTCAGAGCGCGCAGGCTGCTGCTAAGGCTGCTCTAGATAAGCAGCGTTCTTTGCAGGCTTTGCGAGACCAGGGAAGTGCTCTTAGAAAGCAGTTGGAAAGCCAAAAGAGCAGTCTTACTTCTCGCGCAGCTAGAGAGGCTGCGGAAATTGTTGAGTTAAAATCTCAAATCGACGCTCAAGCTAGGGCTTTGGCTGCTACGGCTGCTGCAAGAATGAACCCTAACGCTAATCGCCAGCAAATGCGTGGCGGCGGGTGGAGCGCTCCTAATTTGCCAGCTTTGCCTCTTTCTAATGGCGCTGCGAATGGAATGAATTACACGGTTCCTGGAAACTGTGCGGCGGGTTCGGGCAATTGCTATGGCCACAATACTGGAAACACGGTTGGCGGCTCTGCGTACCCTGCTCGCCAGTGCACACTTTGGGCGTATATGCGTAGATCGCAGCTTGGATTGCCTGTTGGATCGTTTATGGGAAACGGCGCGGAATGGGCGAATTCTGGTCGAAAGCTAGGATATTTGGTAAATCGCACTCCGCATGTTGGCGCTATTATGGTGTTTAGTAGGGGTGCTGCTGGATCCGACCCTACGTACGGCCACGTTGCTGTTGTTGAGCGTGTAAACTCCGACGGCTCTGTGCTTATATCCGAAGGTGGCGTTGGTTTTGCAACGTTCCCATCTTATAGAACAATTCCTAATGCAGGAAACTACGAGTACGTACATTATTAGAGTTTATTAAACGCTTTTTTGCGGAGGGCATTTTGGATAAAAAACCTGGTTCAGATGGCACTTTAACTGTTGCAAGAAATAAAAAAGCAAATCACGACTACGCGATTGAAGATTGCTACGAAGCGGGCATTGCTCTTACTGGAACCGAAGTTAAGTCTTTACGAGAAGGCAGAGCTTCTTTAGCCGAGGCTTTTGTAAACATTGATAGGCGTGGCGAGATTTGGCTAGAAGGCGCAAATATTCCAGAATATCTAAATGGAACGTGGAATAATCATGCCCCTAAGCGTAAGCGCAAGCTGCTTCTTCACGCGGTTCAAATTGCTAAGCTTTCTAGGCAGATTGAAGCTAAGGGCTATACGATTGTGCCTTTGAGGATTTATTTTAAAGGTAGCTACGCTAAAGTTGAGATTGCTCTGGCGCGAGGCAAAAAAGAGTACGATAAGCGGCAGGCGTTGCGCGAAGAACAAGATAAGCGCGAGGCTTTGCGAGCTATGCGATACAAAAATATGCAATCTAGGTGATTCGCCGTTTTGCTCAACATTTTCGGTAAGTTTTTCCCGATTTTGTTGCACGACACGCTGATTTGAACAACATTCTCGGTAAAACTTTCCCGATTTTGTAGCTGATTTTGCCGTGTTGAACAACATTTTCGGGAAAATCTTGCGCTTTTTGTTGCGCGACACGCCGTATATTATTCATTTTTGTGAATAATATACGGCTTTTGATTTTCTGATTCGTTATTTTTTGCTGATTTATGGCGTATTTATGTATGGCAATTTATGAATATGCAGTTTTTGCATTTTAATAATCGCAATTTAGTAGGGATATCGTGTATAGTTATGCATATCACTGTAAATTATAAGTTATTGATTGTTTAAGACTGAAGGATTGAATAGGAGAAGAAAATGACTAACAGCAACACAATCTTTAAATCAATTAAGCCAATTGCAGCAATTGCAACCCTTGCATTGATTGGATGCACATGCGCATGCGGCCCTGCCGATTCTAAAGCAGCAGACCCAGATGTGGCACGCGGCTACGATGTAAGCAAAGTTCAAAAAGACGATGAGATTGCAAAGTTGGTTCCAGAAAGCGTTGCAAAAACTGGCGAACTAACTGTTGGCGTAAATGTTAGCTATGCTCCTGCAGAATTCTTTGCTGCCGATGGCAAAACCCCAGTCGGTTACGAAATTGATTTTTCTAAGGCGCTAGCAAAGTTGATGGGCTTAAAGGCTAAGATTATGCATGCTCAGTTTGATTCCATTATTCCAGCAATCGGAAGCAAGTATAACGTTGGAATCTCTGGCTTTACCGTAAATGCTGAGCGCATGAAGTCCGTTGATTTTGTAACGTACGCAAATGCTGGTTTATCTTTTGAAGTTCGTAAAGGCAATCCAACTAAGGTGGATCCAAAGAATCTTTGCGGTAAAAAAGTTACATTAGAAACTGGCACTGTTGGCGAACCAATCATGGAAGAAGCCAAGAAGCAGTGCGCTGCAAATAACGATAAGCCGCTAGAAATCATGAGCTTTAAGGATCAAACAGATGCCACTACAGCTTTGCTTTCTGGCCGCGCAGACGTTATGTATGCAGATACTCCTGTGGCTGGTTACGCTGCAATAAAGAATAGCGGAAAGCTTGAGATTCTAGAAAGCAGCAACGACGCTGAGCCAATGGGCGCAGCTGTTAAAAAGGGCGATGCTAAAATGCTAAAGCTTATTAAGGCTGCAATCGATAAGCTTATGAAGAATGGCGTTTACAAAGACATTCTTAAAAAGTGGGGTGTTGAAAACGTTGCCATTAAAGAATCGCAAGTAAACCCAGAAGTCTGATTTTAAATTTGGCGTGCGTTTATAGCTATTAGCATAGGTAAATCGCACGCCTTATTTGTTTATCTGCCTATGTGTTTGCCTATGCATCTTCCTATGTATTTGCATTGATTTTCTACGCATTGCACACGTGTTAATTAGTAATCTACAACCCAAAGCTTTAATGGAGAAAGTATGTTTAACAATTTAAGTAAGAAGCATTTACAAAATTCGCCTAGCGGCGAGAGCGTTTTGCCAGTCAAAAATCCTGGACCAATCGTGGCTGGCGTAATCGTAGCAATAATCGCATGCTCGCTTCTTTACTCAATAGTCACCAATCCGCGATTTGAGTGGGATGTTGTTGGAATTTATCTTATAAGCAATAACGTTCTTGCTGGTATTGCTTGGACTCTTATACTCACATTCTTGTCTATGATTATTGCAATCGTTCTTGCTATAGGATTGGCTATGATGCGCAAGAGTGTTAATCCTGTTTTGCGGGCTGTGAGTTGGTTCTTTATTTGGTTTTTCCGTGGTACGCCTGTTTATACTCAGCTTGTTTTTTGGGGTATGTTTGCTGTTCTTGTTCCTAAGTTGAGTATGGGTATTCCGTTTACGTCTGTTGAGTTTTTCTCGATTGATTCTAATGTTGTTATGACTTCTTTGAATGCTGCTGTTATTGGCTTGTCTCTTAATGAGGCTGCGTATTTGTCGGAGATTGTTCGTGCTGGCTTGGAGGCTGTGGATGCTGGTCAG
>NZ_JASOOL010000013.1:0-14402 GCF_030217745.1 Bifidobacterium sp. UMB1197 | reverse complement strand
AACCCAACAAACCTATACGAGAGTAGGGCTCAGCACAGTTAAGAGTAGTTAAGAGTAGTTAAGAGTAAAACACCGCAGTAAAACACCCATTTCTCTCACAGTCCAGAAAAAGGTGTATATCAAGAGGCATATATCATTCAGAGTATGAAAGACATTCATAACATGAAAGAAAAAAAAAAGAGAAGGAAATGAACGCTGCGGCACGGATTCGCACAACTCTTATTATTGCAGTTTTATCGCTTAATGCTTTTCTTTTAACAAGCTGCAGATTTGGCGTAAGCCTATATCTTTTAATACATGTCGACTTATCTCACGCAGCTCTTAACGCAGTGTCTGTAGCACTTATGACCTGCATAGCAGCACCGCTTGGCGGCATTATTGCAGATAAATATCCACCAACTAGATTGTTTATAGCACTAACGTTCTGCTTTGCCTTGTTGTGTACTGGATACGGTTTCGCTTTAGTAGCACAGCATAATCTTATTGCTATTACGGTTACACTACTCGGCATAATATTCGGGTTCTTTACTGCATTTTCTTCGCCTAATCAAAAAGTATTAATGGCATATAGCGCACCAACTGGCGAAAAAACCAAATTTTTAGCAAGCATGCGTATGTGGATTAATCTCAGCAGGCTTGCTGCACCTGCGATTACTGGCATATTTGTTGATATATGCAATCCGCTCATTTTCTTTACGAGCATTGCTATTGTGATGATACTAGCGGCGCTACCTCTACTGTTAGTTAATCTAAACCAGCAAGCACAAAATAGTGCAAACAATACGAAGACAGGAAGCAATAAAACTGCTGGTTTTGCAGCTTCTCTACAGTATATGAAATCTACACCATGGTTAATAGTCTTAGGAGTAGTATCAGCATTACAATCAGGCTCATGGCTTGCTGCATTCAGACTAATGGGAGCGCACCATTGTCTCACGCTTTTTCATTCGGCATCCACGTGGGGGTCAATAGTCAGCATATTTAACATTGGCATGATTGTAGGTTCAGTATTATGCAAATATATTGTGCTGCATTATGAGATTTTATACTCTATTTTATTGCCTGGGTTCCTTTCTATTCCTTTACTTATTTTCGCACTTAATAATTGGATTGCTCTTTTTCTTTGCTCTGCTTTCATTGCAGGTATTATTTTTGACGCCACTATTGTCTATGGGCAAACAGCTCTTCTCGACGGCATACCAACACACATTCTCGGCGCGACTACTACTTTTACTTCTATTATGGAGCAATGCGGCATTATCGTGGGGTATGCAAGCGTACTAGCATGGGGAAATCTAAATTCATCATTATTCATAATGATTGCAGCTGGCGTAATACTTGTTTCAACAGGTATAGCCTTATGGATTATTCAAACTCGTAAGCAAACATACCCATCAATGCTTACCAAAGATTATTGGACACCATCAACATGGGTAAAAAGAAGCATATAACAATCCATTTAGTGCGACAGCGCAATGAAGCATAAAGCACACATGGCAACTTCTTCACTCAGCTATCGCCCTGCCTCAACCATATTGCATTAAGTTACTAAGCTTTAAGCGAACTTATTCGCTGCGGAGTAACCCCCGTAAGCTCTCAGCGACTACCTTTATAAGATTCCATTTGTAAAGGTTTTCCTAGACAAGATATTCCTTATACAAATTCAAGTATTATTATTACTTAAATAATGCTTTTATAAAGGAGCAGTATGGCAGCAAAGCATATTACTGTTGGCATTGTTGATGATGATTGTTTTTGTCTACACGGCCTAAAAACATATATTGAACAGGTTGTTCCATCCTGCAGTATTTGCTGGTTATCCGCGTACGCCGATCAAGCAATTCAGTTTTGTCAAAATCAATGCCCAGACGTGCTGCTAATTGACATGTATATGTCTGGGGTTTCGGGAATTAAAATATTATACGAATTGCGAAGAAGATACTCACTCCCAATAATAATTGCTATAACTTCATTCCCTATCAACGATTATGCTTTAAAAGCATCAACAGCAGGCGCACAAGGCATTGTTGGAAAGAACCACCCAGAAACTATTTGCGCCATGCTTAGCAGTATTGCCCATGGCACATTCAAGCCGCAAATAATAGGTAATCTTCATTTTGACGACACGATGACAGCATTTCAACGTTTGCAAAATAAGCCAAAAAAGGGACGCCTTGCTTTAACGGATCATGAGACTGAAATTGTAAAGTTGTGCAGTAAAGGCATGACCAATGCGCAAATCGCTAAACGTTTATTTGTTGAAACTTGTACTGTGGAAACTATCCTTCGTCGCGTGTTCAAAAAGTTGAATGTGACGAATCGTTCACAACTTATTACCACATGGCTGCATGATGAATATTTAGGAAATGATACACAATGATTATTTTCTTAATGCGTCGTTTGCGAGAAAAGATTATCGACAATAAAACATTTTTGCTATTGGGATGTTTGTCAAGCGCAATGGATGCATATATTTACTCAAATAGCGACAATAGCACAATACAACTTGTTATAGTTTACATGATTCTTGCTGCTATGAATCTGTTCCTTTGCTTGCTCCCGCATTTTATGAGCATGTGCTATATTTTTGTGCACCTCAGCATTCTTGTTATTCCTAGTCTGAATCTTCCACCAGTAACTTTCGGGCTCATCATATCATTTGTTTTTATTTCATATTTATATCCGATTCAATTTACACTACCTTTATTCTTAGCAATAGATGCATTACACTACGTTGCATACCGATACCTATCAACTTTGTCTTTCAAGTATCTTATTGCTTACCTTTTAATAAATATATTTTGCGTTTGCACTGGTATTATTTTGCGTATTTATCACCAAAAAATGGTTCTTTATGAAAAAGACAAGCAAACAATTAATAATCTTAATTTGGCTGTGCGAATGCACGATAAATTAACTAATAAGATTGCGGATATTGCACTACAAAGTAAAATAGCATTACTTGACAAGTCTATTTCTAAAAAGCAACGAGAAGCTATTGAAGAAATAAATGATTTGGCAGATCAGGCTTTTGAAGAAGGTCATAATATTATCGACATTCTACGTGGAAATACTGCTAAGCATGATGCTCGAAGCGAGTTCATTCAGCGCATTGAAGATACGCTACAAATGAACGACTCAATCAATGAATCATGTGGATTAAAAGGAAGATCCATATGCAATATATCTAGTAACGATATTCCTGAAGACATTAGAGATGAAATCATCTGTGAAGTTATTGAATTAATCGAAGAGCTATATTTGAACATGCAAAAATATGCTTCTTTAGTTTATTACATCAGAATTTCGATACGTAAAAAACAAATTGTTATAAAACAGTTCAATGTTCGATTTTTGGGCAAGAAAAGTAAAGATGCGATTCGCGCAGTATCTCAAAAAGGGCTTCTGCTTCATCGCGATACCCTAAAGCATTTAGGCGGTTCACTTTATTTTCGAGCCTTTGGCAAGTATTGGGAATGTAATGCAGTTATCCCTTTAAAAAATGAACATAACCGTATAAATAGTATACTTTACTGATTCAGTTTAAAAGATTAATGAATCTTGAGTAGTTTTAGTTAGTAATTATTTGTAAAGGTTTTCATATACAAGATATTGTTTACCTTTTAGCGCGCCATTAATTTATAAATTGTAAAGGTTTTATATACGCAATTATTTTCTTGTATTAGAAGGAGAAGAATATGAGTAATTTAGAAGATACAAAAGCACAAATTCCGTCCGTATTTTGGACAATAGCCAATGGCGTATTTCTTGCTAGCGGAATTGCGCTGATTGTAATGCGTAATGATTATCTATGGGGAGTGCCTCAAATTATCGCTGGATTATTTGGTCTTGCAACCATGTTTCTCATTAAAAAACCGTGGTGCGCGCAACTATATTTTATCGTATCCTCACTAGCTGTAATAGCAAATGGGCTTATGGAAATATTCGGCATAATCCACGGATCTGGATACGGTTATGTTCCGCTGATTATTGGTATAATTGTGCTTCTATTTATAGGCCTTGATAAGGATGAAAGTTCAAAAGCTCTTGGAATTGCCAAGAATAAATAAAAGCATTAGACTGCGATTTTAACTTAAAAACATATCGCAATTTTCAAAGGCCAAGCTGTAGCCACGCATCCTACGGCTTGGCCTTTATTATTTATCTGTTAATGATTTGTTTTGCATAGAGTTTATACGTTACTGAGCGAGTTACTTGCGCATAGACGCAACCACATTGTGATTAAATCACTAAGCTTTAAGCGAGCTTATTCGCTGCGGAGTAACCCCCGTAATCTCTGCAACATCACGAACCGTCAATCCCTGATTCCTTAGTATGCGAACTGTTTCACGCATAAGCATAGACGCTTCTTCTTGAGTTTTTATAGCTGCAGATTTTGCATCTAGCATGCGCTGAAGCATAAGCTCATCTTGCTCACTAAGTTTCGGAGTTACTTTCACGCCATTGACTTTAACATTTAACGTTGCAGCAGCGTCTTTTACCATTGCTGCAACCTGATCAAGCCTACGTACTTGAGTAAATAATCCAGGTATTTCTGGCACTTCTATAGCCCACCAGCCATCGCATCTGCGAGCTATAGCTGTCACCATTTGCAAACAAGTTGTTGCATTATCATGCTCAGTAGCACTCATTACTCCTATCATGCTTGCAGATTCCTTTCAAAATATCTAATAATGCTTCTAGCAGTAAGTTCATTGATTTCATTATGCCTCGGAACAGTAGTAGCAAATTCGCCAATGCAAACTTTGCTGTGATTACCGCCTTCAGACCAAGTTATTTGTTTATTAGTACTTCTTGCAAGCTGATTGAGTCTTTTCTCCAACTCTTTTCGCTTCACACATATAAGTATATGCCTATTTATCAATTAAGTAAATAGGCGTTGCATACAAAATAATCACAACAAAGCCATACAAATGCAATTACATCACAGGACAATTAGTTTGCACATCCTGTTGGAATCCTGACGGATCTCCTAGTTTTGCTTTACGCATGTGCTCTTTGAAAAAGTTTCGCGTTGCATCATCACAACGGTCTGGACCCATAAACGGCATGCTAGGCACTTTTTCGAGCTCATGCAAAGCTTTACTTGCCGCTTGTTCATCACTAGCATACGTGTCTAACCATTGCCGCTCCCAAGCACACTGATAATAATTAGATGCTTGCGTATCACCATATCCACTCTGGAACTGGCCGTCTTTTTCTTCTCCAACCAAGTTTGCAGGAGCTTTATATTTTTCAGGCCAGCTAAGCTTTGCAACGGACTCCTGATATTCCTTCTCTATATGAGCAAAATCAACAGTCTCTCTAGACGAACTATTTTGCGATCGCGCACCATCCACACCACTCACATTATTGTTGCCTATTCCTCCACACGCATTAAGCATAAGAAGCGCACTAAGCACACCAACAATAAGAGTTGCTTTACCAATAGTATGATTATTCATTATTCCTTCTTTCTTATTTTTTGAAAATTAACGCAATGCTAATGCTGGCTGTAAACGCGATGCTTTTATTGCCGGCACCACACTTCCAGCAAGCGCTGTAATAAAAGCCGCAATAACAGCTCCAATAGCAGCTTCATATGGGTAAACTGGCGGACTAACTGGGCTTGCTGCATCCCAAAAACTTGATGCTATAGACACAAGACCAAAAGAAACAGCAACAGCAGCAATCGAAACTATTAGTGCTAAAATAATCGCACTGCCTAACACGAGTGAAGCAATCGACCATTTAGTAGCACCCAAAGCTCTGCGTATAAGCAGTTCATGCGTGCGCTGCTCCAACGATGCTAAACCAATATTGATTAAACCTAGCGCGGAAACAAAAAGCAATAATACGGCTACGATAGCAAAACTTAATTGCAATACTATTATCACATTCTCGTAATCATCACTATTATCATGTCTTCTAATTTCGTTTACTTGTCCACCACAACAGTCGTAAAGAGCATCTGAAACATAAGATTTAATTGATTTTTGAGGACGATTTTCTTTATTCAACCAGTAGATTGAGCCTTGAGCTTCTTTTCCAGAATATTCCCAAAGAGTTGGAGCGTAACGTAATAATCCTAGAATATTCACGTATACTTTTGCTGAGTCTACGCCATCGTTCACAACTCCAACAATCCTTATAGGACTCATTTGTGTTGTTTTGCGAGAAGTAATAAATGCTACTTCACCAATCTTGTATCTTTTGCTAGCAGATTGGTTTACTACCATTTCTAATGCGTTGCTTTTAGCGCTATTACTAAACCATCTTCCACTTACAATAGGTAAGTTATAAACTTTGTTGTATCCTGCCGTAGTGTAAACAGCGTCAACATATTGAAGATTGCTGGTCTTATATTCTTTGCTTATTTTTACACTCTTAGAGGCTGGCATAGAAGCGCTAAACAGTAGTCCAGTGTTTGGTTGTAGCATAACGTTAGCATTACGGTTTGCGGATTCAATGCGATTTAAGAATTTGTTAAATACTGAATATTCGTCAAAATTTTGTGCTGAAAAAGTAATCTCGTATGTTGGTCTACGACCGTTTAGCTGTTCGTTAGTTGCAATAAGATAGTCCTTACCAACCGTGCCGATAAGCACTGACGCAATAACGGCAATGATACCTATAAACATTGAAAAACCTGTGAGGAAGGATCTCATAGGAGACAGGCGCAAATCTTTAAGCAGCATAATCATAAAGAACACCGCCTTCCATGGTAAAAATGTGAGAGCAAGAACGGGCTACTTTCATATCATGAGTGACTAATAGTAAAGTTGTTCCAGATTCTTGAACACGATCATGCAACACTTGAAGCACTTTTTCTCCCGTACTACTATCGAGCGCACCAGTTGGCTCATCGCAAATAAGTAATTCGGGATTAGTAACGAGAGCACGCGCTATCGCGACTCTCTGCTGTTCACCGCCTGATAGCCTTCCAGGGTATTCGTCTAGTTTATCTTGCAATCCAACATCACATAATGCTTCTTCTATAGTTTTTCTTCTTGTCTGCTTGCTTTGTTGTAGTCCTGCATATAAAAGCGGCAACTCAACATTTTCTCTAATACTTAAATGCTTAATGAGAGAATAGTTTTGAAAAACAAAACCAATATTTCGAGCGCGCATATGCGATACTGTATTATCACTACACTTTTGGATTGACTTGCCAGAATAATAGTATTTTCCAGTAAAATTTTTATTCAAAAATCCAATAATAGAAATAAGACTCGTTTTGCCAGATCCAGACCTGCCAACTACCGCGTATGTTTCACCTTGATTAAGTAACATAGAAGCAGAGTTAACAGTGGTAAGCCATTCGCCATTGCCTAGTTTTACACGCGCTGACACGTCTTGTAGTTCAACCAGCGGAACAGGATTGTTTTCCATAATCATTGCACTCCTGGAATGAGATCAGGAGAAACACCTGCTACGACATCACCCTCATGCAAACCAGACGTAATTTCAATATTAGCGCCGTCACTGATTCCAAGACCAACTTCTTTACGCTCCCAATTATCGCCTTTTTTGTATGAGACTAAGCCTTTTTGGACTCTTCCAGCAACCGCACTAACGGGCAGCGCTAGAACTGATTGTTTATGCTTGCCATTAAAAACAAGCGTCGCATTTTGGCCTGATTCTACTTCTGCGCTTTTATCTATTAAACACGTTAAAACTTTTGACGATACACTAGGTGCACTTTGCGCGCTCGACTCATCTGTTTGAGTCGAATCAGCATTATCATTCTTGCTACTACCCGAGGCTGCAATATCGGTAGAAGTTCCACCGCTTTGTACTATTTGCAAACAATTGGTTGGTCCAACACCGTCTTCAACTTGGAAGCGACCTTTAACATCTGTAATATCCGCAGAACGAAGTAAAGCTTTTGCATTAAGGCTTATTGAAAAACCTTCATATTTAAGAGTGAATAGTGGGAAAGATTTAGGCACGTCCGCAGATGATTCAGCTACTGACACAACTTTAGCGTCTACGGGAGCAATAATTTTGTTACCAGCATTGTAGCCTAGAACACTTCCAGCTTTTACAGCACTTCCTGCTTTTACCGATGGAGAAAAATTCCCTCTACTTACAGCAGTTATAACAAAGGTAGACGATTGTTCTATTGCTGCTTTACCCGACACAACTTGTGTTAAAGGCTGTTTTTTGACTGAAACAAGTGGAACTGAATCGTGTTGTGCCTGCTGCTGACTATTATCAACTGCTCTACCAGAGCATGCAGTAAGCAAACACACTGGCATAACAGCAAGCAAGAGTACTTTCGTAAACTTACTCATAACACAAATCTCCTTACTCGCCAAACTCGTAGACACATAGTATGCGTCGGAACAAGCCTCTCAAACTGATCCAAAATAAATAAAGTGCTTGATAATGCTACGATTAACGCTTTTATGATTGACACTTTATTGAGGATTTCAGCTTTTGCTTAATAGCCTATAATCGCCGTAAAGAGTTTGCATCACACTAAATGATGATTTTATTTATGATTCTTGGAGCTTGCGTAATACCAGAGAATGATTTGTTCTGCATAGAGTTTATATGTTGCCGAGTGATTGACTTGCTCAGAGGTCTAATATCACTCTATTAAATCACCGCTTAAGACTGTCTTCGTTAAGCAAAAAATCGAATAGATCCATGGTGACTACCCCACGATTATCTCTTGCAGCATGCAATCCATTTTTCGTAACTACTATCTTTTTAAAAGAATTATCAATATAGTAAAGCGAGCGCTTTTCTTGCAATGATTTTTCTTCCGTCGTCATAGCGAGCGCAGATTGTATATAATATTTTTCGCTTCCCAAAGTAGCGATAAAATCTATTTCCAAAGATTTTTGCGCATAAATATCATGGTTATTTCTATCTTTTCGACCAGTATTTTCGGCAATATTCATTTCGCCAATATCCACGTTATATCCGCGATACCTTAATTCGTTGTATATAACATTTTCCATAATATGCGACTCTTCAATTTGCCTAAAATTAAGCAAAGCGTTGCGCACTCCAATATCTTCAAAGTAAATCTTGAACAAGGAATCAATGTATTTTTTGCCCTTAATATTATACTTTTGAGCTTTGCTTACAAGAAAAGCATCACTGTAGTAGTCTATAAAACGACTAACAGTTTCTGAAGTAATTTCTCCATATCCATGGCTAATAAACGTGTTAGAAAGTTTCCTTGGGTTAACAGGAGCACCTATTGACGAAGCTATTACTTGCAACGTTTCAGAAAGAGCCTGCTCTTTTCGCACGCCGTTTCGCTGAACTACATCTTTCAAATAAGTTTCTTTAACAAGATTTTCAAGGTATTTTATTTGTTCCTCAACATTTTGCATTCTAGCTACAAGCGGTATTCCGCCAGTAACAATGTAATCTGCCCAAGATTCTGAAATCGTTTTGCTAGAACTTTCCATGTATTCGGCAAAAGTAAGAGGTTGAACGTGAACTTCTGTGCTCCTCCCCTTAAATTCAGTAACAATGTCCGATGAAAGAAAACGGGAGTTAGATCCAGTAACATATATGTCTAAATTTGCGTGCCTTAAGTAACTGTTAAGTGTACCAACAAAATTATCAAGCAATTGCACTTCGTCGAGGAAAATGTAAAACTTGTCACTATCATTTATTTGCGATGCAATGTAGCGACGGAACACTTTAGCATTGATAACGTAGCCAAGTTTTTTATCTGCGATTTTTACTGGTTCGCCATTTGCGAATAGCTCAAGACGATCAATATCTTCATCTGCATCAAAGGCAAACCGAATAATATTATTCTGCAAAACACCTTGAGAAATAAGAGAATTATAGAACAGCTCATTAAGAATGAAGGATTTCCCCGCGCGGCGCACACCAGTAATAATTTTAACCAGACCATTCCAACTAAGCTGGTTCAGTTTCTTTATGTACCTTTGACGATTGAAAATCATTCACATTCCTTTTCTTTCCACTTCTATCTTCAATTTAGCAAAGTACTTTGGGTTTTGCAAGATAGAATTAGCGAAAATAGGATATATTTGGCAATTCTATCTGACATTTTCCAAAGTACTTTGGGTTTTGCAAGATAGACGATAGAAAGATAGGAAAATAGAAAAATCAACAATAAGAGACATGCATATTACAAAAATGCGCTGACGCTTTGACTCGTCTTCAAATCTTCTAGATTTTGTTAATAAAGACGAAGTCAATGCATCAGCGTTATCAAGTTATCAAGCTATCAAACTATCAAACCATTTACCTCAATGCTCTATGAGCTTGATTAAAGAATTCATACTCGTAAATGCATGAAGTCATATATGCTTGAGCAGCAAGAATTCTAGCCTTTGGGCCAGCTTCTTCAAAAGCTCTCTCAACAAATTTAACTGCCATTCTTACTCCTGACTCAAAATCATGAGAAGAATACATTGAAATCCAATCATTATACGGGTTTTCAGGAGTATTATTTTTGACTAAAATTTGCCCCACTTCTTCATAAAGCCAATAGCACGGCAATAGAGACGCAGCTCCAATCACGTAGTCTTCGGCCATTGTAGAAGCAAGTAAGTGATTTACGTAAGCTAATGTTACTGGCGAGCAAGGCGCATCAATACTTATATTTCTACTTCCAAGCCAATCTCTATGCAACTGCGATTCTGCTTCTATACACATAGCTGCGCCTGTAGCCCAATGCACTCTAGCTTCATTATCTGGTGTTTTAGCTCCAACAGCAGCTAGCGCGCGCGAATAACGCTTCAAGTATTCGGAATCTTGACTTATGTAGAAAGCGAACAAGTCAGAATCAAGAGTTCCATTACCTAAAGCCTTAATAAATGGCATTTTCATAATGTTGTTATCAACATCTGCACTAGCATCCCATAACGCTTGAGTCCAAGGACCACAAGGCTCCACATTTGGTTTTCTAGCCTTGCTATGAGCCTTTACGACTACGCTTTGCGCAGTTAACCCGTCTAAGCCACTAGTTTGCATATGCTCCCAAGGCGTTGACGAAGAATCTAATTCCAAACGATAATTACGAGCAGCATGATTAACAGGCCCATGACCTTTGCCAACATGCAAATCTTTACCGCAAGCAATAGCCTCGTTAAGCCATCTTGACGACCATGCTAAAGCATCCGCTACTGTACTGTAATCGCTCAGCTTCTTTCCTTCTCGCAACGCTAATCCTATGCGCGTAGCGAGCGAAGAAGATAGCGAGCAGCCAGTACCATGCGTTGTTGTTGTATCAACTCGAGGGCAAGGAACGTGCATTTTGTGGCCATCTGGGAACACAACAGTATTACCAGCATCTTCGCTTGTTAAGTGTCCGCCTTTAACAATAACAATAGTATTGTTTTTTGCACTCCACTCGCTTGCTTGAGCATAAGCTTCTTCAAAATTAGATGCAGGCTGTTTATCGCATAATACTGCGAGCTCAGGTATGTTTGGCGTAATAACATCTGCAAGAGGCGCAAACTCGCGCATTGCATCTTCTGCAGACTTTTCAAGCAACCTATCTCCCGAAGTTGCTACCATCACTGGGTCTAGCACAACAACAGGAACAGGATGATTCTTAAGCCAATTTTGAACTAGACTAATATATGATTTATCTCCAAGCATGCCGATTTTTACAGCATCAATAGTTACGTCATCAAATACTGCTTCTAGTTGCGCTTGCAAAAACTCGGTTGGAGGAGTGTAAACTTCGCGCACACCGCAAGTGTTTTGAGCAACCAAATTAGTTGTTACACACATTGCGAATCCATGAGATGCTGTTATTGATTTTAGATCAGCTTGAATTCCAGCTCCGCCTGTTGGATCAGTTCCAGCAATACTTAGTACGCGTGGAATAATCGGATCTTCTAAAGATGGCAAAGAAGATGGCCTTAGGTTTGAATCATATAATTTAGAAATTGATTGCAAAGGTGCTTGAGCTTGCGAAAATTGATTATTCATTATTTTTATTCCTTCGTAATAGCATCGCGTAATTTGTTTGCTTCTTCGCAAGGATTTTGCGCAAGCATTAGAGCAGATACTATGCATAAACCATCTATTGAAGTGTTTTTAATAGGGAACACGGTATTTTCATTAACGCCGCCAATTCCGAGCGTGCTAATGCCGAGTTCTTTAGCGCGTTTAGCAATCTTTTCTACTCCTTCAACACCTAAAGCAGGAGCAGCATCTGGCTTAGTGGCAGTAGGCCAAATCGGACCTATTCCAATAACATCTGGCAATGCTACATTTTCTTTAGCACATTCGTTATAAACGTAATCTAACTGTTCTAACTTTTCTATAGAGAGTCCAACCATCCACTCTGCAGGAATAGACTTACGCGCTTCAATATAAGGCGTATCTGTTTGACCAACATGCAAGTTGAGTCCTAAGCTTTTAGCGCAATCTATACGATCATCAACAAAAATCGGCACGTCTCCGCAACCATTAGCAAGCATTTTGTCTCGCAAGCTTTGAGCTTTATTGTTAAAAGTTTCGCTATCTGCGTACTTATCGCGCAACTGGACTACACTTGCTCCGCCTTTAACGCAATCAACTGCAATATCTTCTTCGGCTCGATCGCTCATCTTTGGGTCTGTTATAAAGTATAAAGACCAATCAACAGGGTCGAGTTCAAATTCAATATTCGCTAGTTCCAGCATCTCGTCTGCGCTCAAATCCATAAGCGCGTCCATCCATAATGTTCTAAATGACCCTGGCGATGTTGAACGTTGTGCTGCCCAAGTTCCTGCTGCAGCAGCGTGTACGTGAGCGGCAACCGTTGCTGCAAAAGGTCGATTTCGATTAGCTCCAACGTATGCTGCCACCAATGCGCCAAGAGAGCAGCCCGTGCCGACTACTTTCGTCATTATTTCGTGGCCGCCAGAAACTCGTGCAGAGCATCCGTGCCCATAAATAGCGTCTTTTTCGCCAGAAATAGCCACTACCGAGCCATATAGTTTAACTAGCTTCTTGGCTGCTGCAACTGCCGAATCAACCGAGTCTCCAGCGTCTACGCCCTTACCGCCGCTTTCTTCTCCAGCTAAACCTAAGATTTCGGAAGCGTTTGCACGAATTACAGCAGGATGACTTTTAACAATTTCGCGCGCGTATTGCGTGCGTGGAGCTAAACCACCAACTGCAACTGGGTCAAGAACCCATGGAGTGTGTGCTTTTACAGCTCCGCGAATCGCAGCATCCATAGATTCTTTGTCGACTGGCCTGTATGTTCCAATGTTTACTAATACACCAGATGCGATTTGAGCAAAGACTTCAGCTTCTTCTGCATCTACGACCATTGCTGGCGATGCTCCAGCAGCTAGCAGAACGTTTGCTGTTATTTCTTGAACAACATTATTCGTTACACAATGTGTTAACGGATTTTTTGCGCGCAAAGTTTCGATGCATTCACGTACATCTTGCATGAATTGCTTGCAGCGAGCATTAGTTGAGAATTCACTATTTTTAGAGCACGACACAGTAGTCACGATTTTCCCTTCGCTAGTACTAACTAGATCAGGTTCAACGGGTATAATCTCAGCGCTTTAGCGCACCCCGAACCTATATTTGACTATATATGTTCGTTATGACGTTATTTATGCGCGTTAACAGCAACGCAAACTGCGACTAGCCCTCTAAAATATCCGCATTAAGGCAAGTCTTAAAATGACGAAGCGCCCACTCGTGACCTTGCGGATCAAAGCTTGCGACTGCATCTTTGTGAACCACAATCTTGAATCCAAGGTTATACGCGTCAACAGCAGTGTGGAGCACGCAAATATCCGTGCAAACTCCCACCAAGTGCAATTCCTCAATATGGCGCTCACGCAGCTTAATCAGTAAATCTGTGCCATTAAACGACGAGTAGCGCGTCTTATGAATGTAATACACGTTGCTTTTATCTTTATTCGCTTCATAAAAATCGCCAAGCGTGCCATACAGTTTCTGGCCGTGTGTTCCAGCAATATTGTGAGGTGGGAAAAGCTTAGTTTCTGGGTGATACGGATCGTTTAGATGATGCGTATCAATTGCAAAGACCACAAACTCGCCATCATCTAGGAACTGCTGCGATATCTCGGTAATGCGCTTCTCGAGCTTTTGTGCAGGCTCTCCTACTGTAAGCGAGCCATCGCTTGCCACGAAATCATTCGTGTAATCAATATTAATAAGAGCCTTTTTCATACATACTTCCGTTTAATCAGTTTAATTGTATTAAAGCTACACTTATACACTACTCTTTACGCTAACAAGAACGTTAACAAGATTCTTTACGCTAACAAGTTTTGCTACAATCGCACTATAGTAAGCGCGTGAATCACGCGCGAATTGTTTTCTTGTGTTTGTTTATTTTTGCCCGTGTTTGTTTACCAAAACCCCAAAAAAGGGAACAAACACGGGCACAATAACCTAATCATGAATAACAA
>NZ_JASOOL010000012.1:0-18417 GCF_030217745.1 Bifidobacterium sp. UMB1197 | reverse complement strand
AGGGAAGTATCCACGCAGCGTGGATAGTGTGATTAAGTAAAAGGGATATGTGTCCAGAAAAAGGGGTACATATCATTTGGCCAAAAATGGTACAAAAAGCGGAACACAACACGAGAATCGTTCGCGCGCTACGCTTTAAGCTCGAAGGCAGGTCGTCGCGCCCGCGTTTGTTTACTTTCCCCCACGTTTGTTCCCATTTCGGCCAATTCGGGAAACAAAAGCAAGAACACCGTTTAAACAAAAACTAAATCTAAAACTCGTCGTCGAAGGAAAATTCATCATTATCTGCGTAATCGCTAGAGGCGAAAATATCAAACTCTTGCTGATTCGCAGAATCACCATTTGCCTTACCAGCTTCAAACGCACGAACGCCCTCGCTAGCAAGCAGCTCACTAGCGCGTTTAGAAGCTTCACGCAAAGAACCATCAAGAATCACAGCATCCGTGCAAACACTAAACGCGCTGTCATTAATGCCCTCTAAATAAAGCCCGCTCAAATTTTCCACACGCGAAAGCGCAACATAGCCCATTCCAGGCGCAAAAGTACGGCGCAAATCCATAACAGCACTATCAAGCGTCATGCCTTGCGACTTATGAATCGTAATTCCCCACGCACATCTAAGTGGCACTTGATTTACGCTAGCAAGAACCGTTTCGCCATCCGTCATCTCCCACGCAGCAGGCTTAAGAGTAACAATATTGCCGTTTTCAAACTCAACAATAGGCCAGCCACCTTTGGATTCAGGCACAAATCGCAATACGCGCCCAACAGAGCCGTTTACATATTGCTTATCTTGGTCGTTTCGCAAAGCCATTACAGCTGCACCAGCCTTTAGCACAAGACGCTCGGGGGCAAGCATGTTCTTTTTTAAGCGATCTACAAGATTTTTTGGCCCAGCTTCTGTTGCTACAAACTCGTGAGGCTCAGAGTCGATTGCTGCAAGCTGCACATTATTTAAGCCGTCTGCTTGCGCGTTTGTTGGAAAAAGATGAACCGAAACTTCGCCATCTTGAGGATATTCGCCAAGACGCTCCGCAAGAATTTGCTTATCAGCCTCGCTCACACGCCCGCAGCGAATATCCGTTAAAACATTAAGCAACTTGCCATCATCTTGCCTGTGTTGCTCTGTTAAATAGCACACAACGGGCTTTAAAGAATCCCACGCAAACGATTCCGTAATATAGCCTTCGGGATTTTTGCCAGCGGCCGCATATTTTTCGCGCGATGCAATAAACTCCGGGCTAGGCTCGAATACATCGCGATTTCGCGTAGACGTACTAACGGGCGGAAGCTGAAAGAAATCGCCAGAAACCACCACTTGAAGGCCGCCAAATGGCAAATCATTTTTGCGCAACTTACGGCACACTTCGTCAACCATGTCGAAAAGCCAAGCGTGAATCATGGAAACTTCGTCCAACACAAGCACATCCGTGGCTTTTATGCGCTTTGCGCGCCTAGACCTAATGGTTTTAAGAAGCGAATCGGTAAGCGCGTTTGCAACGCCTGTTCCACTCCACGAGTGAATAGTTTGGCCGTTTAAATGAGTTGCTGCAATACCCGTTGAAGCTGTTACAGCAACGCTTAAACCGTTTTCGCGCATTGAGCGAACCGCCTGGTTTAAAACATACGTTTTTCCAGACCCTGGAGCGCCCGTTAAGAACACGCTTGCACCCGCGTTTATTATTTCTAACGCTTCCGATTGCTTCATTGGCAGCACCTTTTATTTGCGCTATTTACGCTATTTACGTTTAATGCGTTTAATGCGTTTAATAATCACGCTTCGTTTAATAATCGCGCTTTTCTGCGGAATTTACATCTTCTAGCGCTTCACCGCGGCGCTCGTAATCGCGAAGCAGGCTCGTGCTTTCAATGTGCTGTGCACCCGCTTTTGCCTGAGCCTCGCTTGGTCCTGGAGCTGGCACAAACATCATGTCTCGGTAGTAGCGCAACTCGTCAATCGACTCAATAATATCCGCGAGCGCACGGTGACCGCCGTGTTTCGCTGGCTTATTGCGGTAAACGTCTGGGTAAAGTCTGCGCGAAATCTCCTTCAATGTGCTTACGTCGATTACGCGGTAATGCAAATTTGCCATTAAATCTGGCATGTATCGGTCGAGGAACTTTTTGTCTGAGCCAACGGAGTTTCCTGCAAGATGCGCTTTTCCGCGCTCTGGCAAAAAGCGCTTTACATACTCAACAATCTGCTTCTGCGCTTCTTCTAGCGGTAAACCGTTTTTATTCCACTCGTCAACAAGCCCAGAAGACGTGTGCATATTTCGCACAAAATCGTTCATGTGATTCACGGCAGCATCACTTGGCTTAATCACTAAATCAATGCCATCGTCTAGAACTTTCAAATTAAAATCAGTTGGAACTACAGACACTTCGCATAATTCGTCGTGGAAAATATCGAGACCAGTCATCTCGCAATCAATCCAAATTAAGCGCGATTCTTCCGGCGTAAAAGTAAGATCTTCCTTAGCTTCTGCCATTTTCGTTCCTTTCCTAATATTTTTTCGAACCCATCAGCCTACATCTTCCCACCGACGAGGCGCGTATTAAAAACGACGAAAAGCAGGCAAGTTGTAGATAACTTGCTTAACTTTTCGCCGTTTAGTGCAAAATTACTTGCGATTTATACGCGACTTATACGCGATTTAATCGCGACTTATACGCGCAACTCGCGCACAACTCACGCACAACTTGCGATTTAGTTGTGGAAACCGCTGTAGTTTGGCGCTTCTGCAGTCATCACAATATCGTGAGGATGCGATTCCCTAAGGCCTGCATCCGTAATACGAATAAAGCGACCGCGCTCATGAAGCTCCTCAATATTGTGAGCACCAACGTAGAACATAGACTGATGCAAACCGCCAAGAAGCTGGTAAAGCACAGCGTTAAGTGGGCCGCGGTATGGAACTTCGCCTTCCACGCCTTCTGGAACCACCTTATCGGAGCTAGTAACGTCTGCCTGGAAGTAACGATCCTTAGAATAAGACTTCTTTCCGCGAGGAGCCATTGCGCCAAGCGAACCCATGCCACGATAAAGCTTGTATTGCTTGCCGTGAAGCAAAACCTTCTCGCCTGGAGCTTCCTCACATCCAGCCAAAGTACCACCAAGCATAACAGTGTTTGCGCCTGCAACCAAAGCCTTAGCAATATCTCCAGAATAGTGAATACCACCATCAGCAATGCATGGTACGCCAGCAGCCTTGCAAGCTTGAGCCGCGTCATAAACAGCAGTAAGCTGAGGCACACCAACGCCTGCAACAACTCGCGTAGTGCAAATAGAGCCTGGACCAACGCCAACCTTTACAGCGTCAACTCCAGCGTCAATCATAGCCTGCGCACCCTGGCGAGTAGCAATATTTCCGCCAATAATCTGCACGCCGTTAAAAGCCTTATCTGCCTTAATTCGGCGAATCATGTCTAACGCCAAGCGAGCTTCGCCGTTTGCGGTATCAACCACAAGAACGTCTACGCCAGCTTCCATAAGCGCGCACGCACGCTGCCAAGCATCTCCAAGGAATCCAATGCCAGCGGCCACACGCAAGCGACCCTGGTCGTCTTTAGTTGCGTCTGGGTACTGCTCAGTCTTAACAAAGTCCTTAACAGTAATCAAGCCCGTAAGCTTGCCTTCATTATCAACCAGCGGCAGCTTTTCAACCTTGTTTTCCGCAAGCAAGCGATGCGCGTCTTCTTTAGAAATATTAGAAGGACCAGTTACAAGATTTTCGCGCGTCATTACATCCTTAACCTTTAAGCGGTCGTAGTCTTCGGAAGCAATGAATCGCATATCGCGATTGGTAATAATGCCAACTAAACGATTTTCGCCATCTACTACTGGCAAGCCCGAAATATGGAAGCGCCCGCACAATTTATCTAAATCGGCGAGCGTTGCATCTGGGTGAACAGTAAGAGGGTCGGTAATCATACCCGACTCGCTGCGCTTAACAATATCTACTTGCGCAGCTTGATCATCAATGGAAAGATTGCGGTGAAGTACGCCAATTCCACCATTTCTAGCCATTGCAATAGCCATATCCGACTCGGTCACAGTGTCCATTGCTGCAGAAATTGCAGGCACTTTCATAGTGATTTCGCGAGTTAGATGAGTAGTTGTATCTACTTCGGATGGAATTACATCGGTTTCGTTTGGAAGCAACAGCACATCGTCATATGCGAGGCCGAGCTTTTCGAAAATTGGAGGAACAGGAGTATACGCAGATTGCATGTTCATATCAGTTGTAACCATAGGGTTACTATACGTTTTTGCTATGACGTTTGCAAAAGTCGCGTTTCATACACAATATTTAGTGGCGATTTTGATATAAAACTACTACAGCGCGATTATCTACGACTATCTACGACTATCTGCGACTATCTATGATTATCTACGATCATCTACGACTAATGCTATGGGTACTGCGATTAGCATCAATTAAAGCACATTCCGCTTTTTACGATTTTACGAATTTCGTAACTCCGGCAGCCGCCTGCGCAAATATGGCATCATCGTAAGCACTGTAAGCAGCGCCGCCGCAATAATCATGCCAACAAGCACGTAAACGGCTTTAAAGAACAGAATCATTATTGACCCAAAAGATATAAGCGCCGCCCATCCCCACAAAATAAGCACCGCGCCTTGCACAGAATGCCCAATACGCAACATTCTGTGATGCAAATGCATGCGGTCTGGATGCATTGGCGACTGCCCTTTTGCAAGCCTTCTGCATATTGCTAAACACATGTCTAACACTGGCAAAAACAGCACTAAAATCGGAAGCAAAATAGGCATAAACACTGGCAAATAGATGCTCGTGTGCACGGAAGATGGGTCTAAGTGACCCGTCATTATAATAGATGCGCAAGTTATTAAATACCCGATTAGCATGGAGCCAGAATCGCCCATAAAAAGCTTCGCTGGATGCCAATTGTGCAAAATAAATCCTACGCACATTCCCACCATTGCAACGTCTATAAGAGTTGCCATTGAAGCGTAGCTTGGAGATGTGCGTGCAAGAATATAAGAGTATGTTGCGAATGCGATTCCGCCAATTGCTACAATTCCAGAAGCCAGCCCATCTAGTCCGTCTACAAAGTTGACTGCATTAATTGAAGCCACGATTAGTATTGCGGTTATTGCGATTGAAAGACTCGGAGACGCTGTAACTAAAGAGCCGAGCGGCAACGCTACGATTTGCAATCCTCCCCACGCCACAAAAACAGCTATTAGCAATTGACCTGCAAGTTTTAGCATCCAATCTAAATCCCAAATGTCGTCGCAAACACCCAAAAGACATATGAGTACAGCTCCAGCCAAAACCACCCACGGCTGATGTGTTCCTGCAAAAAGCCCAGAAATAAAAGGCATGGAGCTTGCAAACGCCATCGACACCGCAAAGCCAAATAGCATTCCAACCCCACCCATACGGGGCGTAGGTATTGTGTGAACGTCGCGAGCGCGCACTTTTCCTACGGCTCCTATGCGAATTGCAAGATGACGTACAAGCGGCATTATTAGCCACGTTGCGCCTCCTGCGATTGCTGCTATAAACAGGTATACCCTCATTTCTTGCGACTTTCTGCTCTTATCTGTTCTTCGCTTATTACGCCTTCGCGCAAAATCACAATTCCGTCCGCGTCTGCTGAATCCGCGCCAACTACAGTGCTTGCTACATGCGAACGCGTTGGCCCCGCGTTTAAGTACAGCGGAATTTCGTCTCCAAAAGCCTCGAACGCTTCTTCCACGCTATCTGCGCTCTCGTTTCCGCTGCGGTTTGCGCTGGATGCAGCCAATGGGCCCGTAACGCGCAAAATTTTCATTAGCTCTGGGCAATCTGGAACGCGCACGCCTTGCGTTGCTTCACATTTCTTACTGCTTTCATCTGCTTTACAAAGCGTAGCAAGCCTTGTAGCTACCGAATCTTTTTTTGCGCGCGCGATTGGTGAGTATCCGCCTGGCAGGAATTTTTCCGCCAGCACGTCTAGTGGGCTTGGCAAGTAAAGCCCAAGTTTTTCTAAGTCACTCACACTGCTCATAAGTATTTGCAAGGCTTTTGTGCGCGGCCTGCGTTTTAGTTGGTAGATTTTCGCTACTGCCGCCTCGTTAAATGGGTCGCACGCCACTCCGTAAACTGTGTCTGTTGGCACTACAATTACTCCGCCCGCGTTGATTATTTGCGCCGCGAGTTGCAATGATTCTTCGTTAATCGTGCAAATTTTACTCATTTTTAGCCTCTTTTTTGCATACTACAATTTTTTGCATACTACAAATCTTGCTCTGTCTGTTAAGTCGTTTTTGACTTTTGCGCTGCTAAATCCTACGTTTTTTGCATAATCTTCAAGAGCTTTGCCTTGCGTAATATCGTGTTCCATAATCATTATTCCACCCATACGCAAATACGCAAAACTAGCTTCCATAATTTTTTGCGGTATAAGTAGTCCGTCTTTAGATCCACCATATAGCGCCATTTTAGGGTCGTAGTCGCGAGCTTCAATCTGCTCTACTGGCTGGCTTTCTGGCACGTATGGTGGGTTTGTGATTACTACGTCTACTTTCTCTTTAATCGCAGCTGTTTCAGGCAGATTAACGTTTGTAGCATCGCCTAATATTGCGTGATATCTGTTTGAAATATCATATTTTTCTGCGATTTTGCGGTAGTTTTTTTGCAAATATTCAAAAGCTATGGGCGATTTTTCCACAGCCCACACTTGCGCGTTTGCAACTTCGCTTGCAACCGATAGTCCGATTGCTCCCGAGCCTGCACACAAGTCTAAAACAATAGGATTTTTTAGATTATTTGCGCGAATCCAATCTATTCCCTCTTGAACTACCACTTCTGTTTCGGGCCTTGGCACAAAAACGCCTTTGCCAACTATTAGGTCTATGTAGCGAAAAGTTGCGCATCCAATAATGTGTTGCAACGGCTCGCGCGAAGCACGTCTAGATATAAAATCGCTATATTTGCTAGCATAATCGGGCGAAAAATCCTTAAAATCGCCAAGTATTAGCGCTTTGTTTAAGTCTGCCAAACTTACGCCACAAGCGTGTGCTAGCAGTAAACGTGCGTCGTATTCTGCCGACTCTACACCTGCATCTTCAAGTTTTTCGGCAGATGTGCGCAAAATGTGCAAAATTTCTTGCATTTTACAAGCCACGTGGTGATTTTACTTAGATTACTTAGCGTACTTAGCTTACTTGGCTAACTTAACTTAACTTACTTGGCATTAGCTAAGCGATCGGCTTCATCCGCCTGAATATCGCTGTCTATAACCGCTTGCAAGTCGCCGTTAAGCACCTGGTCAAGATTGTACGCCTTGTAGTTTGTGCGATGGTCCACAATACGATTTTCTGGGAAGTTGTATGTGCGGATTCGCTCAGAGCGGTCCAATGAGCGCACCTGAGAATGGCGCATATCTGCCGCCTCAGCCGCCTCCTGCTCATGCTTCATGGCAAGCAAACGCGACTTTAGCACGCGAAGTGCGGCCGCACGGTTTTGAATCTGCGACTTTTCATCTTGCATGCTAACAACAATTCCAGTTGGAATATGCGTCATGCGAACTGCGGAATACGTAGTGTTCACGGACTGTCCGCCAGGACCGGAGCTCATGAAAATGTCGATTTTAAGGTCTTTTGGATCGATTTCGATTTCGTCATCGTCTTCGTCTGCTTCTGGGAACACGATTACGCCAGCTGCGGAAGTTTGAATACGCCCTTGCGATTCCGTAACTGGAATTCGCTGCACGCGATGCACTCCGCCCTCGTACTTCATGCTTGCCCACACGCCGTCTTCTGGAGCAGGCGTGCCTTTTGCGCGAATCGCAAGCTGCACGTCTTTTACGCCGCCAAGTTCCGTCGCGTTTTCGCTTTGGATTACGGTAGTCCAGCCGCGCTTTTCCGCGTAACGCATGTACATGCGCAATAAATCGCCAGCAAACAGAGCCGCTTCTTCGCCGCCCGTGCCAGCTTTGATTTCCATAATCATGTCTCGCGCATCGTCTGGATCTCTAGGAATCAGCGCTGTGCGAAGCTTTTCTTTTGCTGCTGGAATTTGTTCTTCTAAATGTTTTGCTTCTTTTGCTAAGTCTTCGTCTTCGCTTGCCATCTCGCTGGCAACTTCGTAGTCTTCGCAAAGCTGCTTGTAATTTAAGTACGCGCTTACGATTGATCCGAGTTCTGCGTGCCTACGACCGAGCTTGCGGATTGCGTCTGGATTAGACGCTACTTCTGGCTCTCCCATGCGATTTTCAATATCGCGGTATTCGTTTAGAGCTGTAACCGCTGCTGGGAATTGCTCATCTATTGACTCGGCCATTTTGTTCCTTTATAGTCGCGCATAACGCGGATTTTTAAATCGAAAATATTAAATTTAAATATTACAAGATACACGCATGTTTAGCACATAAAACGCCAGCCCCGATTCCGCGAAGTTACACGAAAGCAGGGCTGGCGATTAAAAAGCTACTTAGTCTTCTTACCGTAGCGCTTCTCGAAGCGAGCCACGCGGCCGCCGGTATCGAGAATCTTCTGCTTGCCGGTATAGAATGGGTGGCACTTTGAGCACACGTCAACCGTCATATGATCGCCATTTGCGGTGGAACGAGTTACAAAAGTGTCTCCGCAAGAGCAGGTAACCTGCACTGCGTGATAGTCGGGATGAATACCCTGCTTCATAATGTCTCCTATGGAATTCGGGCGACCCGGGTCGCAAAGCCCCAATAGCTAAGCGTGAACCGGAACCTTCGCTATTTTAGTTACTACCCTCGACTCGCTTAGTTATTCTTACCATCTTCGCGCTTTCTCCTATGCTTAGCAGCGAATCCAGCAAAACCAACAGACGCTAACAAGCTTGCGATTAACGCAGATTGCGAAGCGTCAACACCTGTTTGAGGCAGCGCATAGGCTTCAACACTAGTCTCTTGCTGGTCTTGCAAAGGCTCAGCAGGAGCAGGCGCTGGAGCTGGCATAGGTTTAGGCGCTGGCACAACATAATCCGAAGGAACTGTTGAATAATCAGGTTCCGCTTGATCAGGCTCAGGCGTTGGCTGCGGTGTTGGCACTGGCGTTGGATTAACATCATTCGATGCTGGAAGCACTTCAATATCAACCGTCACCACAGCTTTGCGACCATACTTATCTACACTCGTGAAAGTAAGCTCAACAATCTTCTTACCATCAACAATCTTAGGGGTACCAGAAATCGTGCAAGTCGTGCCGCTGCAAGAATGAGAAATTCCAAGCTGTTCCAAACTACTACTACTAGACAACGCATTAACAATAAACTGTTTATTATCAACTGAAACAGTTGCGGTTGCATTCGTTGTTCCGTCAGCATTAAGAACTCCCCTAGTTAAGTTTGCAAGCGTAAACGTTGCAGGAACTCCCTCAACCGCCTTGCCGCTAAACTTAAACTCCACAGGATCCATCTGCTCAAAGTTTGCAACAATAATCGTATCAGTTTCTACATTTGGCAGAACAATACGAGCATCCTTAACACCAGCCTCAGCGAGCAGATTCTCCAAATCAGCAATACTTGACTTCTCTGATTTACGTATGATGCTTGCAACAAACGACTTACCAGAATCTTCCGCAATTCGCGCAAGCTTCTCACGAGATGCAGCATACTGCATATATTCGCTCGGCTTAGTCTCAAGAAGCAGATTCTTCAACGCAGCAAGCGTAGAGTTCTTAGACCCACGTATTATATGCGCTAAGTAATTCTTTCCACACAACTCTGCAATCTTAGCTAAGGCTTCACGATCAGAATCAGACGCTTTTCTATTATCATCTTTGTTAAGAGAAGATAAAGTCATCCAATCCTTGAACACGTAGCCATTATTTGCAAGAACGTCTGGAATATAATCCTTTATTGCAGACTCTTTGCCCTTACGCACCCAATACGTGTGCACATTAGACATCATCTTACCGTTAGGATCAGTTACATAAGTAAACTTAGTGTAGTTTTTACTAATAAACTCATCCTCAATCGTGCCAGCCGCAGGCAAATCCTGATCCGCAATAACATTTGGCAAAACGCGCACGCGAATTGGAATTTGCGTTGTAAGTTTTTGTCCTTCAACGTCAGTTGGCCTCGTAACATCTACAACAACAGTTGCAGTTCCAGGTCTATATACGCGCTTGCTATCGTCCGTTTCCTTAGAATCCTTAGGCTTAACGCCTTGACCGTAAATGTGATTTATCTTTACAGTCACTCTAGAATCAGTGTTATGTACGAGCTTATTAACGTCTGGAATCGCATCGCCCGCGCTAACGATTGTTTCTGGAATAGTAATGTCGGAAACACCAGTTTGCTCAGCAACAAACATGAGCGGAGCCGAGATATCCCATGAACTATCAACAGAAGTATTAAGTTTAGCACCTTGAGCTGTAAACATACGCCACTTGCTAAATCCATAAAGCTCTTTGCCGGTATCACCAGCAACTTTCTTCATAAAGCTAATATTGATGTTGCGGTCTTTAGTAGAAGGACGAATATATAGCAGCTTCGGCTTATATTCGCCATCCATCCAGCGGTGACCGATTTCTGGAAGGAACACTGCAGGAATGTATCCTTCCAATGCCTTCTTCGTTGTAGAAGCGTCGATTACGTTCTTCACAAGCTTATAAACAGCTACAAAAGTAGTGTCTTTATCAAACTTCAAATCAGCAATTTCAGCATTAGAATACAGCTTAACTTCCTGCGGATTAGGCATAGTAGTAGGGCTTGGTGCCGTAGCAGCATATAGTGTCATAACAGGAACTGGCGCAGCAATATTTGCACCATTCGCAGTATTTGGCGTATTAGCCGAATTTGCTACAGATGTAGTACCTTCATGCATCTCCCAGCCTTGGAACTCGTAATGATAGCCTTTTGCGTCGTAATCCTGGCCAACAGCTTGCGGCGCTTTTACGCCAGAAGATTTAGCTGTAATATTCTTATATGTGTAGTAAATCTTACGGCCATCAATAGTTCCTTCAGATTCTGCAGAAGAAGAAGATCCTTGCTCTGCACTTTGGCTATTAAAGCTATTAACAAACTTGATTTCTGCATAATGCTCCTTAATCTTCGCCTGCTCAGCCTTCTGCTCAGGAGTTAATGGTGTAGTAGAGCCTGGCTTAGTAGTATCTGTATTTTTATCTCCGTAAATCAAGTCGTGCATTACTTTAAGCTTGCCAACAATCTTATAATCATAATAATCCTTATGAGTAGAAGGATCTTTAAAGTCGTTATACGTAACACGGACTATTAACGGAACAGTGTAAACGCCAGCTTTATCAACAGTCGGAGCAGTAGATGCATACTCAACTTTCACACTCTTTACATTTGGATTCTTTGTTTTATCAATCAAAGAATCATAATTAGCAATGTACTTTTCTGGACTTGGAAGAGTACTTTTATCTCCACGAATTGCAAGCAAAGTATCATTCTTAGCATCTGGAGTAGCTAAAGGAGTTTGATCTGCAACGAACTCTTGGAAGGATTCATTAACAATCCAACTTTTAACTGGTTCAATAGCTTTAACGTCAGATCCATCATTACGCATGCTGCTTCGAGACCAAGTTCCCTTAGCGCCAGTTAGCTGACTATTAAGCCAATCTAATGCTTTACTTCCATTTTTTGTAATCTTCTCAAGATCAGTGCCCTTCTTTACGTAGAACACCTTAGGGCCGCTTGTTTTGTCATCCCACAATCTACCTGGAGCAGGCTTGAAGATTGCAACTACAGCATCCTTAGGAACTTCACCACCGTCAGACGAACTCGAGAAGTATTCAATCTTCTTGTAAACAGCGTGGTAAGTTACGCCGTCTTTCAAAGTCACACTCGTGTAGCGATCGCTTGCATTTATGTCAAACTTTTGCTCTGGATTTGGATTATCAGTAGTAGGCTGTACAACCTTAGTTGCCCAACCCTTAAACACATAGTGGTAATTGTCTTTCTCGTATTCCTTACCAAAGGCTTGCGGCACGCGTACAGAAATATCCTTCTTATCTTTATACACGTATGCAACAAGCGAAGGTTTATCTTCGCTAGTCTCGCCGTCATGGCCAAGAATCATACCCTGCTTTAAATCACCAGTAAAAGTAATCGGCACATACTCGTCTTTATGCTTGCTGCCGTAGTCGCTAGTCTTAAACTTCTCCCAATCGCTTGCGTACACCAAATCCGGCAGCACACGGTACAGCACCTCAGTGTCAGCAGTGTTTCCATCAAGATGCACTTGCACTTTAATCTTGTGCAAGCCTGGAGTGCTGTCGAATGTTGCGCCAGACGCAAAGCTGAACGTAGCACCCTCTGGATACTCATTAGCATTCTTTATAAGATCTTTAGCTGTGTAGTTAGATCCAAGACTTTGAGTTGGTGTAAGCACCTTTAAATCATTAGCAACAGGCGCCTTAAGCTTAAATGTAGCCGTGTAAACAACCTTCGGATCCGTTTGAGTTTCCGAAAGAACTGGTAGACGATTAATGCCGTCTACTTCTTTTTCAACACTGTGCGCATCTTTTACGGTCTTCTTAACAATCCAGCCAGCAAACTCATAGCCTTGCTTTGCAACTGGATCTTGAGGCAAAGGCATTTGGTAGGCTTTAGTGCCTCCAATAACGTCGTAGACTAAACCATCCTTTCCAGCAGTGTGACCACTGTAATCAGCGATACTTCCCATGTTCTGTTCGCCATCAGCCACTTTGAACACGTAGCGCGTGTAGTTGGTTGGTCGAGCTTGGGTATCGTCCTTGCGCTTAAGCACGCGAACGTCATCATATGTAAAAGTGATTTCTTTGTCGCTAGTCTGCTTACCGTCATCATCGGTAGTATACTCAATATTCTGCTGCGATTCTCTAGGCATAAAGCCTTCAATCGGCTTGTAGAATGCTACGTCGTACTTTTGGTTTACAGAGCTGACTTCACTTTCTGGAAGAAGCTCCTTCTTATTGCCGTCTTTATCAACAGTTACGTAATGAACCTTATACTTGCGCGTATTGTACGTTTGGTACACAAACTCGCCAGTATTCTTACTCTCGTCCTTCGAGGCTTCAAAGCTTGTGAAATGCTTATCTGGGAAGTGCGTTTCGTCACTGTAGACTGCTTCCGCATTGTAGCGCAAATGCTCGCGCAAGCCGGAAACCGTTTGAGTAGAAACGTGGTCTACAAGTGCGGCTTCCGTGTGAGTCTTTTTAGCATCGTTATACTGCTTAAACGTTACGCCTGGCTTTAAGAACACGTGCTTAAAAGTGCCGTTGTAGCGAGTATCCTTAACCCACACAGCTCTAAGCGTAATATCTTCTACTACTTGGTTACTAAAAGCGTATGGGGTGTGATCTGCTACTTTCACACCGCCCTTTTTAGCAAGCTCCCAGCCGTAGAAGTCGTAGCCTTTGCGCGTTGGAGTGCCTATCTTCTTTTCGTCAATAGATTGGTAGCGAGGGTACTTCGTTTCCGTAACTACGTGGGAGCCACTTATTTCATTGCCGTTTCCGTCGATTTGCGGCATATTGTAATCAAGCGTTACAGTGTGCTTAATACCTTCTGGCTTACCCCACGCAGCGTAAAGCTTAATGCCGTTGACTGGCATTGTATAATCTTTAACTTCGCCTTTAGCTTTGCTTCCAGATTTGCTGCCACCTTCAGCGCCTTCACTATTGTCGTTTGTCTCGCCATTTATAAGATGAATACCGGCTTGATCAACAGCCCATCCTTTAAACACGTAGTCTTCCGGCAAATCAGCAGGGCGAACGATGGAGTAAGTCTTGCCATTAAGCTTGAAAGTGTACTTGCCATCGAACTGCTTAGATGTATTACCAAGATCGTCTTTAACTACAGAAGCATCGTAAGACTTAACGGCACCCTTGTTGTAGTACAAGTCTGCATCTTCGCCAGTCAATTTATCGTTGCCGCGCTTAGTCAAGCTATACTCATACGGCAGTTTTTCTTTAGCAACGCCACTGCTGTCCTTTATAGCATTGCCGTCCGCATTATAAAACTGCACGGCGTACGACTGGCGGTTGTACTTCATCTCAAGCCAATTGTTTTTGTCAAATGGTGAAGGATTATTTTCTACACCAAACTTAAGCTTTTCTTCAACGCCAGCGTAGTAGCGACGAAACTCAAGATGATACTTCTTTTTAAACTCGTAATATTTCTTATATGCTGGATCAGTTTTAAGTCTTTCAGCAATAGCATCATTTAAATTTTTAAGAGCAAGTCCTCCATCATCACCATCTTCGTCAGAAGTATAATCAGGGTCAGGAAAAGTGTCCTTATCTTCTTCTGGAGGATCGTCTGGAGTATCTTCACCTGTTACTTCTTCATAAAGATCATGTACTTTTGTATAGAAGTCATCAGCATCGAACCTTTCCTTAATCTTAACACCATCTTTACGATTACTGTTGTCAGGTTTAAGACCAGTTATTTTTGACTCAAAGCCTGCAATAGAAGACGGAGGAAACACATAATCACCACTGCTAGTATCATCCTTACTATAGGAATCTGTAGAAAGCTCATACTTAATATCATCGCCAGTATCGCCATTTTTTGCAGATGCAATGCTCTGTTTTTTAATGATTACCTGTATAGGATCAGCTTGACGTCGTTGAGAATTATCACGGGAATCAAGAATAAGTAGGCGCTGATCATCTTTTACAGTATACTTTGGCGCACTATCATCTGCAGGGTTGTCACTAATCTGCGGAGCCTTGCCATCTTTATACATCCAATGGAATTTTGGATCAACAAACTCTTCTTTCGTTAAACGGAATGGAGGAGTATCACGATATGTACCATAGGTAGCTCCATCAAAATTTCCACCAATCACAAAGCCTAATGAAGAAGTGTTACCATCATCCATAAAGTCTACTTCATCTGAATTAGGCCAAAAATCAGTAAGACTCTGCCCGTAACGAACATTTACACGGTAACCTTTATGATCAACTTTGCTAGTTACTTCATTAGAACTATTGCCATACGTGTAAGTAGACTTATTGTCTAATTTATCTGAGCAATCACCGCCACCAGCGTAGCAGTAGCTAATTATCTCACCTTTGCGGTTCTTTTTATGTATAACAGCATTATTGGCGCCCATTTCAGTCTTAATGTTATTAGGCTTAGCAAAAATAAGCTCGTAAGTCTTGCGATTGTAAACTAAGTCAAAAGTATTATCTAAGTCGTTAGCAAAAAGCTTAGTGCTTGTATTATTAGGATCTTTTGTGTATCTTTTAGTAAGCTTTTTATTCACATAGAAGTAGCGCGTGAATTTATCTTTATAAACTCTTTTGCTGCCAGATATAGTATAATTGTTCGGATCATCAGGATTATCAGTATTGTACCCGTCTAAGCTTGTTACAGGCGTATCGTTCATCCAGTTGAACTTTGCAATTAAGCCATCTTTGTGGTCAGAATCTTTACCTTGCAACTCTTCTTTAGTTAAGCCAAGCTCTGGGTCCGAAATAGGATTATCTTTATCAGTGCCGTTTAATTTACTAGTATCCTTAGCAACGCCAGCATCGTTCATGTTATTAAGATCAACGCTGCTGCCAGTTTTAACATTATTGCGCTCAACAAGACCAACAAAGTCGTAGTTTACAAGCGAATCCGGATGCTCTTTATCGACCAAATCCGCCTTTTGCACCCACACGTTCACGCGGTAGCTGGTAGTCTTATTAGCTTCCCAAACTGCACGAAGTTTAACATCGTGATCTTTCATTCTAAAGCTATCATCAAAATTAACCTTTTGCGTATTTTCTGTGCCTTCAGCAGGATCAACAATATGCCAGCCCTTAAAAGTGTAGCCGCGCTTAGTTGGGTTAGTAACTGTTGGCACAGACTTTTGGTAATACACTTTTTGAGCAGTAATATCCGTACCGCCAGCAGAATCGTAAGTAACGGTATACGCCTTACGGTAGTAGCGAAGATTCAAAACAAGCTTGTCTTTTTCGTCTTCAGAATCCGAAAGAGGCGAGCTAATCAAATTGTGCTCTGGCTCGTAGCCTGGAATATACACAGAAACAGCGCTTACATTAGAGCCAACTGTGCCAGTAACTTCGGTAACGTGAATTTCCTTGCCACCTACCGTAATGGTCTTAGCGCCTGGCACATCTTCATCTTCTTTGAATTCATCTTTGCCAGCTTCTTGCAGCATGTGGCGAACATAGTACTTAGCTGTTTTAGGAGCATAGTTTATGTTCAACTCGCCGTAGTACTGAATGCCATCGTCCGAACCTTGCTGCGTAGGCGATGGATTCTGCGAAGTTTGGTCACTGCTGCTCCCCCCAACAGCCTGCCTTTGCTTTACAGCGTAATCAGTAATCAGCTTCTTGTTTATGCGCAAGTAGCGAACAGCATCCGCATTTGTGCCGTCGTCAACAACGTACTTATTCTTACCTTTTCCGTCTTTACCTTTTTCAATGTAATACTGGTAATCTCCACTGTGATATATGGCAGGGCGGTATCCAGCAGACTGCGGGAGCTTAACATACACATAATTTTCAGGTTCATCAAGCGTATCCAGCTTATTTTTATCAATCGTAAGCTCGTATGGCTGAACAAGCTGCTTATTTGGAGCGCCATTAATAGTGTAAAGAATTTTTAAATTGTATGTAGCTTCTGGCTTTTTGTCGGTTTGTACCTGACTGTTGGCAGTGTTTTGGTCAGAAGCCTCTGGATTCT
Source organism: Bifidobacterium sp. UMB1197 (assembly GCF_030217745.1). Taxonomy (NCBI): domain Bacteria; kingdom Bacillati; phylum Actinomycetota; class Actinomycetes; order Bifidobacteriales; family Bifidobacteriaceae; genus Bifidobacterium; species Bifidobacterium sp. UMB1197. The sequence continues at coordinate 1,753 of NZ_JASOOL010000012.1, read as the reverse complement.
TCTCATTTGGCTTAATTACCTGGCTGTTTGCATTCGAATCACTATTGGAGCCATTCGCTCCTTCACCGCTTCTATCTGCTACAGCACCATTTGCATTGCCTTCTGTACCTTGCTCTTTTGCGCTTGGCTCTTTTGCAACTGGTTTTTCTGCAACTGGCTCTTTTGAGTCTGTGTTCTCTGTAGCTCCAACACCAGCGCTAGATTCTGTACCTGCTGAAGGTGCAGAAGCAGACGGAGTTTCAGGCGCATTATCTGCAGGAGTTACACTACCCCCATTGTTAGGATTTTGAGCATTTTGATTAACATCTCTACGATTACGCACTCTTGGCGTAGTGGAATCATTCTTCGCCTTTGCGGTAGGCTGTGCGCTTTCAGTGCTTGTAGACTGTTCGGCTGCAGGAGCAGTATTCTCAGAATCAGTATTTTCGGTAGCTGGCTCTGTTTTTTCTTTCCCATTCTTTGCAACAGGATGTGCGTTTTGCACGTTTTCAGGCTGCGTATTTTGTGTGCTTGCAGACTGTGCGGTTTGCGCGTTTTCAGGCTGCGCGGTTTCTGTGTTCGCAGGCTTCGCTGGATTCTGATTGGCCTCACCCTTCGTTGCCGAATCAGTCTTTGCAGCAGACTCAGAATTTGCAGGCTCTGACTTTGCAAGCTCTGACTTTGCAAGCTCTGACTTTGCAAGCTCAGTCTTCGACGCAGGAGCCTCATCCGTCTTCGATGCAGGAGTCTCAGCTGGTTTTACTTCTGCTGATTGCTCTTTCTTAACCGCTTTACTCTCTGGTTTTGCTACATCTGAATTATCTTGCTCACTCTTAGTCGCAGTCTCAGTTGCACTATCAGTTGCAGCCTCAGAACCAGTCTCAGAACTAGCATCATTACTAGCCTCAGAACCAGCATCAGAACGCTCGCCAGAATCCTTATCGCTTACAGAAGAATCGCCAGCAGCCGCTTCCTGATTATTAACGCCTTCCGCGCTATTGTTAGAATCTGCATTAGAATCAGCATTCTTAACTAAATATTCTTTAACAGAACCGACCATCTGTCGCATAGCGCGCTCAGAAGTAGCACCTGTGTTCAGCAATCCATTCTTATATAAGTCGTTTCCATCGCCCTTGCCCTTGCCATTCCCAGCACCCTTGCCAGAAGTCTTAGCAACACTATTTACATAAGACGAATCAAAAGAATCAGCGTTAAAAGAAGTCTTAGCTAAAGCAGTTGCGCCAGGCAACAACATAGACAGCGTAGACGCTAGAGCTACGGCAGCAACGCCGATGCGACCAGAAGCATTATTTGCATTCTGCGAAGAAACATTCTTTAAACTACTAACGCCCTTATTTTTAGCGCTTTTATGCTTAATCTGCTTGCTGCTCGAATTGCCCTTGCTAGCAACGTCTTTTGCTTTAGACATTGAAACTCCCAAACTCATAATCTTAACCTTTACATTCTATCAGACGGCATAGATACCCCCCCCCCCAAGTCCTTTTGTTTCAAGGGTTTTTGCTGGATATTTCTTAGCTATTTCTGACGATTTCAACACGCCGATTAGAACTACAAAGTGCGGAAGGTTTTCCCGAGTTTGTTGCTCAACACGCCGTAAATCGCTACAAAACACGGAGCTATTTTCCGCTTTTTGTACGTGATTTAAGTCAAATATGGTACAAAACCCGTCAACCCACTCCGCTTTTTGTACGTGATTTATGATATGTACCCCTTTTTCTGGACACATATCCCTTTTACTTAATCACACTATCCA
>NZ_JASOOL010000123.1:0-205 GCF_030217745.1 Bifidobacterium sp. UMB1197 | reverse complement strand
GGCAAGCAAAGTTGCGCCAGCAGCGAAAGCGGCGATAGCCTTCTTATTCATCATTTTAATTTCCTTTCTTCTTCTCCCCCACAGCCGACGCGCAAATCCGCGCCAACAGTGGGGAAAAACTAAAACACGCGTTCGCATGTTTCCACCAACATGGTTATCCACCAAGCGATGTTGCTATTAACATACCCCCCCCCCGTTTAAAAAA
>NZ_JASOOL010000122.1:0-210 GCF_030217745.1 Bifidobacterium sp. UMB1197 | reverse complement strand
GAACTCGTAACTATATCTACCAGTTGACATGAAATAACCCTTTCACTAACTGTCCAGAAAAAGGGGTACATATCATTGGGTTGATTTTGGTACAAAAGCGCGAATCGACTTGCATGAGCGCTCAAAGCGTAGTGCGCGAATGCACTTCGATTCGCTGAGCTTGCTCAGGTTGAAAGCACGGTGTGCTTTCAACGCAAGCGAAGACGTGAG
>NZ_JASOOL010000121.1:0-228 GCF_030217745.1 Bifidobacterium sp. UMB1197 | reverse complement strand
AATTTGAAGGCGAGAAATAATAAGGAAAGAAGCTTCGTCGGAACCCCTTCGCCTCGTCAATCACTCGGACATGTAGGTTACTCATGTCATTAGCGGCATTTGATGGCTGGTCGATACGTCTTACCGCATCTTGTGGAACGACCACAACTACAGTTGGCATCCGTTTATTGCTGTAGGAGAAACACCATCACTACTATTTTTCACCCTCTGACGGTGTTCATCCATGGT
>NZ_JASOOL010000120.1:0-228 GCF_030217745.1 Bifidobacterium sp. UMB1197 | reverse complement strand
TATTATTCAAAATATTATTGGATGATTTAGATATTTCTTCAGTCACTTCGCTATAAATTTTGATCATTTGCGAGGACTGCTGAACTTCAATAATAATGTCATCACACATTTCTTCTTCAGACGCATTCATATGAAGACCTGATTTTTTATTTTTTAAGCTCTCAAGCATCATTAGATTAGTCCTAATTGAGCTAGACAAATAAACTAAACTTTTTTCAACTTGTGATA
>NZ_JASOOL010000119.1:0-228 GCF_030217745.1 Bifidobacterium sp. UMB1197 | reverse complement strand
GGATTCATTAAGAAGCTGCCGGATAGCACTTCTATTTTGCCTACCCGTTCTGGAGTTAGGACTGGAATGGCTGGATGGTTTTTATGAAGTCTTAATTTATCCTGCGCCATTTGTGGTCGATGATGAATGGGAAGACGATATCGGTCTGGTGCATAACCAACGTATTGTTCAGTCAGGTCAGAGCTGGCAGCAAGGGCCTATCGTTTTGAACTGGTTGGATATACAAGA
>NZ_JASOOL010000011.1:0-36213 GCF_030217745.1 Bifidobacterium sp. UMB1197 | reverse complement strand
ACAGGGAAGTATCCACGCAGCGTGGATAGTGTGATTAAGTAAAAGGGATATGTGTCCAGAAAAAGGGGTACATATCACAACCCAAATCACGTACAAAACGCGGAACAACCTTCCGCACTTTGTACCAAATTCAACCCAAATCACGTACAAAATGCGGAAATGTCGTTCGCGCACTACATCAAAGCGCAAAGGTAGATTGGAGCGCACAAAAACGCTAAAACTCTAACTCAGGATTCTTTAACAACTCATCAAACATTGCATGATACAAACGCTCAAGCATATCCTGTCGCTCGCGCGTTACAGCGCGCTCACGTCTTCGCCGCGCAGAAGCAGTGCTTCTGCCTTGAGCGGCTCAGCGCTCCGAATTACCTTTGCGCGCTACGCTTTAAGCGCAAAGGTAGGTCGGAGCGCACAAAGATAAACAGCCTCATCATCCGTCCCATAATCTATAACTACATACCTATCGTGATACTTCCTACCAGCAGTCTTAAACTTCAAATCAACACTAGGATAATCGCTTACAAAATCACTCAACATACTTTCCGTAAGCATATTCTTATTCCTAGCATTATCACTAAAAACTACAATTTCAACACCTTCCCCAGCAAAGCGTAATAATTCCAACGTTTTAAGACCAATATAATTATCTACAACATAAATGCTTTTCTTAGCTGACTTATATATTTTGCAATACGCAAGATCCGCTTCTATTTTGTTACCGTCCATAAGAAGAAAATGTTTATACGAATCTGGATTAATAAAATTATCCATTACCTTATTAAAGTCTTCCTTCGTTGCCATTTGAGATTTTATTTCCGCTATATCTTTAGTATTCTGGTTTGTTTGAATCGCAAGCTGCGCTAACTCGTTCGCGCCAATAAAATCCTTATTCTCAACAATATAATCCTTCATTTGTTTAAAGGTTCTAATAAGCGCTTTCGACTGCATTGTGGCAAGTTCGCCTCTTAACACAGTCATAAGCATATAAATACCTTGCTCAGTAAAAGCATATGGCAGCTTTCTGCGACCACCCCAACTTGATGTAGAATTTTTCGACATCAAGTTTTTGAACTCATCAGCGGTTAGCTTAAACATAAAGTCGCTATCAAACTTTTCTATGTTATTTTTTACTTGTTGATTGAACGCTCTTGTACTGTATCCATATATCTCAGCTAAATCCACATCAAGCATGACTTTTTGATTGCGAATGTTATAAATTTTTTCTTTTATTGTTTTAGCGTCTATTATCATTCCAACAGACGCGTTTTTAGATTCCGCAATCGTTAAATTTTTATTCCCATCTACCATAAGACCCTCCTAAAAATGTACGTAAAACCTAGCGCCATGCAACAAAAACTACACTTCTGACACAATCCCCATAAATCACAAGCAAAATTACAAAAATCAAGCACAAGCCATATAACATCTATCAACTAGCAGAAAACTAGCATGCATCAGCGCATAAATATAATTCTACAAAGCAAGATGATTTCCCGAGAATGTTGCTCTAAGCACCAACTTGATTCCCATACTCTCGCACCATCGCACTACGAGTAACAACCCACTGCTTGCCGTACTTTTGAGCATCAACGCCCCTAACAAGCTTCTTATACGACACCGCTTTTCTAAGAGTCGACTCGCTTAAATTCCACAAATCGCTCGCATCCGCAAAAGACATTAAATTGTCAAATGGCGTTTTAATCTGCTCGCCATTATTCCACAACTCATCACAAGAAACATCTAAATCATCATTCCAAACAATGCCATATCCGCCAGTGTCCACAACAACCTTGTTAAACAACTCTTCGTCTTCCAATGCTTTAAACGCTGGAAACTTGCGCAGCAGATTATGCACATCATATTCTTTAACGATTCCGTTTACAAAATGCACGAGGAGCCTCATATTTGCGCACGCTTTTACATCTTTAATCTTGTAAAACCTTGAAATTACAGGCACATTCACCTCTCTTTCTTTTTCTGATTTCTCTTTTACGCATTAAATCATACTGATAACTATATCACGATACAGTGATATTTGATGTATGCCGAAAATGTAGCTCAAAACCACAAAATCAACAACAATTGCTTGCATTATTAATGACATTTACGTTACATCATATATAATTATCGTATATATTTATGCAAAAGTACAAAACTCCCCACAAAAACATAAGAGCAGGAACCAGATGACTACAGCAACAACAGACGTAGTAAACGTAAACTTTCGAGCAAAGAAAGAAGACAAACTCAACGCAGAACGAGTTTGCAAAGAACTCGGAATCTCTATGAGCGCCGCGCTGAACGTGTTTATCAAAACGATTGGTCGTGAAAAGAGAATACCGTTAGATTTTTCGCTAGACCCATTTTACTCGCCGTCAAATCAGGCATATTTAAAATCGCAGATTGATGGCGTTAAAAATGGCACCATAAAGCTCGAAGAGCACAATTTAATCATGGATTAGATTAAACATTAGGATTCAAACAATGAGAAAAATTGCTTGGACTCCAGACGCTTGGAGTGACTATCTCTATTGGGAAAGCGATAATAAAACTCGTAAAAAGCTTAACAATATTATTAAAGAAATTATGCGGAATCCAATCGACGGAAAAGGAAAACCCGAACCACTTAAAGGAAACTATTCTGGTTGTTGGAGTAGACGAGTGAGCGACAAAGATAGAATCGTATACTCGTTTACAGATGACACGATTATAATCTATGCCTGCAAAGGTCACTACGACGATAAATAACGCAGAGACACGGATACGCGGAGGCGCACTACGATCAGCTTAATTAGGCGGCAGATTCTGCCAGAGTTTATACCAGTTGGCGCGCGGATTGTGGTGCGAACGTACAAAATTGCGCAAGTAGGCGACGGCGAAAGATTGCAAACCGATGGCAGATCGCAAGCAGACGATGCCAGCGGGCAAAAAATCGAGTATCACGACGCGATTGGTCACGTAATCAGCTGGGACGGCGAAACATTGCATCTTATGCGCGACGCGGCCGCAAACGGGAGCCGACCCGAGCAAGAAATGTTCATCGACGCGCGCACAATCGTGCGATTAAAGCCAATACCCGAGCGGAAGCATCGCATCTAATACGCGCGAGCAATTCTCCGCACTTTGTAGCTCTAACCAGCACGCAGAACAACAAAAAGCGTCAAACAACTCCGCACTTTGTACCAAAATCAACCTAAATCACGTACAAAACGCGGAAAGTCGTTCGCGCGCTACGCTTTAAGCGCGAATGCAGGTCGTCGCGCATCTGTCGCCTTGCGGCACTAGGCTAGAAGTCATGCTTGATATCCAATTTATTCGTGAACATGCCGACATAGTTAAGGAGTCGCAGCGCAAGCGTGGCGAGTCTGTAGAACTAGTCGATGAAGTGCTTCGCGCAGATGATTTGCGCCGCACAAGTTTAAAGGCGTTTGAGGCAGCCCGAGCCGATCAAAAAGCAATCGGAAAGAAGGTTGCAGCCGCACAAGATAGCGAAAAAGCAACACTCATAGCCCAAACAAAAGAGCTAGCACAAAAGGTTGCAGAGTTTAAGACTCAGTCCGAGCAAGCTACGGCAGACTACACAACCGCAATGTGGAAGCTTTCTAACATTGTAGAAGACGAAGCCCCAGAAGGCGGAGAAGACGACTACGTAGTTGTTAAAAAGGTTGGAACTCCTCGCGACTTTGCCGCGGAAGGGTTTGAGCCAAAGGACCACTTAACTCTTGGAACTGGCGCTGCTGGAATCGATATGCGCAGGGGCGTAAAGGTTGCGGGTTCGCGCTTCTACTTCTTGCGTGGAGCTGTGGCACGCTTGCAGATTGCAATGCTTACAATGGCTGTAGACCAGGCAGAAGAGCACGGTTTTACGCTTGCCATTACGCCAACGCTTGTTCGCCCAGAAGTTATGCGCGGAACGGGATTCTTAAATTCGCACGCAGACGAGATTTATCGCCTGCGCGAACCAGATGATCAGTACCTAGTTGGCACTTCTGAGGTTGCACTAGCTGGCATGCACGAAGATGAGATTCTTGACCTTAGCAATGGCGCTTTGCGCTACTGCGGTTGGTCTAGCTGTTACCGCCGAGAAGCTGGCGCTGCTGGAAAAGACACGTCTGGCATTATTCGCGTGCATCAATTCGATAAAGTAGAGATGTTTGTTTACTGCAAGCAGGAAGATTCGCGCGCCGAGCATCAAAAGCTGCTTGGAATGGAACAAGAAATGCTTGCAAAAGTGGAAGTTCCTTACAGAATCATTGATACCGCCGCTGGCGACCTCGGTTCTTCTGCCGCACGCAAGTTTGACTGCGAAGCCTGGGTTCCAACTCAGGACCGCTACCGCGAGTTGACGTCTACGTCTAACTGCACGGAGTATCAGGCTCGTCGCCTAAACGTTCGCGAGCGCATGGAAGATGGCGGGACTCGCCCAGTTAGCACGCTTAACGGCACTCTTGCTACTACTCGTTGGCTTGTGGCGATTTTGGAAAATCATCAGCACGAAGATGGTTCGATTGATATTCCAAAGGCTATGCAAGCGTACATGGGTGGCAAAGAGGTTATTGAGCCTACTAAGTGGGAAGCCTAAAAGCCTAGGAAACTAGGAAACTAGGAAACTAGGAGCCTAGAAGCCTAAAAATAGCTTTAAGCCATTAACATGATTTGATTGATTAATCAAATCGATTGGAAAAGCATAAGTGTGCAAATCAGTTTTGGTTTGCACCTTTTTTATTTGCATAACGCCGCATTTTGTTGCAGATTTTGCCGTTCAGAACAACATTCTCGGGAAAAATTGACGGATTTTGTACGTGATTTATGCCAAACATGGTACAAAGTCGGGAAAAATTGACGCATTTTGTAGCTCAACACGCCAATTTGAGCAACTCGCCACTACTTTGTCGGCAGCGCCTGCGCAGAACACCCGTGCAAAACAGACGCCATACTCTGCTTTTCCGCGCTGGTAACGCTAAGCCCATACTTGTACTTAACAGCAATTTGCCTAGCCACATAATCGCATCTAAACGTCTTATTAGACGGCAGCCAATAAGCCGCAGAAGCAGAGCCTTTTTCTTGATTCGCAGCCCCCTGCACAGCAAGAAGATTTAGCATATCGTTGCCAAACTTAAGCCGCTTAGCACGACTCCACTTCCACGCCCCAGATTGCCAAGCATTTTCTAGCGCCACAACATGGTCGATTTGAACAAGCGCACTGGTTTTGCGCCCGCGCACAAAGTTGATGTTTAGCCCCGTGTATGGATCGCGCAAAAGCCCAGACACCACTTTGCAAGAGCCAGCATATTTAAAGCGAACATGCATCAAATCGCGCGCAAGCACGTCTTCTCTAACATCGCATCCGTTTTTATCTTCGTCGGTGGTTCTATAGCCAAAAACGCTTCTGTTGTAGCCCGACGCGTGCGAGCTACCTACCTTTAGCTGGCTAAGTTTTTGCGCAGCATCCCCAATTGCAACGTATTCGCCCGTAATATTTACAACATTTTGGTTGATTTTTGGCAAAATTAAGCCAATAGCAATGCCCACCAGAACAGCAAGCAGCACAAGCCACATAAAAGCCGTAACGCTTCTAGATACTGGTGCGCTGCTATAACGCGCGCCCACTACACCACGCGACCCACGCGACTCACGCAGCCCACGCGACTCACGCGACCCACTCCCCCTACGATTGCGCAGCATGATTAATATCCACAACCCAAGGAATACGCCTAATAACAACGTCTAGAACCTGCTGGATAAGGCTAATAAGAATAATAATTGCCATAACCGCATACACAACGTTCCACTGCGGATTCTTAGTAACAAGCGGATGAATGGTGTTGGAAACCAGCATGATTGCGTTGGCGATGCCAATAAGCGCAACAGACATAAGAATTGCCTGCATTCTGCCCACTTTGCGCGATAATCTAACGCGCTGCTGAGCCAGCTTTTTCATTGAATCAACAACTCGCTTAACGCAATGGTCTCCCTGACGGAACGCCAGCACTTCTTCTAAACCAAGCTCCACGTCGTCCACTTCTAGCTCAACCATTTTTTGATCTAGATGAACCTTGTTAATAAAGTTTTTAAGACTGAGCCTAAACAGCCCTGGGATTATAAACACGATTAGCGAGCAAATTACAGCCGCAAAAATCGCGATTTGCGCGTTAAAGTAGCATAGCAAAACGATTGCTGGAACAATCGAAAGAACCATACCAACGCTCATACTAAATCCAGCCTTATGCAGGTGAGCGTGATGCAAATCCAGCCCCGCAAAAGACGCCACAAGCGTTATGCACCTAAGGCACGCGCAAATAACTAACACAAGAACGTAGTCTTTAACAGCTAGCCCAAAAAGCGGCCTGCTGGCAATTGCAAACATTGCGGCGATTGCACAAACGGGAATAAGCACTGCGCAAACAATGTTGATTGCGGTTGAAAATGCGCTAAGAATGGCAAATAATGCTTTCTTTAAAGCCGACACGTTTGACTTTTTGCCATTATTATGAGCAATATTTTCGACTTTACCAGAGGTATTACTTGCAGTATTACTTGCGATATTACTTGCGACTTGCGCGCCTGCACCACTTGCCGCATCTCCCGAAACGCCAGCCGCACCACCAGCCACGCCAGCCACACCAGCCGCCGCGCGCGAACCGTTAAACACACTAACCTTAACCAAATTATCTGCGCTAGTTGCATAGCTATCGCTTGGCAAGAACACAAGAATCGTAGCTTTTCTAGCGATTTTGCGCAAAGTATCGCACAGGTTTTTAGCCTCTTTAGCGCTAATATCTTGGGAAGAATAGTCAAAAATATACACTGGCGTTCGGCGAATAAGCGCACGCGCCATAACAAGTCGCCTAAAAACGTCTTGCTTATTTTCCACATTAATATTGCTAACGCGCAAGTCTAAACCGTTGTAATCCGCGTAAACAACGCCATCCACGCGAGCAGCCCCCAGCGCCTGCCACATAGACGTAGTGGTGGCATTTTTAGAGGCCATTAGCAGGTTTTCGCGCAAAGTGGCGGAAAACAGGTGACTATTCTTGCGCACAATTGTTACAAGATCTGCCAACGCACCAGGTTCCGCGTTATTAAGCGTTATGTAAGAAGAATTGCCCGAAATATCACCAAAATCCGACGCCACAAACGGCGATTGCGAACCTAAATCAGGCAGAGCGTAACTATCGTTATACGACAACGCAACGTCGGATTTAGAGCTAAAAGTAACACCATTAAGCACGTTGTTTGCTACCAAATCGTAATACTCTTTTGGCATTATGTTTAGTTTTCCGCTAGAAACGTTAAACGATGCTCGCAAAGGCTGATTATTCTTAACAAAATTGCAACGAACGTGCAGCGAAACATTGCTAGCACCATCTGGAATGCTTAATGTTGTTTTGCTGTCTAATTCTTCTAATAAAGACTCTGAATCAAAAGAATAATCTTCACTGTTTGCAACGCTTTTAAACAAATCACCAATATTATTTAGACCCAAAGCGGCACGATTTTTAATGTGCATGCAATTGGCAACTCGGCGAATTGGATCCACGCTTAGCATAAGAAGCGGCAAAGTTAGCATTGCAGCAGGAAGACCAACAGAACGCACAGAAAGAAGCCACACGGTACAAACAACAGCAACAGCAAGCATAAAATAGGCCAAAAACGCGCATAAACAGCGCAGAGAGGCGCGAACGTTATAAAGCGCGCTAGCAAGAGCCAGCGCAGAAAAAACAGCCGCAAACAGGCAAATAGTTGCCAAATAGGTGTTGATTGAAAACAGCGCAATGCTAACCGCAAAAGGCATAGGGAAAGCGGCAAGAATCTGAGGCAAAAGCAAGCCAGCCCAACGCTGAACCCAAGCAATATCGTCATTTACGCAAATCGAAGAATACGCGCTAGAGCTAAGACGATTGGAAGCACTAAGAGAAATCATAGAGCGCAACATTTTAGGCTTAAGCTTAATAGCTACGCGAGTGCCGATTTCGGTGGAAATAATACACGACTGATGAAAAGCAATGTATTTTACAATCAAAATACCAACAAGGGAGATTAAGTAAGACGTTAACTCAACGGAGCTAAGCAAAGATTTACCAGTGTATTTTGCTGGAATCAAAATAGGCGAAAGAATGCCAACGCAAACATACACAAAGCCAATGTTTGCAAGAGAAGATATAGCAAGACACGCCGCTCTTAAGGCAACCAGATGCTTAACACCTGGAACAAAAGCAAAGAAACGACTAATCATTTAACTATCCTTTTCTTGTTAATAAAACCCATCAAAGAACTACAATTTGCAAACCGATAAATCATCTAAAAACCATCTAAAATCAACGCAATCACAATCAACACAATCACACATCAAAACAACTCTAAGCAGCACACAAAATTCTTAAAACACTCTTTAAAAACTTAATCTCTAACAAATTGCAATTACACTTTATAACACACAAGATTACGCTAAACGCCAGGCATCAACACGCCGAACGAGGCGAGCGCAAACTGACAAATCGCCGCTCAAGCGCTACCCCGAATTACAGCCAAAACGCAGCCAAAACGCCTCTTAAGCACTACCCCAAATGCCAGCTTAAACGGTGTAAATCACTAGCGCCGTGCTGTAAAATCGCAGCACGATGCGCCTTAGAACCGTAGCCCTTGTTACTAGCCCAATCGTAAGCAGCGTACTTAGGATTTTGCGCTAAATCAATCATCAGCGAATCTCGAGTAACCTTAGCAATAACGGAGGCCGCAGAAACACTCGCACACTTTTGGTCCGCCTTAACCAAAGTGTTAACTTTTACAGAAAACTGCATACTAGGCGCATCAAAAGTGCCTAAAACCTTGCCAATGTAGTTAAACGGGCCGTCCAAAATCGCAGCAATCCGCGCATCTTTAAGGCTAGAGCGCATGCGATTTTGAACATCGTTAATCGCGCGAATAGCAGCCACACCAAGAGCGTAACTAATGCCCCACTCGTCAATCTCTTTATTTGTGCAAGACCCAACAGCAAAAGAATCACACCAATTTTCAAGCGGCTCCAGCAAACCCTCTCGCTTATGCGCGTTAAGAAGCTTGGAATCCGCTAAACCCTGCGGAAAATACCCCGACTCAATCTTTTGCGCACTAAAAAGCGCAGCGCCAACCATAACTGGTCCAGCAAGGCTACCGCGACCAACTTCGTCTAAGCCAATAACCCAATCGAAGCCACTTTGCAAAAGATTTTTTTCAAAGTCAAAAGATGGAATAACTGCCGACACTTGCCCACCGCTACTTACGCTACTTATTTGCAGACTTGGCTTTTACATCATCAAAAGCGTCGCTATGATTTTCAAAAATGCCCATACGATTGAACGGCCAAACTCGCATAAACGCCACGCCTTCAATCTTAGAAATCGGCACAAGGCCATCGTCGCCATCGTTTTTATGATACCTAGAATCCGCGGAATTAGCGCGATTGTCTCCAAGAACAAAAACGTGGCCTGGCTTAACTTTAACTTTAAACGGAAAAGCACTCGGGCTTACTCCTGGCCTAATGTAGGCAGACTCCAAAACGGGAACGCCATTAACCAAAATAGGGTCGCCGTCCCCTTTGCACTCAACCGTGTCTCCAGGAAGCCCAATAAGGCGCTTAATTAAGTCTCTGCCAGCAAGAATGCCACCTCTGCTGCTTTCGCCATTTAACCAATTAGCTGGGTCTTCAAACACAACAATATCGCCGCGATTTAGCGAAAAAACCTTAGGAGTCAACTTAGATGTAACAACGTAGTCGCCTATATGAATTGTGTCTAGCATAGATCCAGACGGTATAAAATACACGCCCAGAATAAAGATTCGCAAAAGAATCACTACAACAATAGGCAAAACGTACCAGGCAACAAGCTCTTTCCAAGAAGTTTTAAAAAGCTTTACGGTTTTTGCCTTATTGCCATTGCCAGAAACGTGATTTCCCCTGATTTTGCAACGATTAGAGCCAAATTTAAAAGCGCTCATAACACCAGAGCCAGAAGCAAGATTACGCTCAACTTCTGGCTCGGGTGGAACAGGAGAAGGATTTAAGCCGTGACCTGCCACATTAACAATATGATTATCGCTATTTTGCAAGTCTTCGGAATGCATATTAATCCTTATGTAAATCCTTAACCTAAATAAATTTACTTAGCAGCGCTGTTGTCACGACGCTCGGCAATACGAGCAGCCTTGCCACGCAAAGCGCGCAAGTAGTAAAGCTTAGCGCGACGAACGCGACCACTACGAACCAGCTTAATCGAATCGATAGCTGGGGAATGAAGTGGGAAGCGACGCTCAACACCAGTACCGAAGCTAACCTTACGAACAACAAAAGTCTCGCGAACGCCAGCACCCTTACGAGCAATAACTACGCCAGTAAAGGTCTGAATACGAGTGTTGTTGCCTTCCTGAATCTTAACGTTAACGTCAACGGTATCTCCAGGGCGGAAAGCTGGGATTTCTTCGGCAGCCTTAAGATGCTTAGCATCAAATGCTTCTACAGCATTCACCATAATAATTCCTCCATCGCCGCCGCATATCAGCGCAAGTTTAACCAAAACAGGGATTTTGCAATAATTTTTGCACTTTTTTACCCGTTTTGATAATCCATCCCGAAAAGTTTGCTTAACGGGAGCTTCCATCTGCCAATCTTTAAAAGCTGACTAGACTACTAATAAGCAGACTATGCGGCATCCGCTTATTGAAAGCATACGAACATAAATTTAGGCTCCATAATGGACATTTAGCGGCCAGCTTGCCACAGATTTATGCAATGCGATTTTGCCGAAAACACTAGCGAAACACTAGCGAAACACTATCACGCAACATTAGCGCGCAACGCTGTTAAGCGGCGCTGTTTCAACGGTACGAGTTAGCTCATCGTCGTCGGCATCGTAGTCAAAAAGCTCACCATAACGACCCCAGCTAATCGCAATATCAAACTGCTGACGAGCCAACGCGTCTGTATGCTTGCTGCGAAGCAGATCCAAAATCAACTCGCCGCGAAGCTTTCCATTGCGGTTTCGGCTCAAAGCCTGATCAATCGCATGAACAAGAGGCGCGTGCTCAATCGCAAGTCGCGCAAACACCTGCTTGCTGTGCAAAATGTCGGCGTTATGCCACTCTTGGCCAGCTGGCGTAATCGTAATATGGCCGTTTTCTGCCGTAAGCAAATCAAGCATTGTTCCAGCATCCACAAGTGGGAACAAATCATCGATTTCAAACGACAAATCCGCAGCCAAATCGGCCAAATCAATGCCATCTGGGGCTTCCGAAATCACGTCTAGCAAACCAGCCATACCGCCTGGAGTTGCGTTTGGAAGCAATCGAACAGCCACTGGCTCTGGCTTTGCCTCACCCGATTCCGCCTGTTCTTCGTTTTGCTTAGCTTCCACTTCTGCATCGTGATGCTTTTGAATAAGCATGTCTGCGATTGCTGCGGCCTCGGTTTCTTCCGCATCCGTTTGCTCTGCAGGCACAGAGTCGGCAGCCGCACTAGACGAATCGCTAGCCGCCGCAGATTCCGCGTTTTCTGCCTCAACATCTCCTTCGGGATTCGAGCCAGTCAAAATTGCGTAAAGCTTATCGACCATAGCCTCAAATTCCGCGCTGTGCTTATCTCTTGGACGAGGCAAATCAACTTGTACGTCTGCAATCAAATGACCTGGATGCGAGCCCAAAACAACCACGCGATCCGCCATTTGCACAGCTTCTTCAATGTTGTGCGTAACGATTACAACCGACTTAATATCGCGCTCTTCGCTAGACCAAAGCTTAAGCACTTCTTGACGAAGATTTTCTGCCGTAAGAACGTCGAGAGCCGAGAATGGCTCGTCCATAAACAGAGCGTCTGGGCGCAAAACCAGTGCACGCGCAATGCCGACGCGCTGGCGCATACCGCCCGAAAGCTCCTTTGGGTACGCGGTTTCAAAGCCGTCCAAACCAATTGCATCGATTGCTGCAAGAGCAAGTTCCGTGCGCTTTTCTTTACTAACGCCTCTAGCGCGCAAACCAAGCTCCACATTGTCTTGAACCGTAAGCCATGGCATAAGAGCAAAGGTTTGGAACACGATTGCAACCCCTGGGTTTGGGCCTGTAAGCTCGCGTCCGCGATACTTAACCGTTCCCTCTGTAGGCTGAATCAGGCCTGCCATTGTTCTTAAGAAGGTTGATTTTCCAGCGCCCGAACGCCCTAGAATTGCTACGATTTCGCCCTCTTGCAGAGTGAAGGAAATATCGTGCAACACGTGCTGAGTGGTGCCGCTATCCGATGTAAAACTCTGACTTATGTGCTTTGCGTCAATAATGTCGCTTGTAATCGAAGACTGCGAAGCCAAATTCTGCGAAGCCAAATTCTGTGAAGCCAAATTCTGTGCATTCAATTCAGCGTTTTTGTTTAAAGTGTTCATAATATTTGCCAATCTTTTTTAATTCAATTAATTCAACACGTATCTTTTTGCGGAGTACCTTTGCAAAGGCGCCCAGAACAGTCGATTACTTAACACCACTATTAAGCTCATAACTGTTACTCCAACAAGAGTTTTTACAGAATCACCCACAGTTGTTGCGTTTGTAATATACGCACCCAAACCTTGAGTGGCCATTCGGTTCTTGCCGTATTCTACGATTTCTGCCACAATCGAAGCGTTCCAAGCGCCGCCAGCGGCCGTAATTCCGCCCGTGCACCAAGATCCAAAAATCGCAGGCAAAATAAGAGTCTTCCACTTAAGCACGCGGCTTAATCTAAAGCTTCTTGCCATCTCGCGCAAATCGTCTGGAATTGCACTAGCGCCCGCAATAACGTTAAACAGAATGTACCATTGCGTGCCAAGTGCCATCAAAATAATACTTCCCCAGCCAAGGTCAATGTGCCAAGCCATAAACCACATAATTGCAAACGGGAATATAAAGT
Organism: Bifidobacterium sp. UMB1197; assembly: GCF_030217745.1. Lineage (NCBI taxonomy): Bacteria > Bacillati > Actinomycetota > Actinomycetes > Bifidobacteriales > Bifidobacteriaceae > Bifidobacterium > Bifidobacterium sp. UMB1197. Next base: position 23,306 of record NZ_JASOOL010000011.1, on the reverse strand, counting down.
TTGCTGGGAAGCTAGCCAGGATTTGCACAACAGGCTGCATAATGCGCGAAATCTTAGGATTTACGCCAATATACACGCCTATTGGAACCCAAATCAGCGAGCTAACAAAAATCAACACGGCAACGCGCGCAAAAGTGAGGACTCCCAGCACTCCAGCCGTGGCGAACTCTTGCAAACCCGTGCGCGTGGCCACAAAGTAGAGCATTTGCGCGGCCGCTGCAAGGATTAAAACAATAGTTACAATGTTAAAAACTAAATCGCCAAGCTTGCGGGCAGACGCTTTACGAGGCCATTTTGCGCCCGTACGCCCAAACGGACGAGTAGCCAATTCCAGCCACTCGCGAACTGGCAAAAACAGCTTGCTAATAACTTCGTCGGCATGCGAATGACGAATCAGCGTTAAAATCGCGCTCTTTCGCTCTTCGTCCGATGCGCTTTGCGTTATGCGGAATCGCTCCGACCACGCGGTGAGCGGCTTCCAAAGGAAGAAGTCGATTGCAAGCACAACAACAATCATGGATAAAATGGCCCACCAAATGTTTCCAAGCTTGTTTTCTGCGGCGGATTGCGCCACAAAGCTACCAACGCCAGGCAGTGCGTAAGTGTGATTGTTTACGGAAATCATCTCGGAAGCGGTAAGGAAGAACCAGCCGCCGCCAACGCTCATCATGCAGTTCCAAAGCAGCGGAATCATTGCGTTTGGCATATCCAGCACCCAGAATCGCTGCCAATGAGTAAGCTGCAGGCTGCGCACGGCCTCGTCTAACTCCTTTGGCTCGCTTAAAAGCGAACGGTGGAACGAGAAAGTCATATTCCAAGCCTGGCTTGTAAAAATCGCAAAAATCGAAGCGGCTTCAACGCCCATCATCGACCCTGGGAAAATCACCAGCCAAATCGTTACTGTAGCCGAAAGAAAACCAAGAATTGGAACGGATTGCAAAATGTCCAGCAGCGGTATAAGCACCTTGCCTAGGCGGCGGCTGCGTGCTGCAAGAGACCCGTAAACAATAGTAAAAATCAACGATGCTATAAGCGCAAGCATCATGCGAAACACGGATCTAAGCGTGTAATATGGCAGATTAATAAGGTCGGTAGAAACCGCGGAAGGTATGCCACTAGGGCCAATTGGCTGATTAATGCGCTGCAAAAGAAAAGCGCTTACGCCAAAAAGTGCGATTATGCCTACGCACACAATAATGTCGGACCAAAAACGAGTGTTTTCGTCCACTTGCGCGCTGGCACCGTTTTTTCCAGATGTTGTAAATATTGTCATGATAAGTCCTCTGGGAACGCGTATTTTCTTCGAGAGCCGCTTATCACCACTATTTTGCGTTTGTGTTTATTTTGCGGTTATTCTGCGGTTACTTTGTGCAAGCACAATAAACCCAATAAGCCCAATAAACCTAGTAAGCCTAATAAACTAATCCATAAACGCAAGCATTTTGGCGGCGATTGCTGGCTTTTTTATATTCAGGAGGAACGTCCGTACTACTACTAACACTGTCTGAATCGTCACTAACAGCGTTAACGGTATTAGCAGTATTAGCACTTTGATTACAACCCGTACTGTCATGTTTCACAGCAATCACCTCCTTAAGTTCGTGCTAATTATAAAATATCGCCAATCTTGTGTCAAGCAACAAGAGCCGTCATATTTCCCCGACTTTGTTGCTAATTTTGACGTTTCGAACAACATTCTCGGGAAAAATCTCCCGATTTTGTTGTTGATTTTGCCGATTTGAACAACATTCTCGGGAAAAACTTACCGAGTTTGTTGCTAATTTTGACGTTTCGAACAACATTCTCGGGAAAAACTTACCGAGTTTGTTGCTAATTTTGCCGATTTGAACAACATTCTCGGGAAAAACTTACCGAGTTTGTTGCTAATTTTGCCGATTTGAACAACATTCTCGGGAAAAATCTCCCGATTTTGTTGTTGATTTTGCCGATTTAAGCAACAAAAAGCCTCTTGACGCATATACGCCAAGAGGCTTTTCAACAATCAAATAAGATTGCTACACGCTCACTTACTTGCGATGAGCGCGGTAGAAGCGAATCAAGCTCTGCGTAGAAGCATCCTGAGCCGCCAAAGCGCTATCATCCTTAGAGATTGCAGGAGTAATCTGCTTTGCAAGCTGCTTGCCAAGCTCCACACCCCACTGATCGTAAGAATCCAAGCCCCAAACGGTGCCTTCAACAAAAGTGATGTGCTCGTAGAGAGCAATCAACTCGCCCAAGCTAAATGGGGTCAAAGCATCGCCAAAGATGGAAGTGGTTGGACGGTTGCCGCTAAATACGCGAGCTGGAACAATCTCCTCTGGAGTGCCTTCAGCGCGAACCTCGTCTGCCGTCTTTCCAAAAGCAAGAGCCTTAGTCTGTGCAAGATAGTTGCCCAAGAAAAGCTCGTGCACGTCTTGATCGCCATCTTTAGTAGGATTTGGCGTGTTTACAAAGGCAATAAAATCAGCTGGAATAAGCTGAGTGCCCTGGTGAATCAACTGGTAGAAAGCGTGCTGGCCATTGGTGCCTGGCTCGCCCCAGAAGATTTCGCCAGTTTCGCTGGTTACAGGAGTGCCGTCCCAGCGAACCGACTTGCCGTTGGATTCCATAGTGAGCTGCTGCAAATACGCTGGGAAGCGATGCAAGTACTGATCGTATGGAAGAACAGCGTGGGAAGCAACCTTGTAGAAGTTGCGGTACCAAACGTTGAGCATACCAAGAAGAACCACAACATTCTTCTCGAATGGAGTCTCAGCAAAGTAGGTATCGATTGCGTGGAAGCCCTTCAAGAACTCCTCAAAGCGCTCTGGGCCAAGAACAACGGCCAAAGAAGTGCCAACAGCGGAATCAACGGAGTAACGGCCGCCAACCCAGTTCCAGAAGCCAAAGGCGTTGGTTGGGTTAATGCCGAACTCTTCAACCTTCTCGAGGTTGGTAGAAACAGCTACGAAGTGCTTTGCAACAGCTTCTGCCTTCTTTGCATCGCTGCCGTCGATTGCGCCGCTCTCCTGAAGCTTGTTAAGCAACCATGTGCGAGCGCTGCGAGCGTTAGTCAAAGTTTCCAAAGTGGTGAAAGTCTTGGAAACGATGATGAAAAGTGTGGTTTCTGGATCCAAATCCTTGGTCTTTTCGGCCATATCGTTTGGATCAATGTTAGAAACGTAGCGAGCGCTAATGCCAGCGTCGGCGTATGGCTTCAAAGCCTCGTAAACCATGACTGGACCCAAGTCGGAGCCGCCGATGCCAATGTTTACAACGGTCTTAATGTTCTTGCCAGTAACGCCCTTCCAAGCGCCAGAACGAACTTCGTTAGCAAAATCGTAAATGCGACCCAAAACCTCGCGAACGTCGGCAACGGTATCTTGGCCGTCTACAATAAACTTGCCAGCGTCTTCGGCTGGGCGGCGCAAAGCGGTGTGCAAAACTGCGCGGTCCTCGGTGTTGTTAATGTGCACGCCAGTGTACATTGCCTTAGTGCGCTCGTCGAGCTTAACAGCCTTAGCAAGGTCTGCAAAAAGCTTAAGCGTTTCTGGCTTAATCAAATTCTTAGAAAGATCGAAGTGGAGGTCTCCAGCTTCGAAGCTCAACTTATCCACGCGATTTGCATCTTCGGCAAACCACTTCTTCAGGCTCACGCCTTCGGACTGCAACTCATCATAGTGCTTTTGCAATGCAGCCCATTCTGGGGTCTTAACGGCGTCAACTGGTGGATTGATGGCCATTTCTAGGTCCTTTCATCTTTAATAAACGATGTAATGCCGTTTATAATTTTAAAATTCAGCGCAATCTTGAGCGCACAAAAACACGCTAAGCAAAGGCGCTTGCATCACATCTTCCAATTGACAAGATACTCACAAAAGCGGACAGAAATACACGACTACTCGCACTCAAGCGAACATTACGGCGCGGCGCACTAGACAAATCAAAAATATTCATATATAGTATTTGATTTGTGCGCGAGTCGCGAATGCTTCTCGGGCAGCTGCCACTTTAGCTCAGTCGGTAGAGCGTCTCACTCGTAATGAGAAGGTCGACAGTTCGATTCTGTCAAGTGGCTCTTAAAAACCCATTTTTTGCCTATTTTAGGCGATTTTGCGCGAGTGGCGGAATGGTAGACGCGCAGGATTTAGGTTCCTGTGTCTTACGACGTGTGGGTTCAAGTCCCATCTCGCGCACATTTTTTAATCGCAAGTTTTAATCGCAAGATAAGTCGCAAGTTTTAGTCGCAACTATTTACTCTTTACTCTTCAAACATCGCCTTTAATTCAGGCAAAAGTGCCCTCAAAGCGCTGCCGCGGTGCGAAATCGCATTCTTTTCTTGCTGACTAAGCTGCGCGCTAGTTAAATCGTGCATTTGAACACCATCCCTAATGGGCTGATTATTTGGCACAAAAAGCGGATCGTAGCCAAAACCGTTGCAACCTCTAGGCTCGCGAATCAAGCGCCCAACCATCTCTCCCACGCGAACCGTTTCAAAACCGTTGTTTTTCCACATTGTGTTTTCCAGATCCGCATCAACGCAGCCTTTAGGAACAGCAAGAGCAGCCGCGCATCTAAATCGCGCCGTTCGGCATTCGTCTGGAATATCTTCCAGCTGCTTAAGCAAAAGCGCGTTATTGGCCTTGTCATCTCCATGAACCCCGCTCCAGCGCGCAGAAAGTATGCCTGGAGCCGCGCCCAAAACGTCTACAATCAAGCCCGAATCGTCTGCAACCGCAGGCAATCCAGTTCTTTGCGCAACGTCTCTAGCCTTAATCAGGGCGTTTTGCTCAAAAGTCACGCCTGTTTCCACTGGGTCTGGAAGCCCCAAAGAACCAGCCGTAACAAGCTCAATATGCTCCGATATTTCCGCAAACTCTTCGTTAAGAATCCGCTTAATTTCAACGAGTTTACCCTCATTATGCGTTGCCACAACAAGTTTCACGCTCGCCACTCCTTAGTAATTTTGACTTAAAGCTGCGCGCTGAGCCGCTTGAAGCTCGCGATTTCCCTTAGCTGCCAAATCAAGCAAAACATTAAGCTCGTCGCGATTAAACGGGCGATGCTCCGCCGTGCCTTGAATCTCAATAAAATTGCCCGAACCAGTCATTGCAACGTTCATATCGGTCATGGCCTGGCTGTCTTCTACGTAAGGCAAATCAAGCATTGGAGTGCCATTAATCACGCCCACCGAAACTGCGGAAACGGAGTCCTTAATTACGTTTTTAGCGCTGCGAATATGCTTGTGCTTTTCTGCCCAATTTAGCGCGTCTACAAGAGCCACGTATGCGCCAGTAATCGAAGCTGTACGCGTGCCGCCGTCTGCCTGAAGAACATCGCAATCAATTTGAATAAGGCACTCGCCCATTGCCTTGGTATCTATAACGCCCCTAAGGCAGCGACCAATAAGACGACTAATCTCGTGCGTGCGGCCGCCGATTTTGCCCTTAACAGACTCGCGATCGGTGCGCTCGGCGGTGGCCCTTGGAAGCATTGAATACTCGGCCGTAACCCAACCTAAACCAGTGTCTCGCCTCCAGCGCGGAACTCCAACCGTAAAGGTGGCAGTGCACATAACGCGCGTGTTTCCGCACTCAATAAGCACGGAGCCTTCTGGCACGTTTGTAAAATTACGAGTGATTTTTACTGGGCGTAACTCGTCCACTTCTCTGCCATCAAAGCGAATAGGTTTTACAGATTCCAACATATCCTTAATTTGAGCCATAATTCAACAATTTAGCACGCGGCATTAACTAGCACGCGGCATTAATCTTGAGCAAAATCGCCGATTTTTGGGGTTGGCGCTTTTGCGCTTTTGATTCAGATTTGCTCGCTAAGCGAAAGCCACTCTTCTTCTAACGCGCTCGACTCGCTCTGATTTGCCTGCAACTGCTCGTTAAGCTCTTGCAATCCAACAAAATCGCTAGGATCGTGGCTGGCCATTTTTTGCTCAAGCGCGCTTTTATCTTCCTCAAGCTTTTCTAGCTTGCGCTCTATTGCGGCAACTCTTCTTACGGCTTCGTGGTACGCTTTGCCAGTTAATTTTTGATCTGACTTTTGATTTGACTTTTGATCTGATTTTTGATTGGATTTTTCCGCAGAATCAGCAGATGACGAATCGCCAGCCGCCGCCGAATCGCCAGCCGCCAACTCTTGCATATTTGCACGCTCGTAGTCTTCCATAATCTTTAAATACTCGTCAACTCCGCCTGGAAGATGGCGAATCTTGCCGTCAATCAACGCAAACTGCTGATCCGTTACGCGCTCAAGCAGGTATCTGTCGTGCGAGACAACAATCAAAGTGCCTGGCCACGTATCTAGTAAATCTTCCATAACGGCAAGCATGTCGGTGTCTAGATCGTTTCCAGGCTCGTCCATTATTAGCACATTTGGCTCGTTTAGAAGAATCAAAAGCAATTGCATACGGCGTTTTTGGCCGCCCGAAAGGTCTGCAATCGGCGTCATAAGCTGCTCTGGCTTAAAGCCAAGCCTTTCCATAAGCTGGCCAGGAGTCACTTCTTTGCCGTCGATTACGTAACTTGGCTTGTATCGGCTCAAAACCTCTTTAACCTTATATTTTCCAAGCTTTTCCAGCTCTTCTAAGCGCTGAGAAAGCACGGCAAATTTTACGGTTTTGCCAATGTTTACGTGACCTTTAGTTGGACGCAAAGAGCCGTCGATTATGCCTAAAAGCGTTGATTTTCCAGCGCCATTGGCCCCCACTATGCCGAATCGGTCTCCTGGCCCTATTAGCCAAGTTTGATTGTCTAAAATCATGCGGCCGCTAATCGTTTTTTGTACGGCGGCGCACGTTTCTTTTAATGACGATTCTTGTGGCAAATCTTGTGACAAATCTTGTGACAAATCTTGTGACAAATCTTGTGGCAAATCTGCGACTGCTTGCGATTCTTCTACAGAAATCGTAACGCTTCCATTATGAGTAGGCTGCGAAAATGGCGATTTTACAATATCCGCATCTGCCCCAACAGGCTTTAGCGAATCCGCAAAAATCTGCGTAACGTCAATCAAATCAACAACCTGCTTACCAAGGCGGGATGTGGCCATTCGCTTTAACTCAAGCGTGTCTCGCATTGGCGGAACGTCTGCTATAAGCTCGCGAGCCTGCTTAACGTGGAACTTCTGCTTTGTAGAACGCGCGCGGGCACCTCTAGAAAGCCAGGCAAGCTCCTTGCGCGCCAAATTCCGCCTGCGCTCCTCGCGAACATCCGCCTGGCGTTCGCGCTCAACGCGCTGCATCATGTAAGCGCTGTAGCCGCCTTCAAACGGGTCGATTGCGCCATCGTGGACTTCCCACATAGAAGAGCAGACTTCGTCTAAAAACCACCTGTCGTGCGTAACCAGCAAAAGCGCGCCCTGGCCATCTTGCCATCTGTGCAAAAGATGCTCCGCAAGCCAATGAATTGTAAGAACATCAAGATGATTTGTAGGCTCGTCCAAAGCCAAAATATCCCAATCGTGCAGCAGAAGCCGTGCCAAATCCGCGCGCCTGCGCTGGCCGCCAGAAAGCGTGCAGACCTTAGCTTCCAGGTTGATTCCGCCCAAAAGGGCCTCCACGATTTCTCGCTGCTTTGAATCTGCGGCCCACTCGTAATCCTGGCGATTTTCTAGCGCGGCCTGGCGAACTGTGGCGTTATCGTCCAGCGGATCGCGCTGGCTTAAAATGCCAAAAGTTAGGCCATTTCTGCGCGTGACTCTGCCCGAATCTGGGCCAATTGCGCCTTGAAGAAGCTTTAAAAGAGTGGACTTTCCGTCTCCGTTTTTGCCTACGATTCCTATGCGATCGCCTTCAAAAACGCCTTGAGTTACGTCTTTGAAAATCGTTTTTGTTGCAAATTCAAGGGAAACGTGTTCTAGTCCCAAATCATAAGTAGGCATAACTCACAAATTATAGCTGCGCGACTATACCAAGCGCAACGGCAGGTCGTTGCGCCCGATTTTGTTGCAATTTTCCCGACTTTGTAGCTGATTTTGCCGTTTTGAACAACATTTTCGGTAAAACTTTCCCGACTTTGTAGCTGATTTTGCCGTTTTGAACAACATTTTCGGGAAAAAACTTCCGCATTTTGTACCAAATTCGACCTAAAACACGTACAAAACACGGAAAAACAAAAGCCTCGCTCGGCAAAAACCAAACGAGGCTTATGAGTATATATGCTGTAAGCACCAGCAAAGCTAATCAGCTATCAGTAAAACACTAATAAAGCTAATCGGCTTACAACTAAACGCTAGTCGCGATTAGCGTGCTTTGTGCGTATGCGGCGAGTGGCAAACGCCCCACCGATCGCGGCAAGCATAGTTGCCATCAATCCTGCAGTAGCAACGTCTGCGCCCGTAGCAATGCCAGCGCCTCCGCGAGAACGCATGTTCTTTATAACGCGGTTGCGAACAGCTGCACGCACGTTGGCTGCATTAGCCTTAGCGTCCGCAAGCGCCTTACGAGCATCTGCGAGTCTGCGTGCCGCAGCGTCCACCTGAGCCTGCGTTGCGTGCGGATCTGCAGCAACACGCTTAGCCTGCGCCAAAGCATCGTCTAGCGCAGCAGCAGCCTGCTTAACGGCCGTATCCGCCTGCTTAACTTCTGGAGCGTTTTCAACAGCGTTGTTTACAGCCTTGTTGTCTACGCCTGTAGGGGCTGCGCCAGTAGTTCCTGCGCCAGCACCAGCGCCTGCAGACGCACCTGCACCACCCTGGGCGTTTGGAGCTGAGCCAGCATTACCAGCATTTGCATTACCAGCGTTACCAGCATTTGCATTACCATTGCCAGCACCATCTCCAGCATTGCCAGGCTTAGAATCGGCTTCAGCACTATCAATCTGAACGTTCAACTCGCCCTTATCCACAGTAGTAGGCGCATTATCATTCACACCAAAGCCAGCGCCGCCACCAGGGAGCGGGCTTGGAAGTGGGCTTGGCGTTGGAAGCGGGTTCACATCATTATCAACAGAACCATAACCACTCAAAGCCGCAGCAGCGCGACGCAAAGCCGCAGCAGCAGCATTCACCTGCTCCTGAGTTGCATTAGGATCACCGTAAACGCGACGAGCTTCAGCCAAAGCATCATTATAAGCATCCTGCTTATCCGAAGGCGAAATAATGTAAGATATGCGTCGGCCGATAGTATTATCCAAAGCAATCTCTGCAGCCAAATCCGTCTTATCAACATCAGCAGGAGTTGGGGTCGGCTCTGGAGTACTGCCGTTGAGCTCGTTATAAGCCTTCTGCAAAGCCTTCAAAGCCTTATCCAAAGCATTCTGCTTCTGTTCCTTAGTCTTAAGCTCTGTCTGCTGACCACCAGGCTGCTGAGTGCCTTGGCTGCCAGGCTGCGCTTGCTGATTAGCAGTACCAGTCAACTGTGCAATAAGATCCTGAGCATCCTTAAGAGCCTTATCAAACGCCTGCTTCTTATCAGCATCAGCATTGGTGTACTTTACAGACGACGTAACTTTGCCATCCTTATCAATCTCTTCTTGCAACGGCTTGGTATCAACACCATCCAAAGCAAGGCGAGCCTTAATAAGCTTGTCAAGAGCCTCATCAACAGCCTTCTGAGCTTTAGACTCAGCATCTGCATCCATTGTCTTAGCTCCAGGCTTCTTAGTATTTTCAGCAGTTTGCAAAGCAGTTTCAGCCTCGCTCAAAGCTGTATCAAACGCAGTCTTCTTATCCTGAGAAGCGGTGGTATAAACCGAATCACCTGGAGTCTTAGGATTAGCTTGATCATCTGGCTTCAACTTCTTATCCGACTCAATCTCTTTGCTGAGTGCATCGGTGTTAACTCCAGCGCCCTTTTCATCCTTGTCAATGGCCTGCATTGCCTTAAGAAGATCCTTGTACAAATCATTAACCTGATCTGCCGTCTTGGCATCGCCCTGATCAGCAGTAGTTAGCTTTGTTGCATCATCAAGATACTTATCGAAAGCTTTCTTCTTATTCTGATCATCTTCAGAATTAGTGAGCTTAGAATACTTGCCACCTTGCTCATTCTTAAAGTCGTTGGCTTTCTTCTTCAACTCTTCAAGACGAGCCATGGCGGTATCGGTGTTAGTGGCATTTGCGAGCGCATCGTCAATGTCGTCAACACCAGTGTCTTTGCCGTCATCATCCTTGTGATTACCAGCATCAGTGCCATTGATAATGTCTTTATACGCTTTCTTTTGAGCATCGTTCAAATGCTCAAGCTTGTCAATCGCTTCAAGCGCATCTTTAATCTTCTGAGCCTTCAGCGCGCGATCCGCAATACCCGTTGGATCGCCAAGCTTAGTGGCGCCATTGATGGCCTCAATAGCCTTCTTCTTTTCAGCATCTGGGAGATTGCTATCTTGAATGCGCTTCTTCTGCTCGTTCTTTTCCTTAGTTAGAGCGTCAGCATTATCGTTGTCGTTACCAGACGTATCGCGCTTGCCCTTAGCATTCTCGATAGCTGTATTTGCGTCACCAATCGCAGTTTTGAGATCATCAAGTGCCTTTTTAATCTGCGAAGGAGTTGTGGCTTTTGTAACGCTATCCTTAGCGCCATTGATTGCAGTAATAGCAGCATCGTACTTATCTTTAGCTGACTGCTTTTGCTGATCGGTTAGCGCGTTGTAGGCATTATCGAGCGCATCTTTCTTCTCGGTAAGTTGCCTGTTAGCTTCATCTTTTGCTTTTTGCTCATTGAGTGCATTGGCCTTCTTAGCAGCATCAAGTGCCTTGTTAAGCTCATCGCTAGTAGCCTCAGGATTCGTCTTTGCAAGTTCAGTTTCCAAAGCTGTAAGCGTTGAATCCTTACCCGACTTTGTACCAAGCAACTCGTTAAGAGCAGCATCATCGGCGTGAGTATCAGCAGTGTTGTTCTTATCGTCACCAGTACCGTGATCGAGGAACGGAAGCGCGCCCTTCTTGATATCATTCTGCAATGTACCCTTAGCATCATTAATAGCCTTGGCCTTGTCGAGAATATTCTGCACAGCTTCAGGCGTGTCAGCACCTGAATTTGCTTGCGTTCCATCGCCAGTTAGCTCGGTATTTAGTTTACTCTTATCATCATCACTCAAATTACTGAGCTTGCCAATCTCCTCAGAAGCTTTCTTTCTCTTATCCTCTAGCTCTGTATTCTTCTTATCCTCCTGCTTTTTATCTTCCTTTTCTTTTTGCTTCTTTTCGGCTTCTTTCTTTGCGTCGCCACCGCCCTTGTTGTTGTTTATTGTTTGTTGAGTAGTCGTGTCAGTAGATTTTGCATTCTCTTTGCCCTTTTCAGCAGCAGCTTTGAGAATTTCTTTAATCGCATCAGCAGTGGTCGCTTTCCCAATCTGATTCTTATAATCTTCTTTCTGCTCTTTCGTCAAATTAGGATTACGGTCGATTTGCTGCTTCGCATCCTTTTTCATCTGTGCAAGTGCATCAGGCGTCGGCGCAGGCGTCGCGTCCTTCTTCTTAAAGAGCTGCTCTTTAGATACAGTGAACAGCACCGTTTCGCCATTCTTGAATGTAATGCCAGTGCCATCAGTGCTCATGGTCAGAGAAGAAATGCCGTACGATACCGACGTAGAATTAAGCTCCAGGTTGGACGTTCCAGTCTTTGGCGTCCAACCCTTACTATCAAGCGTCAAGCTATTGTTACTAATTTCGATATTATCAATTTTATTATTGCTGTTTGTGTCGTCGTAATTGGCATGCAAGAACTTCTTAACCGCGCCTTTGAACATGTCATCGGTCACACTAAAGTTTGCGTCGTTAGGGCCTTTATCAGCCTCATACGGATCCGTATTGTACTTATACTCCGCTTTCTTTGCATCAGTGAGCTTGCGAATAAGATCGCGCAGATCTTTCTCTGCTGTTTGGCCTTTCGCAATGCTATCGATCTTGTCATTATTCAGCTGATCAGGATCGGAAATACCAGCGCGCCTCAAATCGTCGTTGGTAAGCCCATCATCTTGACGTTGCTTCAGCAGCGCTTTTGCCTGCTCTTTGAGCTTCTCAATCGTATTGTCTTTTTGAGGCTGAGAGCTGTTCTTTTTGACATACAAATCTGTTAAAGGTACATCAAACAATTTCTTTGAGCTATTCTCACCAGTTTCAAAACCTTGAACAGCTATGGTTCCGTCCGCATTAAGGCTAAACGATACAACTCCTGCACCATTATTTTGGCCCTGAACATAGCGTTGCATATTTGTAACACCAGCTACAGGCTTATCATTTTCTTTAAGAGTGTAAGCAGACACAGCCTCTTGATTGGTTATATCCACATTATAGTTCTTCTTCATGAACTTCTTAAACGCCGCAATCTGATCTTGTCCTGAAGGAGAATTCACGTTATCTACTTGTACTGGATCCACATAATAGTTATATGCAGTCATCTTACCTGGATGGTGCAAATTGGTATCTGGAGTCGGAGTTTGCTTATTAGCTTTCTGCTTAAGGAATACGCTCATTGGGTATGTAGCGTCTTTGTAGCCTTCGGCGTGGAATACTACTACGCCCTTGCCATCTACTATCTTAAATTCAACATCTTTGATTGTTACAGATGTATTGTTGTCCTTTGCATCTTTTGCCGCGCACTTTTTCAATACTTCTTTAATTGATGTAAGAGCCTGCTTATTCTTATTATCTGTTAAGTCGGATTCCTTTGCATTAAACGGATCGAAATCAACACTTGATTGATTCTTAGGCGCTTCAACAATGAACTCTTTTTCGGCGGTAGGCGCAGGAGTTGGAGGCTCTGGAGATGGAGTCTTTGGCTTCTGCTTTAGGAATTGCCACGCTGCGATGGTGGTTGTTGAGCCGTCTTTCCAGGTGATTGTTGCGGTACCAGTCTTGTCATCTACCGTAACAGGTGCTTTACCGCCATTTTGAGTCTTAGCCTCATCGTATGGAGTAATACCAGTGTTGGCATCATCAAAAGCCTTGATAATATTGTTTATTTCGTCTTGCTTAAGCTTCTTAAGGTCATCAACCTCGATCGTGTCTGGCACAACGTATGGCGCCCAATCGGCAATGGTTGCTCCCTGATACACGAGTTCAGACGCAGGGATTGTAATCTTTGAGCCGTCTTGGTATTCAACACTTACAACACCGTTATCCGCAACCTTAAAATCGTAGCCACCAGTGCTGTCTTTCTTAATATGCTTCAAGAACTCGTTTGGAGTTCCCTTACCATTAGCATCAATAATAGCTTGACGAACTTTAGTCTTTTCACCATGTGTAAGCTTATTCAAATTCACCACAGGCGTGCGCTCAGGCATGGTTGGCTTGTACTTGTCTTTGTCTTCTTCATTCTTAACAACAAGCAAAGCGGCAGGCATAGTGCGCGTGGTCTTGTCCTTGAAGGTGATAGTTGCAGAGCCGTCCTTATTTACCACAACACCATTATCAGCAACTAATTCCTTGAAGTTCTTTGTGTTTGCGTTTGCTTTTTCAATTTTTTCTTTAATCGTATTTTGCTCGTCGGTACTTACATTGCTTAGATCCTTCACAGGTGTAACCTTTGGATACACAAGCTTCAAATGATCCGCAATCTTTGGCGTATTGTGCTTTTGACCAACCGCATAATGCCAGTTACCTGCAAAACGATAAACGCCAGCAGCAAAGCGAAGCGGATGCTCATTGCGCTCTTCCCATGCTTGTTTCGTCATCTCGGCAACGTAAGTCATGTCATAGAAGCGCTGCCCTGCAGACTCCCAGTCTACAAAAATGCCTTGTAAGCCAGCGGTTTCTTTTTGATAACTTTCCCATTGATTAGCTGTATTGCCAGCGTTGTCGTACCACTTGCTGCCCTTATCATCAATGCCCAGCAGCTGCTTCCAACCCTTGCTGGCAAGTACCTTATTTCCTTCCAGATAGAAATTAGAAATACCTTTCCAGTCTTTCGGCGTTGGATAGGTTGTATGTGAAACTTCGCTGTAACCTTCAGCATTCGTAAACTTAAACTGCGATGAACCTGCAGGCTTAAACGGCTTATTACCCTGATTTGTCAGCTTTTCAACGCGCGTATAAGTGATATTTTGCACGTTCTGTAAGCCCTTTGGAACGCCAAACCACCACATAGGACGAAACTTCCAGTTATCCGCTGTGCCGTCTTTCTTGTTGCAATTAGAGAGATAATGCACGCGCACAAACTTGCCAAGCGGGTCTTTACCCTTCTCCTCACCCGCCTGAGCATGCTCAAGAGTATCGTAATAATCCACCTCAATGTGGAAACGAGCTTCGCTATAACTTGCGTCTGTTTTATAACCGTAGTAAATGTTGTTGCCGCTGCCGTCTACATAACCGTCAGCATAGGCAGGCGAGGAAACGAATACCCCCCCCCCTAGAACCATTGCGCCAGCCAACATTGCCGCGCAAACGCTCTTTGAAAGAACTGGCTGAGAGTCTGCCCCAACACCAGCGCTAACGCCAGAATAATGCTTAACTACACGAATTTTCTTAGACATACTCTTACTCCATTATCTTGTTCTTTGAATTAGTGCGCCAACCCGACCGCAAAATCCACATAATTATGCATGGCATATTTTACTCATTGTTTGATACAATTTAAGATTAATTCATATGATGAATTTTGTGTGATTTATGTGCGCAATCCACACACAAACCACTCAGTGTTTAAGATATACGCAATTGTTTAATCACGTAAGAGGGCTGGGTGATTCTTGGTCGAACAGTATAAGAGCGGCAGCCGATACTAAACAATCCAATGACACACGCCTACAAACAAACTTCAACCCAAAAACAAAATCAAAGCCAAATCGGAACAACCGCAACAACAAGCAACACACAAGAGGCGGAGCGTTGTGAGACAAGAAACACCCAGTCCTCTCACAACACTAAATAGGAAATGTCGTTCGCACGGATTAGCCGTGCTATTCCTCACGGCTATTAGTAGCCGCTCGGCTGATTTGGCATGTAAAGTCCACTGGACTTTACATTTGAGCCAAATCACGCTTTGAAGGAGCTTGAAATGCGTTATGCAATTTCAAGCTCAGTCAAATCACCTGCCAACAAACTTCTTGTAAGCGTCTTGGTCAACAACAACGTCTAAATCACCAATCCAAACGCATGGCTCATCCGCCTTGCAGAATCCATACTTAAAGAAGTAAAGACCATCGTCCATATTTAGTGAGTAAGTGCCGCCCATATTAAATTTCTTTAAATCAAGCTTTTTAGCAAACTGAATCAAATTCCAAATGCAAATATAGCCTGGGCTAATCTTTCCGCGCATAGTCTGCGTTGCGCCGTAAATGTACCACAAAGTGTCTTTATACGGAAAAGCAATCATGCTTGCAATAGGCTCGCCCTCGTACTCGCAAGTGCAAATCTCAATTTGAGGGAAAGCGTCTAACAAACGCTCAAAATATTCCTTAGGCCTATATGTTATACCATGCCTATTTGCCATAATTTCTGTAAGAGCATAAAAAGTGTCTAAATCTTCTTTGCTTCTGCTCCACCTTGTAGAAACACCTGCTTTAATGGCGGCCCTAATATGCCTTCTTGTCATTGAACTAAAGCCAGCCATCAAATCTTCTTCAGACTTTCCTTCAACAGTCAGCATAATCTCGTAACGCGGATTCGAGAACGAGTGAATATTTTCGCCATCGCTTCTAAAAGTAAAGCCTTGATCCCTGTATTTTTTTACAAGATCTTGATCGTTTTGAACGCAAGGATCCAATCTAAGCAAAAATGCATTGTACTTTTCAAAAAGTGGCTTTGCTTCGTTGATTAGCTTTTTAGTAGTTTCAACGTTGTAAAAGTCGCAAACTGGTCCTCTAGGAGCGTAAAGGAACATCTTATCGTCTATTGCTTTAATTCCTAAAACAGACATTGCAGCACAAATTTTGCCATTTTCTTCCAGATAAACGTATTCGCTAATCCAATTATTTTTGACTTTCGCCCAATTCATATCTTGCATTGCGTGCGCATATTGTGAATTTTTTACAAAGTCCTCGTATTCTTTAACTTTAGCAGAATCATTTTTATCTAGTATTGGCATTTGCACTCCTTTTTTTGCTCAATACACGATTTTAGCGCGACTACCGTTTAAGATATTTGCTTTAGCGTTTTACAAGGCGATTTGCGACCAGCGACTAACAACTTGCCACCAACAGCTTGCTATTAGCCGCCAGCCGCAGCAACACACAACTTGCGATTAGCCGCCAGTCGCCAGCCGCCATCAGCCAGCCGCAACAACAGCTTGCGATTAGCGCGTAAGCTTTCTATGCAAGCGATGCGGACGAGCAGCTTCCTCACCAAGGCGCGCAATCTTGTTTTCTTCGTACGCCTGGAAGTTGCCTTCAAACCAGTACCAATTTGCAGGATTCTCGTCTGTGCCCTCCCAAGCAAGAATATGCGTTGCAACGCGGTCTAAGAACCAGCGATCGTGCGAAACAACCACAGCGCATCCTGGGAAGTCAAGCAAAGCATTCTCTAAGCTTTCAAGAGTTTCAACATCTAAATCGTTAGTAGGCTCATCAAGCAGAAGCAAGTTGCCGCCCTGCTTAAGAGTCAAAGCCAAATTCAAGCGGTTACGCTCACCGCCAGAAAGCACGCCCGTAAGCTTTTGCTGATCCGAACCCTTAAAACCAAAGCTTGCAACGTATGCGCGAGTAGGAATCTCAACGCCCGCAACCTCAATAAAATCAAGGCCTCCCGAAACAGCTTCCCACAAGTTCTTATTTGGGTCCAAGCCTGCGCGATTCTGATCTACGTACGAAATCTTTACGGTGTCTCCAACAGTAAGCTCGCCGCCAGAAAGCGGCTCCAAGCCCACAATCGTCTTGAAAAGCGTAGACTTACCAACGCCATTCGGGCCAATCACGCCAACAATTCCGTTACGAGGCAAGGTAAACGACAAATCGTCGATTAGCACGCGATCGCCAAAAGCCTTGTGAATATGTTTCGCTTCCAAAACTTGCGATCCCAAGCGCGGACCTGCTGGAATTTGAATCTCCGAAAAATCAAGCTTCTTGGAATTGCGTGCCTCTTGCTCCATTTGGTCGTAACGCTCCAAACGAGCCTTATTCTTGGCCTGACGAGCCTTTGGCGAGCTACGCACCCAGTCAAGCTCATTCTTCAAGCGCTTAGCAAGCTTGGCATCTTTAGCGCCCTGAATCTCCATACGCTTGGCCTTGGTTTCCAAGTAAGTGGTGTAATTGCCCTTGTATGGGTAAAGCTGGCCGCGATCCACCTCGCAAATCCACTCTGCAACATTATCCATAAAGTAGCGATCGTGCGTTACAGCAATAACGGCGCCTTCGTACTTGTGCAAGAACTGTTCCAACCAAAGAATCGACTCCGCATCCAAGTGGTTTGTAGGCTCATCAAGCAACAGCAAATCTGGGGCTTCAAGCAAAAGCTTGCAAAGTGCCACTCGTCGCCTTTCGCCACCAGAGCACACAGAAACAGGCGAATCTGGGTCTGGGCATTGCAAAGCATCCATTGCCTGCTCAAGCTGAGAATCCAAATCCCAGCCGTTAGCCGCATCAATCTGAGTTTGCAGCTTGCCCATTTCTTCCATCAATGCATCAAAGTCGGCATCTGGATTTGCCATCTCTTCGCCGATTTTGTTGAATCGATCAACCTTTTGAGCAATCTCACCAAAAGCCATCTTAATGTTTTCGCCAACGGTTTTAGTCTCGTCCAGCGGCGGCTCCTGCTGCAAAATACCAACGGTGTAGCCTGGAGTAATCGAAGCTTCGCCGTTAGAAACATTCTCCAAACCAGCCATAATCTTTAGCAACGTTGATTTACCCATGCCGTTAGGCCCAACAACGCCGATTTTTGCGCCCGGCAAGAAGCTTAAGGTAACGTCGTCTAGAATTACGCGATCCCCGTAAGACTTGCGTGCCTTAATCATTTGGTAAATAAATTCAGCCAAAGTAGTACCTTTCTTAAAATTGTTAAAACTCTATTAAACCGCCGCCGCCTGCTGCGCTCGATCTGCAGAATCGCTATCCGCATCCGCTCCATCTTCTGGAGGAATCTGACACATCCATTCGCCAACAATGCCAATAATCATGTCTATAATGCACACGATTCCAGCAATAACACATTCGCGAATAACGTTGGAATAAAGCGGAATATCCGCGTGCGGCCAGCAAACAAAAATCTGACCTGCGTACCAGCCCGTTAAAATAGCACCAGCCATTCCAAGCGATTTTGCAAGTATTAACGCCGAAACTGCCATTTGCATGTTAAAAGGCTTGCGCTCTTTTGGCTTAGAAGTGGCGTACTGATGCGTTTGCCAAGCAAGAACAAACGTGACTATTCCGCCGATTATCATAACGGCCAAAACAATCCAAGGAGCGCCCGAAAGTGATATTGCGCTAGATTCTGTAATCGAGACCAAAAACGCGCCGAATACAAATCCGAACAATAGTCCAAGCGCAAAATACCACCAAGGCGTACGGTAAGCTTTCATCAGCACTCCCCAATAATCCAGCGCTCAGAATGAACGCCAACTTGCGAAGCATCCTGCAAAAGCGCAAGTTTGTAAGAGACTGGCTCGCCATCAATTGCAGCGTCTGGCTCAACTTGCATCCACGGCTCCAACTGCGCTGCGCTTAGGTGCAAAGGATTGCTGGAATCCATTGACTTTGTAGCCGCACTGTCTAAACCGTATTCCCTTGTTCCAACAACGTTTAAGCGCAAATCCAAAGAGTTGCCAGAATCGGCAGAATCGCCAGAATCGCCATCAATTTGATCGCGTTGCATTTGCTCAATTCTTTGCGCAAATTCCTGATTGCTCATTGTTGTAGACGCCACTACAACAGCGCAAAAATCTTCACCGTTTGCATTGCTTGCCTGGTAAAGCGCCGAAACGCCTTCAACTTGAGTTACGCTACGCGAATCTTTATGCTCAAGGCCGCTTAACACGTTTAGCATTGCGTGCATTGTGGAATCGCTCTTTTTGCCTTGCATAGAAACCACTGCGGTTGTTTGCATTGGGCTATTTAGGGCATTTGTAGGATTTGCGATATTTGCGACATTTGAGCTATAGGAAGACTCGTGCGATTCTTGCAAATCCTCGGTTGCTTGCACTTCTGCGGTTGCTTGCGACTTTTGCGCTGCAGAATCCGCCTTAGAAGCGTTAGAATCCGAATCCTTATCGCTCTTCTCTAAACTCGCACCTGCAACATTCCTCTTTAAGCTTTCTGGAATCTCTACAGGAGGGATTGGCGAATCTGGGCGATCCGCATTAGAAAGCCACAAATCGCGCTCTGGCGCCTTACGAATCTTAGAGAAGATCTGCTCAAGCTCCTTCTCGTTAAGCGTCTCCTTAACAAGAAGCTTGCTAACAAGCTCATCCAAAATATCGCGATTATTGTTAATAATCTGCCAAGCCTCGGTATGAGCCGTTTCAATAAGCTTGTGAACTTCTTCGTCAATCACTTCCGCAGTCTTATTAGAGAACTTACGCGATTGCAAAGAATCCAAAGAACCAGAAGAATCCTGATCTGCGTCCATCCACTTTACAGCGCCAAGCTTAGACGAGAAGCCATATTCAACAACCATCTTGCGAGCGATTGCTGTAGCCTTTTCAATGTCGTTAGAAGCACCAGTAGTTGGATCGTGGAACACAACCTCTTCCGCAGTACGGCCGCCCATAGCATACGCCATTTGATCTAGCAGCTGATTTCGCGACTGAGAATAGCGGTCGCTAGTTGGCATAACCGCCGTGTATCCAAGAGCGCGGCCGCGAGGCAAAATCGTAACCTTAGTAACAGGATCCGTGTGGTGCAAAGCAGCAGCAACAAGCGCGTGGCCACCTTCGTGATAAGCCGTGTTGCGCAACTCGTCCAAAGCCATGCCCTTAGACTTCTTTCTAGGACCAGCCTGAACGCGGTCAATCGCCTCGTCAATAGCGCGATTGTCAATAAGCTGAGCGCCAGAGCGAGCGCAAAGCAAAGCCGCTTCGTTAAGCACATTAGCCAAATCCGCGCCAGTAAATCCAGGAGTTCTAACAGCAACCATATGAAGATCCACGTCTGGCACAAAAGGCTTGCCCTTAGCGTGAACCTTAAGAATCGCCTCGCGGCCTTCCAAATCTGGGGCTTCCACAGCCACCTGGCGATCAAATCTACCTGGGCGCAAAAGCGCAGAATCAAGCACATCTGGTCGGTTTGTAGCGGCAATAATAATCAAATTAGTGTCGTTATCGAAGCCGTCCATCTCTACAAGCAGCTGATTAAGAGTTTGCTCGCGCTCATCGTGGCCGCCAGTCATGCCACTTCCGCGGCGGCGTCCAACAGCGTCAATCTCGTCAATAAAGATGATTGCTGGAGCGTTCTTTTTAGCCTCGTCAAACAGCTCGCGCACGCGAGACGCACCAAGACCAACGAACATCTCAACAAAGTCCGATCCAGCCATGGCGTAGAACGGAACGCCAGCTTCGCCTGCAATTGCACGCGCAAGAAGGGTTTTACCAGTTCCTGGAGGGCCGTAAAGCAACACGCCACGCGGAATGCGCGCACCCAAAGCCTTGTAGCGAGAAGGATCCTTAAGGAATTCCTTAATCTCCTCAACTTCTTCTACAGCAGACTGCTCGCCTGCAACATCGGAGAACTTAGTCTTAGGCGTCTGGCCTTCCAAAAGCTTTCCACGGCCGCGGCCGCCACCCATGCCAAGCATTCCGCCGCCTGCGCTTGCCATCTTGCCAAACATAAACCAAACAAGTCCAAGCAGAATCAAAATCGGCAGCATAGACGTAATCAAGTACGAGAAAAAGCTAGAAGTTTGTATGCTAACAGTCCAACCGTTTGCTGGCTTAGCCTTTTGAATCTTTTGCACAACTGTCTTGCTTTGAGCAATCGTGTAGTAGAACTGAACGTCTTTTCCGTAATCGTGCTTTTGCTTATCGCGCTTATCTAACTTAACGTACTTATTGTTTAGAGTAAGCTTAACAAGCTGCTTATTGTCTATAACCTCAACGTAATTTGCGCTACGGTTATCAAGCAACTCTAGGCCGTCTTGAGTGTCGATTGTTTGCGAACCATTATGCACAAACATTTGGAATGCAGCCACAGAAAGCAAAACTAAAAGAACAATCCAAGTCCAAGGCGACTTAAAGAACTTGCGGCTAGAATCGGAATTATTGCCATCCTTTGGATTGGCGTTATTCTTATTGCCATTATTCTTATTGCCGTTATTGTTCTTATTCTTGTTCTTATTTGAATTGTTTCCAAAATTAGGAGGCAAGAAC
The DNA here is from genome assembly GCF_030217745.1 of Bifidobacterium sp. UMB1197. Taxonomy (NCBI): domain Bacteria; kingdom Bacillati; phylum Actinomycetota; class Actinomycetes; order Bifidobacteriales; family Bifidobacteriaceae; genus Bifidobacterium; species Bifidobacterium sp. UMB1197. The sequence goes on along the minus strand of NZ_JASOOL010000011.1, from coordinate 2,137 downwards.
GGATTGTTGCCGTTTCCTCCCATAGGACTTTTCATAGGTCCACCCATAGGTCCGCGAGGCGACATTGGAGAAGCGCCCATACAATCAGACTCCTTTCAGGATTCTAACTAACAACACTCGTCTAAAAACGTAATCACTAATCGCAAGCAACCAAAGCGCAATCGCTGTAATCGTTGTAATTAATCGCTTGAATTAATCCCTGTAATTAATCGCTAAATAAATAGCATGTAATCAATCAAGATTACTCAATTGCAGCCAGCTAATCAAGAGCGCTAATCAAGACTCGTATACAGAAGGCTTAAGAACCGCAATAGAATTAAGATTCCTGTACTTTTCGTCGTAGTCCATGCCAAAACCGACTACAAACGCGTCTGGAATCTCAAAACCAGTGTACGCAATATCTACTTCCACTTCTCGGCGAGCTGGCTTTGTTAAAAGCGCAAACACCTTTACACTTGCAGCTCCCCTGCCCTTAAGCTCCCTAACAAGCCAGTCTAGAGTCTTGCCAGAATCAACAATATCTTCTACAATCAGCACATCTCGACCGCGAACATCTGTAGTTAAGTCCTCGCGAACCGTAATCTGGCCACTAGTTTTAGTACCACTGCCATAGCTAGAAAGACTCATAAAGTCCATCGGCGCGTTAAGGCTAAGCTCCTGCGAGAAAACAGCAAGCGTGTTTACTGCGCCTTTAAGCACAGCAACAAGCAAAATGTCGCGGTTTTCGTAGTCTTTGCTAACCTGAGCGGCGACCTCACGAATGCGCTTCATAAGCTCTTCGTGGCTGATCAATTCGTAATCAATATCATCTCTTATATCTGCAACTTGCATGCTAACTATAATTGCATAAGAGAATGACGGACATGTTACAACTTACGCATTAGGATTTAGACTATAAGCATGGTGTACTCATCTTGTTGGCGCAAAGGAATCGGCCAAGTAAAACGTTGCTTTAATAATATAGGGTTAGGCGTGCAAGACCCGCAATTCTTGCAACACGGCGAGCATGCAACTTTGCCATCCGCTCCTATTGTGTTGGTCGCATGCTCTGGCGGTCGCGATTCGCTTGCGCTAACGGCGCTTGCATCAAAAGTGTGCGCAAGCAGAGGGATTCGATGCGCTGCAATAATCGTAAATCATAATCTTCAAAAAGACTCCAGCAAAGTGGCGCTTAATGCTGCTAAAACTGTTGCAAAACTTGGAGTAGACGAGTCGCTTGTATTTGTTAAATCTGTGCAAGTTAAAGATAACGAAGAGGGAGAAGAAAGCGCAGCCAGAGATGCTAGATACGCTGCGATTATTGAAGTTGCAAAAGACTTGCGCGCGGCGGCGGTTCTTTTAGCACACACAGCAAACGACCAAGCAGAAACGGTTTTAATGGGATTGCGCGATTCGGCTGGCTTGGAGGCTGTGGCTGGAATGAAAGACGTTACGGTTAGGGAGAATGTGCTATTTGCGCGGCCGCTGATTAATCTTACGCGGCTTGAAACCACGCAGATTTGCAAGGATTTGGGCGTTGAATGGTGGGACGATCCAACAAATGGCGATTCATCGCCAATCGATGTTGAGCTGCCAAAATCCTACCCGCTGCGCTCGCGAGTTAGGCATACCCTTATGCCGTATATTTCGCGATTTTTTGAGTCAGATATGACTTTGCTGCTTGCAAAGGGAGCGAAATTTGCTCAAGACGACTTAGACTACATAAACTCGCAAGTAAATCTTGTAGAAAAAGAGGCGATTGTAAAAGAGGATTGCAAAGTCAAAATCAAACTTGCGACTCTGGCAAATAGCCACATCTCGATTAGGCGGCGAATCGTAGCTCGCGCGCTAAGTGCTGCGGGAATACGCTTTTCGTCAAATCATATAGAATCAATCGACGAGTTAATAACAAACTGGCATGGTCAAAAGCCTATTGCGCTTCCAGGAGGATATGAAGCAAGCCGAAAATCGCATACTATAACGATTTGTGCTCGCTAGCGATTTCCCGAGTTTGTAGCGATTTTCCCGATTTTGAACAACATTCTCGGGAAAAATCTCCCGAGTTTGTAGCGATTTTCCCGATTTTGAACAACATTCTCGGGAAAAATCTCCCGACTTTGTAGCTAATTTTGCCATTTTGAACAACATTCTCGGGAAA
>NZ_JASOOL010000118.1:0-228 GCF_030217745.1 Bifidobacterium sp. UMB1197 | reverse complement strand
GAATGCTTACAACGTCATTCGGACTAACCTGATAAGAAGCGATGTTAACAACACGACCGTTTACCATAATTGCTTTATGGCTAACCAGCTGACGTGCTTCTGCACGAGTGGCACCGAAGCCCATACGGTATACAACGTTGTCCAGACGACCTTCCAGCAGAGCCAACAGGTTTTCACCGGTGTTGCCTTTCAGACGTGCTGCTTCTTTGTAGTAGTTACGGAACTGAC
>NZ_JASOOL010000117.1:0-229 GCF_030217745.1 Bifidobacterium sp. UMB1197 | reverse complement strand
CTTGTATGATTCATCAATTCACGAATCGTTATATCGCTGCTGCCTGAAACTTGTGGATAATATTTAGATAAAGTCGTATTCCAACCAAGCTCCTTTTTTTGTGTGATTAACAAGTGATAATGTCTTAACTGTTAACTTAGGAAAATGTCCTAATAAGATATTAACTATGTCATAATCTCTTTTATTGGAGGTTATGGATTAAATGAAGAGGATTTATTTAACTATGAAA
>NZ_JASOOL010000116.1:0-229 GCF_030217745.1 Bifidobacterium sp. UMB1197 | reverse complement strand
CCGGTTCGCCTCATTAACCTATGGATTCAGTTAATGATAGTGTGTCGAAACACACTGGGTTTCCCCATTCGGAAATCGCCGGTTATAACGGTTCATATCACCTCACCGACGCTTATCGCAGATTAGCACGTCCTTCATCGCCTCTGACTGCCAGGGCATCCACCGTGTACGCTTAGTCGCTTAACCTCACAACCCGAAGATGTTTCTTTCGATTCATCATCGTGTTGCG
>NZ_JASOOL010000115.1:0-230 GCF_030217745.1 Bifidobacterium sp. UMB1197 | reverse complement strand
GAAGAACAACGTGCAATGGGAATTGCTCCTCACTACACTTATGAATACGAAGGTATGACCGCTGATGAAATTAAGCAAGCTCAAGCAGATGCAGAAGCAAAAGGCTTAAAGCCAGTTGTTCGTATCCACATTCCTGAAAATAGAACTTATGCTTGGGATGATATGGTTAAGGGTAAAGTATCATTTGAATCTGATACTATTGGTGGCGACTTTGTTATCCAAAAACGTGA
>NZ_JASOOL010000114.1:0-230 GCF_030217745.1 Bifidobacterium sp. UMB1197 | reverse complement strand
GCAGCGCAATTCCGGTTTGCTCGCGCAGAAAATCGTGCAGCGAGCCGCTGTCGAAGCGTTGCAGCGTCGGCCAGAGGGCGAGGTCCGCAAAGTAGTGGTCGATTAAACAGAGCGCGACGCCGTTGACCCGGCGCAGGGTGCGCAGGTGGATAACGTTCTCGCCCTCGGTTATCCCCAGCGCGTCAGCGACGTGACCGGAGGCCGGGCGCAGCACAGACAGCAGTTTTTCG
>NZ_JASOOL010000113.1:0-232 GCF_030217745.1 Bifidobacterium sp. UMB1197 | reverse complement strand
GTGAGGTTTTCCCGATTTTGTTGTTGATTTTGCTGTTTTGAGCTACATTTTCGGGAAAATCCTCCCGATTTTGTAGCTCGACACGCCGTTTTAAGCAACATTTTCGGTAAATCGCTCGCGCGGCTAATCCGTGCGAACGCAGAAACACCCAGCCCTCCTACACATCCAATCGGAAGCCTCGCTGGTTGAAGCGTAAACAAAATCGGGAAATACCGTGTAATGGCTAAACTGT
>NZ_JASOOL010000112.1:0-232 GCF_030217745.1 Bifidobacterium sp. UMB1197 | reverse complement strand
GAACGCATCAGTGCTATTGTCTGCGCGAGGAGCCACAAAAAGCTGCGGAACGTGAGTTTTGCCAGCCGCTTCCTCGTTACTGCCTGCTTGCACTGGCTCAAGCACAAGAACAGCGCCAGCTTCGTAATCCTGACCCAAGCCAGTGTAGTATGCGAAAGTTGTGTCTGGTCTAAAAGCGTAGTCGCAATCGTTAGTGCGTACTTTTGGCTGACCTGCTGGGATAACAAGGCGC
>NZ_JASOOL010000111.1:0-232 GCF_030217745.1 Bifidobacterium sp. UMB1197 | reverse complement strand
ATGCATCAGCGCAAAGGGAATGACGTTGATTGCACGCGACATATACACCGCGGTCCCGGGCACGCGAACAGGCGGTGATTTCTCCAGCGAAGCAATCATCGCTTCCAGAGAGTTACCATGTTCATGCATCCGCCGCAGCAAGCGGAAACGCTCGCTCTTCCAGGTGGTCATCACGATAAACATCACCGTACCGAGGCTCAATGGCAACCAGCCGCCGGAGAGCAGTTTATCG
>NZ_JASOOL010000110.1:0-232 GCF_030217745.1 Bifidobacterium sp. UMB1197 | reverse complement strand
AAAGAATACAGCAATGAACTCAGAAAATTCATTAAAGATAATTTTTGAGTCAAATATGACTAATTACAATTTAATTACTGTAGCTAAATATAATTAGTAGCATAAAGATTAAACAAAAGGGGGACCAAATCATGAAACCAGAAGATGTAGTAATTATTGTTATCAAGGGTTAATTAACTTTAATATACAACCAAAAAACGGGTCATTTTTACTAATGACCCGTTTTTATATG
>NZ_JASOOL010000109.1:0-233 GCF_030217745.1 Bifidobacterium sp. UMB1197 | reverse complement strand
ACGCCTCGGCGCTGATCCTTGCACATAATCACCCTTCGGGTTGTGCTGAACCCAGTAAAGCGGATAAACTCATTACTGAACGGATAATAAAGAGTTGTCAGTTCATGGATTTACGCGTGCTCGACCATATCGTGATTGGGCGTGGAGAGTATGTTTCTTTTGCCGAACGCGGCTGGATTTAACCCGCTATGCGCGATCCTTCGGGATCTTTGTCTGTTCGGGACTTGAGCACA
>NZ_JASOOL010000010.1:0-47734 GCF_030217745.1 Bifidobacterium sp. UMB1197 | reverse complement strand
CAGGGAAGTATCCACGCAGCGTGGATAGTGTGATTAAGTAAAAGGGATATGTGTCCAGAAAAAGGGGTACATATCATTGGGTCAAATGTGGTACAAAGTGCGGAGTTGTGTTCCGCGTTTTGTACGTGATTTGGGTCAAATTTGGTACAAAGTGCGGAGTTGTGTTCCGCGTTTTGTACGCGATTTGGGTTGATTTTGGTACAAAATGCGTCAACTTTTCCGCTTTTTGTTGTTATAGACGCAAGAGACGAAAAAAGGGTTTCTAGCGATTTGCTAGAAACCCTGCTTGCGGATGAGGCGAGATTCGAACTCGCGGTAGGTTTCCCTACAACGGTTTTCAAGACCGTCTCCTTAGACCGCTCGGACACCCATCCAGTTGTGCGTGCTACGCTATAAACGTAAAAAGTGCACAATCGCACATTTTACCATAATCCCTGGGAAAACTTGGGATAAGCGCGCGCCCGCACGAGTCGCGCATCATACTCGCGCCACACGAGCGCACAAATACCTAGTCGCGCCTATTTCCCAGCAACTCCAACAAGTAAACAAACATGTTGATGAAGTCCAAATAAAGATTAAACGCGCAAATAATTGAAACGCGCTTAATCATTTCTGGCTGATTGGCGTACGCTTCAAAAATCGCACGCGTTTTCTGCGCATCGTAAGCCGTAAGACCTGCAAAAATAAGCACCGCAATCGCCGCAATAAATCGCATAGTTCCAGCGCTTGGCGCAACAAACATAAGGATAACTTGGCTAACTACAAGCACGATAAGTGCAACCATAAGAATTGGGCCAGCCTTAAGCATATTCACTTTTGTAGTGAGCGCAAGCATGGTAAGGCATAGGAAGAATCCCGCAGTTAAAGCCAAAACCATTGCAATAGAGCCAAGACTAAACACTGTAAAAATCGTACTAAGCGTAAAGCCCGTAAGTGCCGAATACGCGTAAAAAAGCGCGCGCGCCGCCGCAACGCTCATCTTCATAATGCGCATTCCAAGCACAACAGCCAGTGCCACCTGCGCAATAACAATGCCGAAGAAGCCGAGCCTACCCGTAGCATACAAGTACGAATAAAGCGCGCCCGTGCTTTGCGTAAACATTGCAACAAGCGTTGTAACAATTAAGCCAACGGTCATTTCTGCATAAACGCGACGCACGCTCACGCGCTCGGCCTGCTCGCGCACATAAGTGGCCTGCGTGTCTACGATTGTTGGGTTTTGCGCGAAATCGCCAGCATAATTGCCGTTAAAATTTCCAAAATCTCCCATAAATCCTCCTAAAATTCTATAAGACCATATACAACTCTATACAACTCTATAAACCCTTGAAAATATGAGTATAGTACATTTGTACGAAATGCGCAAGAGTAAAAGATCAGCAACAAAAGTACGCGACGACCTGCCTGAGCGCGGCTAATCCGCGCGAGCAATTTCCCGAGAATGTTGTTCAAATTGGCATGTTGAGCTACAAAATCGGGAGGTTTTTCCCGAGAATGTTGTTAAAAATGGCAAAATCAGCTACAAAATCGGGAAAAATGATCGAGAATGTTGCTCGACACGCCAAATATGGATAGGACTTGCATTTGAAAATATTTAGGGTATAGTAGTTACTCGTGCTTCGAGCTGGCATTAGTTAGCGAGAATGCGTTGCGGACATAGCTTAGTTGGTAAAGCGCAACCTTGCCAAGGTTGAGACCGCGGGTTCGAGTCCCGTTGTCCGCTCTAGGTCTGGTGAGTTATCGGCCTGTGGTGGGTTAGCCAAGCGGTTAGGCAGCGGCCTGCAAAGCCGTATAGATGAGTTCGACTCTCGTACCCACCTCGATTGAGCGTGTTAGCTTAATAAACAACCTGGGCGGTTGGCGCAGTGGTAGCGCACTTCCCTGACACGGAAGGGGTCACAAGTTCGAACCTTGTATCGCCCACTCGAAAGGATTGCCTTTCACGCATAATTAAAAAATTTTGGGTGATTGGCGCAGCGGCTAGCGCACTTCCTTCACACGGAAGGGGTCATAGGTTCGATTCCTATATCACCCACAATATGTTTGTTTTCGCGGTATTTTACCGCGTTTTTTTTTTTATTCATTGTTGTTCGCATTGTAAATCAGCTCGCATCACGCTGCATCACGCTGCATCGCGTTGCATCACGCTGCATCACGCATAAGCGCCATCCAATCGCAACGAATTGTCGATTATACGCGGCGGGCAATAGTATAAATAAGGAGAAAATCGCGCGCGAATGGCGTATGGTGTATAGCATATAGACCCTCCGCCGCGCCGAAATATCGCCAATAAAGCCAATATAGCTAATAAGCCCATAGAGCCAATAAAGCTAATAGAGCCAATAGGAGTGATTATGAACACCACTAATCCCACTAATCATGATGAAAACAAAGCCGTAATCACCGTAGTGGGCAAAGACGCTGTAGGAATCATAGCTAAAGTCACGACTCACTTAGCAAACAGCAAAGCAAATATTTTAGATATATCTCAAACAATCGTCAACGGATTCTTTAACATGATGATGATTGTAGACGTAAACGAAATAAGCGTAGAATTTGGCGAACTGGCCGAAGAACTGGCAAAGCTGGGCGAGGGAATAGGCGTTAGCATACACTGCCAGCGCGCGGAAATCTTTACAAACATGCACAGAATCTAGGGATTAGTAGGAGAAGCCCATGCTAAACATTATGGAAGTGAGCGAAACAAACTCCATGATCGAGCAAGAAAAGCTCGACGTTAGAACCATAACAATGGGAATAAATCTGCTAGACTGCGCAGACGCAAGCGTGCAAAAAGTGTGCGAAAACGTATACAACAAGATTACGCGCCTTGCAAAAGACTTAGTCAGCACGGGATGCGCGATTGAGCGTGACTACGGAATTCCGATTGTAAACAAGCGCATAACCGTAACGCCAATAAGCCTTGTTGGTGCGGCCGCATGCAAAAGCCCAGACGACTTTGTGCAGATTGCGCACGCGCTAGATAGAGCGGCTAAAAAAGTTGGCGTAGACTTGATTGGTGGCTATTCCGCACTGCCCGCAAAATCCATGACCGCCGCCGATCGCATGCTTATAGAATCGCTGCCAAAAGCCTTGAGCGAGACGGATATTGTGTGCTCGAGCGCAAACGTTGGGTCCACGCGAACTGGAATCGACATGGATTGCGTTCAGCTGCTTGGGCGAGTAGTCAAGCAAATCGCGCGCGCCACTGCAGACCGCGACTCGTACGGATGCGTAAAATTCGTGGCATTTTGCAACGCTCCAGACGATAATCCGTTTATGGCAGGCGGATTCCACGGCGTAACCGAAGGAGACGCTGTAATAAACGTTGGCGTATCGGGGCCAGGCGTGGTTTCGCGCGCGCTAGACGAGGCGCGTGGCAAGGATTTTGCGTTCTTGTGCGAGACGATTAAGCGCACAGCTTTTAAGATTACGCGAGTCGGCCAGCTGGTTGCGCAAGAGGCGTCTAGAAGGCTTGGTGTGCCGTTTGGAATAATCGACTTGTCGCTTGCGCCAACCCCAGCCGTGGGAGATTCCGTAGGTGAAGTCCTAGAGAAAATCGGACTTTCTACTGTTGGCGCGCCTGGCACAACCGCCGCTCTTGCAATGCTTAATGATCAAGTTAAAAAGGGCGGAATAATGGCCAGCAGCTACGTTGGCGGGCTTTCTGGCGCGTTTATACCTGTTTCGGAAGACGCAAACATGATTGCTGCCGCAAAGTCTGGCTGCCTTAAAATAGAAAAGCTAGAAGCAATGACGTGCGTATGCTCGGTAGGCCTAGATATGATTGCGATTCCTGGAAGCACAACCGCCGCAACAATATCTGGAATGATTGCGGACGAGGCGGCAATTGGCATGATAAATCAAAAAACCACTGCCGTGCGCATAATCCCAGTGGAAGGCAAAGGCGTTGGGCAAATGGCCAATTTTGGCGGTTTAATGGGGTATGCTCCGATTATGCCAGTAAACACCGAAAGCTGCGAGGAGTTTGTTTCGCGCGGCGGGCGAATTCCAGCGCCTGTTCACAGCTTTAAGAATTAAGTCACGGTTTAATCACGATTTAAATTACGGTTTAAGTCACGGTTTAATTACGGCTTAAGTCACGGCTTAATTACGACTTTAATAACGACTTTAATCACAATTTAATAATGATTTACGAAAGGAAGTCATTATGGAACAGACCACGCCGCTAAGCAGCGAAATGCTTGCTAGTGCGCTAAAAAAGATAGGTGAATCAAGCAATCGCGTTGCAGTAGTAGGCTCCATGAACGCCGACTACACAATAGTTGCCGACCGCCTGCCAAATCCTGGAGAAACCGTAAACGGAAGCGATTTGCGCGTGCTGCCAGGCGGAAAATCGGGCAACCAGGCCGTTTCTGCCGCAAAAATCGGAGCAAACGTGCAAATGTTTGGCGCGGTAGGCAGCGACGAAAACGCAAAATTCCTGCTAAACACGCTGGAATCCGCTGGCGTAGATACGTGTAAAATCCTGCGCGTAGAAGGCGTAAAAAGCGGCGCAACCGTAATCACAGTAGACGCCAAAGGCGGCGAAAATACAATCGTTTACGCGCCAGGATCCAACGCAAAAGTGAGCGTGGAATATATTAGTCAAGACGATGTTAAGCAGGCGATTTGCAGCGCAAGCGTTTTAGGACTTTGCTTAGAAAGCCCAATGGAAACCGTAACGGCGGCCGCAAAAATCGCGCACGCGGCTGGCGTAAAAGTTTTGCTAAACAATTCGCCTTTTGTAAGCGAGCTTCCGCGCGAGTTGATTGAAAACGCAAGCATACTTCTTGTAAACGAGCACGAGATGGCGCAGCTGCTTAAAATTAGCGAGCCAGAAGACGGAAATTGGGACGATTTTGACTGGGATAATGCGGCGCGCGTTATGCACGAGTACGGCTTCGACGAGGCCGTTGTAACGCTTGGCGCAAAAGGCTCGGTTGTTTTAGACTACGCTGCGCAAGATGGCAAAAAGGTTGTGCGCATTTGCCCTCAGCGCGTTAAGGCAGTAGACACCACGGGCTGCGGAGACGCGTTTATGGGAACCGTTTTGGCAGCGCTCGCCGCTGGATTTAGCCTAGCGCAAAGCGCGCAAGTGGCAACTTACGTTTCGGCGTATGCGGCAATGGGATTTGGTGCGCAAAGCTCATACGGCAGCGCGCAGCAGGTGGTTCGTGCGTTTGAGTAGTGGCGCTGTATGCTGATAGACTAGATGCGTACGCGTTTTTTTACCGATTTTGCAATGGGAAGGCAGATATGTCAACAATTCTTGAAGGCACTCCAAAAAAGCAAATGATGCTGGTAACGGGTAGGGCGTACCCACAGCTTGCGGAAGAAACTGCAAGCTACCTTGGCATAGACGTGCTGGAAACAACTGCCTATGACTTTGCAAACGGGGAGATGTACGTGCGCTTTACGCAGCCAGTTAGAGGCGCGGACGTTTTTGTTTTGCAAGCGCACACCGATCCAATCAACAATTGGATTATGGAACAGCTGCTTATGGTGGATTCTTTAAGGCGAGCATCCGCGCGTAGCATAAACGTTGTGGCGCCTTTCTTTGGGTATTCGCGCCAAGACAAAAAGCATCAAGGTCGCGAGCCGATTACTGCGCGACTTATGTTTGATTTGTTCCGATCTGCTGGAGCTACTCGTATTTTGACTGTAGACATGCACGCGGCTCAAGAGCAGGGATTCTTCGACGGACCTGTGGATCACTTAACGGCTATGCCAGTTTTGATTGACTACGTTCGCAACACAATGAGCCTAGAAAACACTACGATTGTTTCGCCAGACGCTGGACGAATCAAGGTTTCGGAGCAGTGGGCTGCAAAGCTAGGCGGATTGCCGTTGGCGTTTATTCACAAAACGCGCGATACAACAAGGCCAAATCATGCGGAAGCGCACGGAATTATTGGCGATATTAGCGGTCGCGATTGCATTGTTGTAGACGATATGATTGACACGGCTGGCACGATTTGCGAAGCGGTGCGCACGCTTAAGGGGGCGGGTGCAAAATCCGTTACCTTGGTTGCCACTCACGCGCTGCTTTCGGGGCCTGCGGTAGAGCGACTTAAGAGTTGCGGTGCGCGCGAAATTATTTTAACGGATACGGTTCCTGTTCCAGAAGAAAAGCGCTTAGAAAACATGACGGTTCTTTCGATTGCGCCGCTTTTGGCTGCGGGAATTAGGTCTGTGTTTAGGTCTGGGTCGCTTGTTTCGCTTAGAAACGCGCTTCCAGAAGACATGAAGCATAGAAATATTTACGCTCATTAGTGTTGTTGATTAGCTGCGCGGCGGTGAGTCGCAAGCATGATGTAGAATTAATAGGTTGTTCGTAAAATTAAATATGCAAAAATATATTGCATGATTAGTGCATGATTATTGCGTAATAAATTGCGTAATAACCTTGATTTACGAACGATTTTGCAAACACACTCCTGCTGTGGAAAGCCCGCAGCCGAATAGTCCGAAGGAGGTGGGTGATGTCTGCACATAAGTATGAACTGATGTTCATTGCCGATCCAGAGCTTGATGAGCGTGGTCTTAAGAAGTTGACCGAGCAGTATCTTGAGCTTGTCACCAAAGAGGGCGGTTCCGTTGATGGTACCGACTATTGGGGTCGCCGTAAGCTTGCTTACGAGATTAATGGCAAGAACGAAGGTAACTACGTTGTAGTGAATTACACTGCTGAGCCAGCCCTTAGCGACGAGCTTGACCGTGTTTTGAATCTTAACGAATCCGTAGTCCGCACGAAGATTCTTCGCAAGGACGCAAAGTAAAGCAAAATAAAGCAAAGTAAAGTCAAAAAGTCAAAATCTAAGATATTCAAAATTATTTTGGATTTGCTCTAATTGTTCCAAAAAATTGTTCCAAGTCTTAATAGAAACGAGGCTACGATGGCTGGAGAAACTGTTATAACGGTGATTGGTAATTTGGCTAAAGAGCCAGAGACTGCTACCAGTTCCAACGGTAGCGTTAGAACGTCTTTTACGATTGTTTCTAATTCTTCTACTTTTGACCGAAGAACAAACAGCTACGTTAACGGCACGCCATTATCGCTTAGATGCGTTGCTTGGGGCGACTTGGCCGAGCATTGCGCGCAAACGCTTACAAAGGGAATGCGCGTTATTGTTCAGGGTAGGTTGCGTGCAAACAACTACGTTGATAAAAACAGCAACGAAAAGCGATACAGCATTGATTTGATGGTTGATGAGATTGGGCCATCCTTGCGATTTGCCACCGCTCAAGTTAATCGTTTGAGCTCTAAGGGCGGTTTTGCGGGGAATAATGGCGGATTTAATCAGGGTGCTGATTTTGGAGCGGGCGCGTCAATGGGCGCTGGCGCTGGAATGGCTGCTGGTGGATACACTGGTGGTTATGCTGGCGGCGCGAATTATGCGAATAGTGCGGCCGCTGGTGCGGGTGCTGGAGTTGGCGCTGGAATGCCTGCGCAAAATGGCGCTAATCAGGGCGTAAACGTTGAAGACCCGTGGAGCGCTTCGGCTCCTTCAAACGGCGGATTTGCAACGTTTGGAGCTAGCTCCGATTTTGGTGGAGCAGACGAAGAGCCAGAATTCTAGTTTGCTGTGCGGGCTAATGGCGTCTAGGCGCCGCTGCTTTAGGGCAGATAGCTTAGCAAATATGCTTAGTAAAATGGCTTATTGTTTGTAAAACTAATATCGGCAAAAATCTAAATACGACTTTACAATTAAAAACATCAGTTTAGCGTATAAACAAACGTTTAACGCATTTAAGAGAGGACATCCTATGTCACGTAAGAGGCCGCAACCACCGGTCAAGCCTTTTAAGAAGAAGCCAAATCCTTTAAAGGCTGCCAAGATTACTGAAATTGATTACAAGGACGTTGCTTTGTTGCGCAAGTTCGTTTCGGACCGCGGCAAGATTCGTTCCCGCCGTATTACTGGTGTAACCGTACAGGAACAGCGCAAGATCGCGAAGGCCGTTAAGAACGCTCGCGAGATGGCTTTGCTCCCATACGCCACCACTGGTCGCTGATTGAGAGGATAGAACATGGCAGAAACCAAGGTTATTCTCACCAAGACCGTTGCAAACTTGGGTCACTCGGGTGACGTTATTACTGTTAAGGCTGGTTACGCACGTAACTACTTGATTCCACAGGGCTTGGCCTTTGCGTGGAATAAGGGCGCTGCTTCCCAGATTGAAGCTATGCGTCGCGCACGCTTGGCTAAGGCTGTGGCCACTCGCGAAGAGGCCGTTGCAGCTAAGGCCGCAATTGAAGGCACTGTTGTAGAAATCGCCGCTAAGGTGAGCGAATCCGGCAAGCTCTTTGGTGGTGTTTCCGCCGATAAGATTGCTGCCGCTTTGGCGCCAAAGGCCGCTGTTGAAGCACGCGCTATTAGCGTTGCTGCAATCAAGACCACTGGCGAATTCCCAGCAACTGTGGCTCTTCACCCAGAAATCACTGCTTCCTTTACTGTTAAGGTTGTAGCTGAGTAGTTAAACGTGTTCCAGCTTCCCACGCGGGTTTTGCGGGTCTTGCTTGTGAATTCTTGCTTGTGAATTCTTGCTTGTGATTTTGCGGAATTTGCGATGGGAGGCAATCCATTTGGATTGATCTTAAGCATTAGCTCTGCGTGAGTTGTGGCGAGTTTTATTTGCTGCGACTTGCGCGGGGCTTTTTTCGTTTCCAAAATTGGCCAAAATGGGAACAAACGTGGGGGAGTGTTCTTGTGTTTGTTTCCCAAAACACCAAAAATGGGAACAAACGTGGGGAAAAAGAAACAAACGTGGGGGAGTGTTCTTGTGTTTGTTTCCCAAAACACCAAAAATGGGAACAAACGCGGGCAAAAGGGAACAAACGTGGGCGCAGCTAATCTGCGTGCGAGTCGACGATTTCGAGCTGCATAATGCGCGAGAAATCACCTCGACTCGCTGAGCCGCTCAGGCAGAAGCACTGCTTCTGCGCGGCGAAGACGTTCGCGCGCGTAGACCGCGCGAACGACGACCTATATTTCCGCTTTTTGTACGTGATTTAGGTCAAATTTGGTACAAAGTGCGGAGTTGTTTGACGGGTTTTGTACGTGATTTAGGTCAAATTTGGTACAAAGTGCGGAGTTGTTTGACGGGTTTTGTACGTGATTTAGGTCAAATTTGGTACAAAGTGCGGAGTTGTTTGACGGGTTTTGTACGTGATTTAGGCCAAATTTGGTACATTTTCGGGAAATGTGAATGTGTTGTGTGTGTATGCGGCAAATCGTGGTGTTAAATCGTTTTAGATACTAAATTATAAAAGTTGGGAAAATGTGACTAGCCTAACGCGAACGATTGCAGCGGCGAACGATTGCAGCGGCGACGATTGCAGTGGCGACGAGTGAGCCTGTAGAACATTGCAAAGGAGGATTAGTGAGCGAGTGCAGCGGTTTAGCAAGTGGCGTTGGCGAAACTTGCGCAAAAGTGATTCTTTTTGGCGAGCACTCGGTGGTTTACGGCTACAGCGCAGTGGCTATTCCGTTGAAGAATCTTAAGATGCGTGCCACAGTCAAGAGAGCAAACGCGCCAATCACATCAAACGCGTCGAACGCATCAATCGCATCGAACGCGTCGAACGTATCAATCACATCAATCGCGGATGAAAAAAACAGCATAACGCTTAAAGCACTGGATTTTTGCGGGCCATTGCAAAACGCGCCAAAGCGCTTGGACTCCGTTAAAACCGCGATTTATAAGGCTTTGCAATTTGTAAATTGGCGCGGCGAAGCGTTGCAGGTGGAAACAGCTTGCGATTTTCCGCCAGAGCGAGGATTGGGGTCATCGGCTGCGGCGGCAGGTGCCGTAATCCGCGCGATTCTAGATTTTTACTCGATTGAAGCCAGCGAGGACGAGCTGTTTGCGCTCACGCAAGAGGCGGAAAATGTTGCACATGGAAAGGCATCGGGATTAGACGCTAAGGCTACGGCTGCGGCGCGCGCGGTGCGATTTTTTGGCGGCGAATTTAGCAACATAAATATACGCATGCACGCGTGGCTTGTTTTGGCCGATTCGGGGTGCAAGGGGCAAACGCGCAACACGGTTGAAGCTTTGCGCAAAAAGCGCGATTTGAATCCGCATGAGGTTGATGCGCTTCTAGAGCAGCTTGGAAAAATCGCCATTAGCGCTGAGGGCGATTTAGAGCTTGGGCGGCCGCTGGAAATTGGGCTTAAGATGAGCCGCGCGCACGAGATTCTTGCGCAATTAGGCGTGAGCACGCCGCTTTTAGACGCGTTGGTTAGGGCCGCGTGCAAAGGCGGGGCTTTGGGGGCAAAGCTGACTGGCGGCGGCGGAGGCGGTTGCGTTATCGCGCTTGCGCAAAGCTGCGAGGATGCGCTTAAAGTAAAATTGGCGCTAGAGCGCGCGGGCGCTGTTAAAACGTGGATTGTGGAAATCGGCGGTTAGAAAGGTGATTGTGGAAAACGTTGAAATTGAGCCAAAAATAGCGTTTGACGAGTCGATGCAAACGCATTGCGCAATCGCGGAAGCAAACGCAAACATTGCGCTAATCAAGTATTGGGGAAAGCGCGATGAGCAGCTGATTTTGCCGTATGCGTCTTCCTTATCTTTGACTTTGGGCGGATTTTCAACGAAAACCAGCGTGCACTTTGATGATTCTCTAGCAGACGACTCCGTTTGCTTAAACGATGTAGAGCTTAGCGGCGATTTGCTGCAAAGCAATGAACGCGCGCGAATCGTAAGAATGCTGGACATGGTGCGAAAAATGGCTGGAACGAGCCGCAAAGCGCGAGTCGTAAGCAAAAACACGGTTCCAACGGCGGCGGGCCTTGCGTCTAGCGCCTCGGGTTTTGCGGCGCTGGCGGCGGCGGCATCTTATGCGGCTGGTCTTAAGCTAAACGCGCGCGAACTTTCGATTTTGGCGCGCAAAGGGTCGGGCTCGGCATGCAGGTCGATTTATGGCGGATTGGTGCTGTGGAACGCAGGCGAGAGTAGCGAAACAAGCTACGCGGAGCCAATCGAATTGCCAAAAGATTTGAGCCTTGCAATGGTGGCCGTTGTTTTAAATCCTAACAAAAAGAAGATTTCCAGCCGCGTTGCAATGCGGCAAACTGTTGAAACATCGCCGCTTTACAAAAGTTGGATTAAAAGCTGCGAGGATGACCTTAAAACGGCTTTGCAAGCGATTAAAAACTGCGATTTAGAGGCGTTGGGCGAGGTTTCGCAGCGAAATGCTTTGGGAATGCATGCGGCGATGCGCGCGGCCAATCCCAGCGTTGATTACCTTAGCGAAGAAACGCACGCCGTGCTTAGAGTTGTGCGGCAAATGCGCGGCGAGGGGTGGCCTGTTTGGGCTACAATGGACGCGGGTCCGAATGTTAAGGTTTTAACTAGCGCGGGCAAGGCTTTGAGCGTTAAAAACGAGTTAAGACAGCGGGTTTTGCAGGAGATTGCGCAATCGCGGGGTTCGCTGGCGGCGTCGGGTTCCGACTCTGCGCAATCCAATCCGCAGTTTGTTATTGCGCGAGCGGGCGGTGCGGTTAGCGTGACGGCGTACGGAGAAAATCATGACTAAATTTCAAGCGGAAGCTCCTGGAAAGCTTTATATTGCAGGCGAATACGCTGTTGTAGATGGAAAAGCTGCGATTGTTGCAGCCGTGAATCGATATGTAAAAGTTACGGTTGACGCGGCTGGAGCTTGCGATTTTCCTTGCGATTTTTCTGAAGATGCCGACTGCGGCAGGAATTTTTACGGCAGGAATTTTTACGGAAAAATTGCGTGTGAGGATAAAAACTTTGAGCCGCTGTATTGGAGGTTTGACGAAGCACGTTTTGGCGGCATGCGTTTTGGCGGCATGCGTTTTGGCGGCAACAGCAGGGAATTTATTTTAGATAAAAGTTGCGGATGTGGCTTTGATTCCCGCGCGGATGCTTGCGATTTGCCCGCGGAAGAATCGCAAGCAACCAACGATTTGCCAGCGCAAACTAATGTAGAAAAAATTAAAAAATACTACGCGTATGTGATTTCCGCAATGAACGTAGTAGATGAATATGCGCGCGAGATGGGCGTGTTGGGCGCGGCGGGAGCGCAAGGCTTAAAGGGCGGCGCGCGCGAATACAACGTACGCATTGAAAGCGATTTAGACGATAAAAAAACGGGCAAAAAATACGGTCTCGGCTCTTCGGCGGCCGTAACGGTGGCGGCTGTTCGCGCGCTGTGCGAATGGTACGGGTTGACGATTGCAACGCCAGAACTGTGCAAATTGGCCATAATCGCATCGTCGCTAGTAAAAAAGTCAGGAAGCGGCGGAGATGTGGCTGCAAGCGCATACGGCGGGTGGGTATTATACCGCGCATACAATCGCGAATGGCTTAAAGCAGAAGTGGAAATGATTGAAAGCGGCGACTCCAGCTTGTGCGAGTTGCTGCAAAGAAAATGGCCGCGATTTGAAGTAAAACGATTAAAAGTGGGCGGTGGCTTGCGACTTTTAGTTGGGTGGACGGGGAGCCCTGCCAGCAGCGCGGAGCTTGTTGGAAGCGTGAAGGCTGGGGTGAAGGCTGGCGCAGCGTCTGGCGCAAATTCTGGCGATTCAGCCGCGCGCGAGCACGCTAAAACACATGCCAAAACATACGAAGATTTTTGTGCGCAAAGCGAAAAATGCGTGCAAAAAATCGCAAAAAGCCTAGAAAATGGGGATTTTAACGCGTTATTAAGCGGATTTGCGCAAAATCGAACGCTGCTAAAAGATCTTGGCGAAATAACGGGAACGCTAATCGAAACGTCAAAACTTACGCGGCTAATAGAGGCTGCAAATTGCGCAGGATTGCCAGCAAAAACAAGCGGCGCAGGCGGAGGAGATTGCGGAATCGCGATTGCGCGCTCGCAAGATTTTGATGCAGTGGCTAATCGCATTAAAAGCGAATGGCAAAAAAACGGGATTGAGGCGCTTGGGTTGCAAGTGGCGGAATTTGATGAAAATCGCGATTCTTCGCTTATCGAGCAGCGCAAAAACGATCACATAAAACTTGCGTGCAAACAATATAAATCGCGCGCGGATGCTGGGTTTGAAGCAGTGCGATTTATTCCAAACGCGTTGCCGCAGCTTGCGTTAAGCGACGTAGATACAAGCGTGAGCGTGCTTGGTGCCGCCGAAAAATGGGCTGCTCCGCTGTACATTAACGCAATGACGGGTGGCAGCAAAAATGGCGAAAATATAAACGCGTCGCTAGCTAGAGTGGCGGCAAAAACTGGCGTGGCAATGGCGTGTGGGTCGCTAAGCGCGGCGCTTAAAAAT
Organism: Bifidobacterium sp. UMB1197; assembly: GCF_030217745.1. Lineage (NCBI taxonomy): Bacteria > Bacillati > Actinomycetota > Actinomycetes > Bifidobacteriales > Bifidobacteriaceae > Bifidobacterium > Bifidobacterium sp. UMB1197. The sequence goes on along the minus strand of NZ_JASOOL010000010.1, from coordinate 34,469 downwards.
CCGCAGCTTGCGGGAACATTTAGCGTGATTAGACGCTTTAATCCGCGCGGATTTGTGATGGCGAATGTGAGCGCGGGAGCCGCCGCTGAGCAGGCGATTAAAGCCGTGGAAATTTTGCAGGCAAACGCGTTGCAAATCCACCTTAATGCGGCGCAAGAGCTGGTTATGAGCGAAGGCGACCGCGATTTTAGCGCGTGGCTTAGCAATATTGAGGCCATTGTGAGCGCGCTTGATTCAATGAAAGTGCCAGTTGTTGTTAAGGAAACTGGCTGCGGAATGAGCGCGCGTGATGTGTTGCGCCTGCAAAATGTTGGCGTGCGCGCGGTGGACGTTGGCGGGCGCGGCGGCACGAATTTTGTTGCGATTGAGAATGCAAGGCGCGGGGGCGGGCGCAGCTACGAGTTTCTTGATTCTTGGGGGCTTACCACTGTTGAGTCGTTGCTGGATATAGCGCGATGCGATGAGATTTTGTGCGATTCTGGCGATTCTTGCGATTCTTACGACTCTGCGCAAATGCAAGTGTTTGCAAGCGGAGGAGTGCGTACGCCGCTTGATGTTGTGCGCGCGCTTAAGCTTGGGGCAAGCGCAGTTGGAGTTGCGGGCGAGTTCTTGCATACGCTCACTTGCGGCGGTATGGATGCGCTTGTTGAGCAGATTGAGGATTGGAAGACGCAGATTCGCGTGATTATGGCGCTGCTTGGATGCAGAAATATTGCCGACTTGCGCAAAAATTCGCGCATCTTGATCGATGGCAAGCCGTTCGCGCTGTAACTGAACTTTATTGTTGCGCGATTTCCTATTTGGTGTTGTAGGAGGGCTGGGTGTTTCTTGTCTCACAACGCTCCGCCTATTACGTGTAGTCTGTTGTTGCGGTTGTTCCGATTTGGCTTTGATTTTGTTTTTGTGTTGAAGTTTGTTTGTAGGGTGAGTCATTGGATTATTTGGTATCGGCTGCCGCTCTTATACTGTTCGACCAAGAATCACCCAGCCCTCTTGCGTGCTTGAACAATTGTGTATCGCTAATCGCCTGAGATTCTCGATTTTTCTTGCTCTCTCGGCGAGTCACCACCTTCGGCGCTGAGGCTCACCTCGTTCACGGCGAAAAATCTCGAATCTCTACCGCACTTTGCGGAATTTTAAGCGTTATACCAACTCGTTCACGCTGTAATGTCGGGCGTAGTGATATACTTGTGTAGTTGTGCGTTCAGGCATGCCTGTTTGTTTGTGCGATTTAACATTGGTTAGTTGCATTTGGATTGGCGTGAGTGAGCGACGCAAGACTTGCAAGTCAAAGAAAATAGGAGTCCATTATGGCAGCTCGTTGCGCAGTATGTGGCAAGGGACCGCAGACCGGTTTCAGCGTTTCACATTCGCACATTCGCAATAAGCGCACCTTCCGCCCGAACCTTCAGCCGGTTCGCACCACCATTGATGGCGAAAACGTTCGCCTTCGTGTGTGCGTAAAATGCATTAAGGCAGGCAAGGTTCAGCGCGTTGAGGCGTGAATCGCGTGTTAAATGTAAGGCCCTGAGCAGTGCTCGGGGCTTTTTTGTTAGCGAATTGACTTACATGAGCGCTTAGACCGCGCGAGCGATATTTCCGCTTTTTGTACGTGTTTTTGGTCGAATTTGGTACAAAAGCGCGAATCGACTTGCATGGGCGCTTTGACTGAGCTTGAAATTGCATAATGCATTTCAAGCTCCTTCAAAGCGTGATTTGGCTCAAATGTAAAGTCCAGTGGACTTTACATGCCAAATCAGCCGAGCGGCTACTAATAGCCGTGAGGAAAAGCGTAGCGAGCGATATTTCCGCTTTTTGTACGTGTTTTTGGTCGAATTTGGTACAAAAGCGCGAATCGACTTGCATGAGCGCTTAGAGCGTAGCGCGCGAATGCACTTCGATTCGCTGAGCTTGCTCAGGTTGAAAGCACGGTGTGCTTTCAACGCAAGCGAAGACGTGAGCGCGGCTAATCCGCGCGAACGAAACGCTTCATCCGCTGCGAAAAATCTCGAATCTCCACCTCACTTGCGCTCCGACCTGCCTGAGCGCTTAAATCGTAGCGCGACGATTATAATCGAAGTATGGCCGCATCCGTAACACTAAACACACCAATATCATCCTTAGTAGGCAACAAGCGCCGCGTATCTGCCCTAAAATCGCTAGGCGTAGTCACGGTAAAAGACGCGCTAACGTACTACCCGTTTAGAGTCACGAATCCGCTAAAACCTGCGCATTTAAGCCAAATTTTGCCTGGTCAAGAAGTGGCGTTTTGCGCGGTTATACAGTCCATAAACTTGGTGCAAATGGCCGCGCGGCGAGGGTATCGCCTAGACGTAAACGTTGCGCAAGATGCGGCGCGCGCTCAAATCGTCTATTTTTCAAAAAACAGGCAATACGCGCAATGGGTTAGCAGCCGCATGAGCGTTGGTCAAACCGTTGTTGTGGGCGGGGTGAGCGGCGCGTTTAATGGCGTTTTGCAATTCACGCATCCGCAAGTTATAAGCGTTTTGGCGGCGGGTAGCGATGGTGAGAAGTCTAGCGATGGTGAGAAGTCTATCAACGATGAGAAGTCTAGCGCGTCTGGCGATTTTGTTGCGCAAAGCGTTGATGAAGCGATGGAAAGACTTTGCGCTCCGCAGCCGATTTACCACGCAAATTCACGCATTTCTAGCGACCACATTCACGAGACGATTTTAGGATTATTGCGACTTTTTAAGAGCTGCGATAGTGGCGATTTTGCGCCCGAGTCTTTGCCTGAGTCCTTGCCCGAGTCTTTGCCAGAGTCCTTGCCTGAATCCCTGCCAGACATTCTCCCGCAATCCGTAATCGCAAGTAAAAATCTTATGCACCGCGCGGCGGCGTTTGAGTCAATCCACAATCCGCAAACCAAAGAGGATTTTGCGCGCGCAATCAACACAATGCGCTTTGAAGAGGCGTTTATATCTCAAATCGCCGTTTTGCAATCGCGCGAGAACTCGCTTAACGGATCCGCCTACGCGTGCGACAATGGCGTTTTAAGGCAACAGTTTGAAGCCAGCTTGCCATTTGCGTTGACGGAAGGCCAAAAAAACGTTATTGGCGAGATTACGGAAGATATGCAAGATGCGCAAGATGAATCGCAAGCAACCGCGCCATCAGGTGAATCGCCAGCAACCGCAGAATCCCCACTAAAACCAATGCGTCGTCTTTTGCAAGGCGAAGTGGGCTCTGGAAAGACGGTTGTGGCAATGAGCGCAATGCTTCAAGCTGTTGGTTCGGGCCACCAAGCGGTGCTTGTTGCGCCAACTCAAGTTCTGGCCCAGCAGCACGCTGAAAATCTTCGCAAAATGATTGAGCGCGCGGGCATAAGCGTTGAAATTACGCTTGTGACGGGCGGAATGAAGCTGGCGGATCGAAGAAGAGCGCTGGCAAAAGTGGCAAGCGGCGAGCCTTCAATTATTGTGGCCACTCATGCCGCATTTTCCGCCAGTTTTAAGCCCACAAACCTTGCGCTGGCTATAATCGACGAGCAACACAGATTTGGCGTTGAGCAGCGCGATTCGCTTATACGCAAAATGAGCAATAATGCGGATGTTCATCTTCTTGTTATGACGGCCACGCCGATCCCTAGATCTGCTGCAATGACTTGGTTTGGCGATTTAGACGCGTCTTACTTAACGGAGCTTCCAGGCGGCCGCAAGCCGATTCGCACGTTTGTTATAAACGAGCTGGACTTTGCAAAAATGGCCGCAATGTTTAGCCACATTCGCTCCAGAATTGACGCGGGGGAGCGCGCGTACATTGTTTGTGCGCGAATAGACGATGATGATAATGGCGATAATGGCGATAATGGCGACTCTGCGGCTGCTTTCGACTTTTCCGCGTATTCATCTAATTCATTAAACAACGCACAATCTAACGCACAACCCAACGCACCAATACACACAGTATCGCAAATTTTAGCCCGCCTTAAAAATCTTCCTCAATTTAGTGGCGTCAATTTTGCCGAGCTTACAGGCCGCACAAGCGACGAGGAAAAGCGCAGTATTATGCGCGATTTTGAAAGCGGCAAAGTGCAAATTTTGGTTTCTACAACCGTAATCGAAGTTGGCGTAGACGTTGCAAAAGCCAGTTGCATAGTGATTTTTAACGCCGATCGCTTTGGCCTTGCGCAGCTTCATCAGCTTAGAGGCAGAGTTGGTAGAGCAGGCACGCAATCATGGGCCTTTTTGGTATCTGCAGTTCAAGACAACGAGTTGGCGGCAGCGCGCTTGCAGGTTGTAGAAGAATCGCTAGACGGCTTTGTGATTGCGCAAAAAGACTTGGAGCTTAGAAACGCTGGAGACGTTTTAGGAGACAGTCAATCTGGCGGAAAATCAAGCTTAAAGCTGCTTAGAGTTGTTAAAGACGCGCATATTATTGCAGACGCAAGGCAATGCGCAACTTCGATTCTTGCAAGCGACCCAACTTTGCAAAATCACACGCAACTTGCTGGGGCGGTTTTAGACTTTACTCGTGGAAGCAGCACGGCAATTTTGAGCAATTAGAAGAAAATCGCGAAGAAAATCGCACAATTTTTTACAATTTACGTGCGAAAAAGACAATTTTTGAATATTCTAGAAGTATAAGGTAAAAACGCGAGAGACGAGGCAAAGATGACTGAACGCGAACAACAAATATTGTCGTGGATTCAGCAGAATCCTATGATTAGTCAGCAGGAGCTTGCAGATTTAGCTGGTATTACGCGATCGGGCGTGGCAGCGCACATTTCTAATTTGATTCGCAAAGGGTACCTTAGAGGCAAAGGTTACATTGTTACGCCACCAAGCTACGTAACAGTAATCGGCGGAATAAGCATGGATGTTTTGGGAATCGCGTGCGGAGATCTTATGGACTACACGTCGAACGCTGCAAAGGTGCGTTACGCGCTTGGCGGAGTTGGGCGAAATATCGCAGTTGCTTTAGAGAGGATGAACACGCGCGCAAGCTTGGTCTCTGTGTACGGAGGCGACCACAATGGCGAGCTGTTTAAAATAGACGCATCCATAAACGGACTAGACATAGGCTACTCAAAGCAGCTGCCAGACGCCATGACAGCGTCTTATATGTATGTTGGAGACGCATCTGGGCAAAGGCTTTTGGCATTAGACGACATGAGCATCTACGACTACATGACGCCAGACTTTTTGCGCGAAAGAATATCAATCATAGAAAACGCAGACATTGTTGCACTAGACACCAACATCTCGCAAAAGTCGTTTGAATGGGTGTGCGATAACTACAGAAAGCCGATTATGGTTCGCGCAATAACGGATGCAAAAGCGCCGAGAATACTTTCGCGCCTAAATTGCATTGATACGCTTGTTTTAGACACGGCAGAATCGCAAGCGCTTACTGGAATTTGCGCTGTAGACGAAAGGTCAGCCGTGCAATGTGCAAAGGCTCTGCTTAAGCGCGGAGTTAAGCGCGTGTTTGTTAATTCGGGGCGTGAAGGCGTTGCGTATGGAATTCTTGGGGAAGGCATTGCGTTTTACCCTGTGCCTTTGCAGCGCGTACAAAGGATGATTGTTTCTAGAGGAAACGGATCCGAAGGCGCTAAGGCGGTTGGTAATGACAATGGTTCTAGCGATGCAGCCACAGCAGCCCTGATTTACGCTAGGTACAATCATTTTGATAACTCCAAGACAGGGCGATTTGCGGTGGCAGCTGCGGCGCTGAACACTGAGTCTGTTGAGGCGGTACATGAGGCAATGACGCCAGAACTTGTTGAGGAGCGAATGCAAAACATTCATGAGCGCGTTTGAGTGCTGACTGGCAAATATAAAAAGACCGCAGCTAAAAACTGCGGTCTTAGTTTATTCTGTTATTTTCTTGTGATTGATTAGTAAATCACTCGCAATCTTCTGGTTTAGGGATTAAGAACGAGCATGCAAACGCGAGCGCAAGCAACACAATTCCAGCAATCATCGAAGCAACGTAGCCAGTGGTTGCTCCAGCGTTCTGCGCAAAATTGGTCATAACAGCGTAGAGAATCGCAAAGCTCAATCCTGCTCCAAGGTTAAACGCACCAGCATTCATGCCAGGCAAATATCCAGGATTATCTTTAGGGGAAAGCACAATTCCAAGGCCGTTAAGCATAATGTTTGCAACGCCTGCGTAGCTAATTCCAAGCCACAAAGAAAGCACTACAAGCCCGCAGACAGAAGGCATCTCGGAGACGTACATTCCAAACACAACGCCAATAACGCTCACAAGGATTCCAGCGCGCAAAACGAGTCGGTATCCAAACTTTGCGGCGAGCATTCCAGCAACAGGGCCAAACACAAAGCCAATAATTGCGTACGGCGTAAGAGTTGCAAAGCTCACCACGCTTGCGCTCATTGCGGCTCCAGACTTAGCGTCTTGCGCAAGCTGAGGCACAACGCCATTCATGATTGCAAAAACGCCCGTCATTGTAAGAAGCGTGCAAGAAAGCAAGCCCCAAGTGCGGCGCTGGCTCATGTATTTTGTAGAAACAAGCGGAGCGGAGCTTTTGCCCTCTACGTTCCAGAAGATTACAAAGAAAACGATTGCAAGAACTACAAGAACCGCCACAAGAGTCAAGTTGGCGCCCGCAAGCTTGCCGATCTCGTTAATCGCAAGATATGCAGCCAAGAATGCAATGCCAAGCGTTACAACGCCAATCCAATCCATCTTAGGGGTGTCTTGTGCGTGCGATTCTTCGGTTTGGAATATAACCAAAAGAACTGCAATCACGCCGATTACAGCCATAGTCCAAAATACAGATCTAAAGCCAAAGTTGCCTGCGAGCCAGCCGCCTGCAAGTGCGTCAACGCCTGCAATTCCGCCGTTTACAGAGGTTAAAATTGCCATCAACTTTGCGTAACGTTTTTCTTCGCTAACGCGCACACGCAGCATAATCAAGCACATTGGTACAACAGGGCCGCTTGCACCCTGAAGGATTCGGCCAATCATAAGAACCGTAACGTTTGGCGCAATGGCACTAACAACGCAGCCTAAAATGGTTGAAACCAGAATGCCAGTAAGCACCTTTTTGCGGCCAACAAGGTCTGCCAAGCGCGGCAGGAATAGCGAAAACAGAGCCGCCGCCGTAAAGAACACGGTTTGTGTTAGCGCGATTTGCGTATCTGTTGTTTTAAGCTCGTGCGTCATAGTGGCAAGTGCTGGGGAGAGCATGGATGCGTTTAGCTGGAACGCAAAAATGGCCACTAGAAGTGCGGTCATAAGTGCTACGATTGAGCGCCCGCCCTTGTCTAACATGTGTGGAGCTGGAGATGAAACCTCAGTCATAATAACTCCTATTTGTTTGTTTTATATCTATTATTTGATGTCTATTGTTTTATTATTTGATTCCATCGATTCGCTTTAGAGCGTCGATAATCAAATCCCAGAACTTGTTAAAGTCAAGCTTAGTGGCCACTTGCGTGTGGCATTCGCTGGCTGATGGCTCTGGTCCGCGCAAATCTGCAACCGTCATTCCAAGCGTTAAATCGCCTTTAATTTCAACGTCTAGAGGGCATCTGCGGGTCTGCACAACGCTGTGATCAATCAAGTATGCAACCGTGCATGGATCGTGTACAGGCGGGTCAATAAAATCTTGATTATTTTGGTACGCCTTGCGGAAGAAGTCCATCAAACCGCTTGCAAAAGCCGAAAGAGGCGTGCCGATTGCGTCGATTTTGGCCTGCACTTGCGGCGTGCAAAGCGCCTGATGCGTTAAATCCAGACCAACCATTGTAATAGGCCAATCTTCGTTAAACACAACGTGAGCCGCTTCTGGATCCGTCTTAATGTTAAATTCTGCGACCGCGCTCCAATTGCCAACGTGATAGCCGCCGCCCATAAGCACAACCTCTTTAACGCGGCTAACGATTCGCGGCTCCATGCGCACCGCCATTGCGATGTTTGTAAGTGGGCCAGTTGGAACAAGGGTAATTGTGCCTGGCTCGCTGTTCATAATCGTGTTAACAATCCAGTTTACGGCGTGGCCTTCGTCTAATGGGCGAGTTGGCTTTGGAAGCGTTACTCCGTCTAGGCCAGTTTCGCCGTGCACAGCGGCGGCCACTTCTAGCGGGCGAATCATTGGGCGATCGCAGCCTGCGTGAACTGGAATGTTTGTTGCGTGAGCCATTTCTAGCGTTGCTCGCGCGTTGTACGTTACTTTTTCTAGGCTCTGATTGCCGCCGACTGTTGTTACGCCAAGCAAATCAATGTTTGGGTTGCCAAGCGCTAGCAGAATTGCCATAGCGTCGTCGTGGCCAGGGTCGCAATCTAAAATGATTGAAGTCATTTTTGTTCCTTGTTGCTTGATGGTTTTTGTTTGTTTTTGTTGTTTGTTGTTTGTTGTTTGTTTTTATTTTATGCGTAGGTCGTTTGCAAACATCATTGTTTAGCTGTGGCTAGGGGTAAATCGCCAGAAACCAGTGCTAAGCAACATTTGTTTATGTTTATAAACAAATGGCCAATACAATTTTAGCAGGGATAAAATTTGACACAAGTCAAAGTGGTTACGCAAATCAAAATTGCAATCGTAAGTCAAAGTGATTTAAAATGATATGCTTAAAACATGCACGTAATTGCAGGAAGATTTAAAGGCACGCCATTATGCGCCGCAAAGTCATGTACAAGACCCACAACAGACCGTACAAAAGAGGCGATTTTTTCTAGACTCGACTCGTGGGGAGTGTGCGAGGGAGCGCGCGTACTCGACTTATTCGCTGGAACCGCGGCGTTGGGAGTAGAGGCGATTTCTAGGGGCGCAAACGAGCTGGTGTGTGTAGAGGCGAACGCGGCCGCGGCGGCGCTAATTGCAAAAACCGTTAAAGTGCTAGAAAGTCAAAGCGCGTGGAGCCAGGATTTAAGCGTGCGCGTAAATAAAAAGCGCGCGGAGCAGTTTGTGCAAGATTACAGCGGCGAGGCGTTTGGGCTGGTGTTTGTGGATCCGCCGTACGCGTTGGAGACGGCGCAAGTTGAGCGGCTGATTGAAAACATGGTTAGCAATGGCGTTGTAAGCGAGGCGGCAGATACGCTGATTGTTTTGGAGCGTAGTGCGCGCAGTGTTGCGCCTAAGATTTGCGCGGGGTGGGAGATTTTCGACACGCGCAACTATGGCGAAACTGCCGTGATGTTTATTCAAGCTACTACGCATTGACCTTCTACGCATTGATTTTTATTTTCGTTTATGCTTTGCCAAGCTAGGTAGAGATTCGAGATTTTTCGTTCGCGCGGTCTAAGCGCGCGAACGTCTTCGCCGCACAGAAGCAGTGCTTCTGTTTTGAGCGGCTCAGCGCGCCAAATTGCCTTCGCGCGCTACGCTTTAAGCGCTACGGCAGGTTGGCGCGCGTCGGCGAATCGCCAGAAACCTCCCATCCAAGGCTAAGCAGTGTTTTTCTATCTTGCTTGCTAAGCGATTTGCAATCAAGCTTCTCAATCAAATCTGGTCTGATTTGGCTTGTGCGCGCCAACGCATCGTCTCTGCGGAAGCGATCCACCTTAGCGTGGTCGCCCGAAGTAAGAATCGCAGGCACGCTAAGGCCGCGCCAAGTTGTTGGCCGCGTGTACTGGTGATGCTCAAGAATCGCGTCCGCGCCCGTATACGACTCTTCCACAATCGACTCGGGGTTGCCCATAAAGCCTGGAATCAAGCGCGTAATGGCCTCTACCATAACACTAACAGCCACTTCGCCGCCGTTCAGAACGTAGTCGCCAATCGAGTACTCGCGCACGTCTACGCCGCGTGATTTGTAGTATTCGGGGATTCGCGCGTCGTAGCCTTCGTAGCGGCCGCATCCAAACACGAGTCGCTTGGCGTTTGCTAGCTGCGTTGCGTCTTTTTGAGAAAACAGTGGGGCAGAAGGATTTGGGAAGATTAGAACTGTGCCGTTATCAATGCTGTTATTTGCGATATTATCGCCATTATCTGCGTCATTATTGCCACTAAAAAGCAGCTCATCCAGGCACTCCGCCCACACTTCTGGCTTCATCACCATTCCCGCGCCGCCGCCAACTGGCGTGTCATCAACCGACTGATGAACGTCGTGCGTCCATTTTCTAAGATTATACGCGTTGATTTTAAGCAGGCCGTTATCTTGCGCTTTGCCGAGCAAACTCAGATCGAGCATGCGAAAATATTCTGGAAATACGGAGATTATGTCGATTTGCATTTTAAAGCCTTTAAGCGTAAATCCTGCGCATTAAAGCCCAGGAATCAGTCCGCCTGGAGGGTCTAAGGTTAAATATTTTTCTTTAAGATTAACTTCGGGAACCAGCGCCTGAACAAATGGAACTAGCGCGGTTTTATCATCGCCAACTGGCTCCAAAAGGCGGATTTTAAGCAGTGACTGCGCGCCGTCCACAACGTCTACAACTTTGCCGATTTCGCGCGACGTAACTCCAAGTGAATTATTCTTGCAAATGTGCGCGCTAAGGCCTATTAAATCCTTAATATACCAGGCGTTTTCTTGCTCTAATTCTTCCGCGCTTTGAGCCTTAGTGTAAAGCTCCAAGCCGTTTAGGGACTCTGCGTCATTACGATTTAAGCTTTGTTCAAAAAGCAGAATCCAGCGGTTTTTAAACGTGCGGGAAGCTTCGATTGTAAACTCGCGCTCGCCGTCTTTAGTGTAAAGCACATTGCCTGGTTCAAAGCGATTATAAGGCTCGTCGGTAAAAACTTGAACCGTGACTTCGCCTTTCAATCCTTGCGCTTTTCCAATACGACAAACCCTCAGTAGGGTGTTTTCACCTTGCTGAGGGTTGTCAAAAAGTTGGTTTTTAGCCACGTTCAATCTCACTTACGTACGTCCATAATGTCTACGCGCACGTTGCGATGGCTTAGAGCCTGCACAACAATACGAATAGCATTGGCGGTACGACCGTTTCTTCCAATAACGCGACCGATGTCTTCTGGATTTACGCGCACGCGCAAAAGTTCGCCGCGAGCGTTTGAATGAGAACGCACGGATACGTCATCTGGAAAATCCACGATGTTTTTAATGAGATGTTCCACAGCTTGAGCCAGCATAATTACTCAGCCTTTTCCTCGGCTTCAGCATTTGCTGCTGGAGCTTCTTCTGCGGCTTCTTCGGCTTCGTTCTTAGCGGCTTCTGCAGCGGCCTGAGCCTTTGCAGCGGCTTCGGACTTAGCAGCCTTAAGCTTCTGAGCCTCGGCTTCTACAGCCTCAACACGAGCCTGGGCGTCTGGGCCAGCCTCAGAAGTCTTCAATGTGCCTTCTGCACCATCGAGACCCTTGAACTTCTGCCAATCGCCAGTAATCTTTAGCAGCTTCAACACTGGTTCGGTTGGCTGTGCGCCAACGCCAAGCCAGTACTGTGCGCGATCAGACTTAATCTGAATCAAAGATGGCTGCTTGTTTGGATCGTAGATACCGATCTCTTCGATGGACTTACCGTTACGCTTGTTGCGCGAATCAGAAATTACAACGCGATAGAAGGCGTAGAACTTCTTGCCCAATCTCTTAAGACGAATCTTGGTTGCCAAAATGGCTCTCCTTATAACTAAAGTCGTAGAATTTCGCTCGGGTGTGGGGCACTCCTTGCGAGTTCCACTGTTCCTCGCGTGGTCGATAAGAGGGCTTCGATTCACGCGAATAACTTTTCTATTATGCCTGATTGCGTGGACTATATGTTTTCCCGAGAATGTTGCTATAATTCGGGCGTTTTGTAGCGATTCATGGCGTGTCGAGCTACAAACTCGGTCGCGAGCGACATTTCCTATTTGATGTGTAGGAGGGCTGGGTGTTTCTTGTCTCACAACGCTCCGCCTATTACGTGTAGTCTGTTGTTGCGGTTGTTCCGATTTGGCTTTGATTTTGTTTTTGTGTTGAGGTTTGTTTGTAGGGTGAGTCATTGGATTATTTGGTATCGGCTGCCGCTCTTATACTGTTCGACCAAGAATCACCCAGCCCTCTTGCATGCTTGAACAATTGCGTATCGCTAGTCGCCTGAGATTCTCGATTTTTCTTGCTCTCTCGGCGAGTCACCACCTTTGGCGCTGAGGCTCGCCTCTTTCGCGGCGAAAAATCTCGAATCTCTACTTCACTTGGTGGAGTAATGTACGCAAAGAGCATTGTTATTTGGGTGAAGAAGCGGGGAGCTAGAGGGGAGCTAGAGGTGGAGCGAAACGCAAACGATTAGCGCAAAGTGGTCACTGCCGTCCACGCGAATCGTGCGTTGCGCTGTGGCTTTAGCGGCGCAGCCTGTTGACTTTATTAGCACATGGTCAAGCGCAAGATTTGGCCATTTTTGCCACGTTGGCCAGGTTTTTAATCGCTTGCCAATTTGCATTGATGCGTCGAAAAAGCCTGATTTTAGTAGCGCTCTAAAGCTCGGGTGGTCTGGTGTTGAGTTTAAGTCTCCGCAGATTATTGTGACTTTTTTGCAGTCGCTTTTATTATGATTTTCGCCGATTTTTGCAAGCGCCATTATTCCGCTGCTCCAAGCCGCACACCCGCGCATAGGCGATTTTGGATGCGCCGAAGCGAATGTTATTAGAAGATTTTCCGCGCGCGTCTCGCAAGCAGCCGCCGTAACAATTGGCACGTTTGCCGCATCAATCTTAATCGACTCGCCAAAAGATTGTTTTACAGCGCTTAATCGCGTATAAATCGCGTTAAATCCGCCATTTTCGCGGTTGTTTGTATTTCCCAATTGCACATGCGCAAAATCACGCCTAATCCCAAGTTTTTCAAGGCTTTTTACAAGTTTTTCGCTTACTTCTTGCAAAAGAATTGTATCGACTTTATGCGTTTTTGCGAGTTCTATTATTTGACTCGCGTTTGCGCGTCCATATCTGCAATTAAGCGTCATAACGCGGATTTCTAGCGATTTTTCCTGCGATTTTTTTGGCGATGATTCCCACGTTTGTTTCCATTTTTGCTGTTTTTGGGAACAAACACGGGCATCTATTCCCACGTTTGTTTCCGTTTTTGGTGTTTTTGGGAACAAACACGGGCATGTGTTCCTGCGTTTGTTTCCGTTTTGGGTGTTTTTGGGAACAAACACGGGGAAGTATTCTTGTATTTGTTTCCGCAAATGCCTTGCAAAATACGGCGTATACGATTTTAAAGAGATTAAGAGCAACGCCGCATATGCCACGCACAAAAACACGTACGATTTACAAAATTCATTTTGCAATCGTGTTGAGGCCGCCGCCACAGCGCTGGCGATTAGCCCAAACCCTGCGCAAAACGGCGCAATCGGCAGCAGTGCAATAACGTAGGGCAGAGGTTTTAGCCCGTCTGCTCCAGCTGGCAGCCACCTAAGCAGCTGCCAAGCCAGAAGTAAAACAAGCGAAATAAGTAAAATCGCAGGTAAAATCGCGTGAATCATCTACTGATTATTTGCTATCTGATTATCTTGCTTATCTGCTTATCTGCCAAAAAGTCCCGAAAGACCGCCGCCCAAATTAGGCGGCAAATCAGGCATTCCGCCAGCAAAATCACCTTCGCCACTCATAAGATTTTGAAGATTTTCTGGCAGATTATTAGGCAAATCCTGCTTCTTCTTCATAAAGGCAGACTCGCCATTTTCGCCATCGCCATCATTTGCACTATTTGCAGAAGAATTTCCAGATAAGCGATCCCTAAGTGCGCGCTCCTCGGCCTCGCGGCGCATAGGATTTCCAGACTTTCCGCCCTTCTTCTTGCTCTTTTTGTCTTTGCGCTTGGACTTTCCAGCGCCGCCGCCAAACCCAGGAATTCCGCCCATTCCAGGCATTCCAGCGCCGCCGCCATTGCTCATGCGCTTCATCATCTTAGCTGCCTGCTCAAAGCGCTGCAAAAGCGCGTTCACCGCGGAAACTGGAACGCCCGCGCCAGCTGCGATTCGCGCGCGCCTGGAGCCGTCAATAATCTTTGTGTCTCGGCGCTCCTTAGGTGTCATCGAGCGAATAATCGCCTCTGTGCGGTCTATCTCGCGGTCGTCAAACTGCTCAAGCTCTTGCCTATGCGCTGCCATTCCAGGCATCATGCCAAGAATTTTCTTCATAGAACCAAGCTTTTTAACCTGCTGAAGCTGATCCAAAAAGTCGTCTAGTCCAAAAGTTCCTTCAGATATTTTAGCGGCCGCTTTTTTAGACTCTTCCTCGTCAAACTGCTTTTGCGCATTCTCAATAAGCGTTAGAATATCGCCCATATCTAGGATTCTGGAGGCCATTCTATCTGGGTGGAAAATCTCAAAATCCTTCAAACCTTCGCCAGTAGAAGCAAACAAAATCGGCTTGCCCGTAACGCTTGCAACCGATAGCGCAGCACCGCCTCGCGCATCGCCATCTAACTTAGAAAGCACAACGCCCGTAAAATCAACGCCCTCGTTAAACGCTTGAGCCGTATGAACAGCATCCTGACCAATCATGGCGTCTATAACAAACAGGATTTCTTGCGGATTAACAGCATCGCGAATTTCGCGCGCCTGCTGCATAAGAGCATCGTCCACGCCAAGGCGACCAGCGGTATCGATAATAACCGTGTCGTACATTTTTGCGCGCGCGTAGTCAATGGAATCTCGCGCAACCTTAACAGGGTCTCCCGTCGCTAAACCAGCTGAAACCACTTCGCTGCCGCCATCACTTTGCACGCCTCGCTCTGGCGCAAACACAGCCACGCCCGCGCGCTCGGCAACAACCTCAAGCTGCGTAACGGCGTTAGGGCGCTGCAAATCCGCCGCAACAAGCAAAGGCGTATGTCCAGAATCCTTAAGCCAGTAGCCCAGCTTTCCTGCAAGCGTTGTTTTACCAGCGCCTTGCAAGCCAGCAAGCATGATTACGGTTGGGGGGTATTTGGCAAAATTCAGCGGCCTATCAACGCCTGCGCCTAAAACATTTGTAAGCTCGTCGTTTACAATTCGCACAACTTGCTGCGCAGGATTCAGTGCGCTAGAAACCTCTTCGCCAAGTGCGCGCTCGCGGATTTTAGCGGTAAAAGATCGCACAACGTCTAAAGCCACGTCTGCGTCTAAAAGCGCGCGGCGGATTTCGCGAATTGTGCCGTCTATGTCTGCGTCGGATAATTTGCCTTTTCTACGCAAGTGCTTGAATGCGCCAGAAAGTCTTTCTGTTAACGAACTAAATGCTGCCATAATTGCTCTATTCTACAGGTTGTTTGGAATGTTTAAGAGTTTTAAGATAAATGCCACGATGAGCCTTGTGCACAATCTTCGATTACAACGCCAGCGGCGGTTAAAGAGTCGCGAATCGCGTCTGCGCGTGCAAAATCCTTGGCCGCGCGCGCAATCGCCCTTTGTTCCAGCTGATTTGCAATCAAAGATTCAAGAGCCTTGTGTTCCGCGCTTGCGCCGTTATCTGCATCTTCGCCCAAATCTTGCGATTTTTGCGCGTTGCGGCGCCATTGCTGGGAGTAAGGGTCTAGCCCAAGCGTGTCTAGCATTGCGCGAACTTGCAAAACGCACGTTTTAATAAGGCTTTTAATGCTGTTGTTTTGGCCGTCATCTTGACTTTGTGCATAGTCGTCCAAAAGCGCGTTGCCAGAGCGAATCGCAGTAAAAATCGCGGCCAGCGCGCCCGAAACGTTAATATCGTCGTTCATAGCTTTAGTAAAATCTTCTGGAAGATTATCTGCATCAACGCCCTGAACTTCCGCATAATCTGGCTGATTTTCGATTACACGCCCAGCGCGCTCGAGGAAGTTCGATATGCGATCATAAGCCGATTGCGCCTCGTTTAAAGCCTGATCCGACCACTCCAGCATTGCGCGGTACTGCACGCCGCCTAGCGCGTATCGCACAACCCACGCGGATTTTTGAGCCAGAACCGATGGAACAGAAAGGCCGTTTCCAAGGGATTTGCTCATTTTTTCGCCCTTTGCTGTAACCCAAGCGGAATGCATCCACACGTTTGCACTCTTCCAGCCAGCAGCAAGTGTTTGTGCCATCTCGTTTTCGTGGTGCGGGAAGCGCAAGTCTAGTCCGCCGCCGTGAATGTCGAAGGAATCACCAAGATAGCGGTGACTCATTGCCGAGCATTCAATGTGCCAACCTGGGCGGCCTGCTCCAAACGGCGTATTCCAGCGCGCGTCTTTTTGGTCAAAATCGCAAGGTGCCTTCCAAAGCGCAAAATCGCGAGCATCGTGCTTATCTGGGCTTGCATCGGCAGGGTCAATTGGATTGTATTTGTCGGCTTTGCTGGATTTGTCGTCGCTATTGCTGCCATCTGAATTGCCATTTTGATGCGTAAGTGCGCCGTAATCCTGCCAACTTGGAACACTAAAATACACGTTTCCAGTAGGATTGCCATTCGCATCCGTTATTGCGTATGCGTGTCCGCGATCAATCAAGCGCTGTATAAGCTCCACCATGTCGTTGATGTGGCCAGTTGCGCGCGGCTCCACAGTCGGCGGCATAACGCCGAGAGTGTTGTAAGCTTCAGTAAACTCGCGCTCGTAAATGTAGGCGCGCTGCCACCATGTTTGGCCATTTTCGCTAGCTTTTTTGATGATTTTATCGTCTATATCTGTAACGTTTCTAACAAAAGTAACGTTGTAGCCAAGGCGCAAAAGCCATCGGCGAACAACGTCGAAGGCGATTGCTGCGCGAATATGACCTATGTGCGGCGAGCTTTGCACGGTTGCGCCACACACGTACATTCCAACGTGACCAGGGGTGACGGTTTTAAACTCGCTGGTGTTGTGAGTTGCCGTGTTGTACAAGCGCAATCGCGTGGCTGCTGCGGTAAGAGTTCTGTTCGTATTTTCAAGCATAATCTCAATTATATGTTTAGCTAATAACTCACGTTTAGAGCGTGCGAACGATTTGACGCATTTTGTACCATATTTGATCTAAATCACGTACAAACTCGGGAAAACAACTCCGCATTTTGTACCATATTTGATCTAAATCACGTACAAACTCGGGAAAACAACTCCGCACTTTGTAGCTTTAAGTCGTAGATAGACATAGGACTATGATTGCTAGCAGATAGAAATCGCAAGCGCAGCTACGCAAAAATGGCCACTAACCGCTCGCCAAATTCACGTCACTAAAATCGCAAGAAAGGATTAAAAATGCCTGATTCTTTTGATTTCGCAAACTCTGAAGCAAACTCTGAAGCAAAGCCTTACACAAACTCTTCCGTGCTCATGACCGACATGTACGAGTACACAATGCTAGATGCCGCGCTAAAAGACGGCACAGCAGACCGCAAATGCGTTTTTGAGATTTTTGCGCGACACCTTCCGCAAGGCCGCCGCTACGGAGTGGTAGCAGGCACGGGAAGAATCCTAGAAGAGCTAGCGCGATTCCACTTTAGCGATGAGGACTTGCGATTTTTGCAAGACCGTAAAATCGTAAGCAAAGACACCATTAAATGGCTAGAAAACTACCATTTTAGCGGCAAAATCCGTGGTTACAGGGAAGGCGAAATGTTCTTCCCAGATTCGCCGATTTTGCAAGTTGAAGGCACTTTTGGCGAGTGCACGCTGCTAGAAACGCTGCTGCTTTCTGTGCTTAACTACGATTGCGCGGTGGCGAGCGCCGCGGCTCGTATGGTTTCCGCATCCGCTGGAAGGCCGTGCATGGATATGGGCGGCAGGCGCACAAACGAGTGGTCGGCAGTGGCTGCCTCTCGCGCGGCGGTAATCGGCGGTTTTAAAGGCACGGCAAACCTGCTTGCGGCAAAGCTTTACGGGCTTAAGGCGATTGGAACGGCCGCGCATTGCTTTACGCTTGTGCACGATTCGGAGCGCGCCGCCTTTGAGTCGCAAATTGCCGCACTCGGCAAGGGAACAACGTTGCTTGTAGACACGTACAACGTGGAAGAGGCTGTTAAAACCGCCGTGCAGGTTGCTGGCGCGGATCTTGGCGGTGTGCGCATTGATTCGGGCGATTTGTGCGTTATGGCTCGTCGCGTGCGCGCGCAGCTCGATGCGTTGGGCGCTAAAAACACTAAAATCACGGTTACTAACGATTTGGACGAGTATGCGCTCGCGTCTTTGCAAAACGCGCCAGTCGATTCCTACGGCATTGGAACCATGCTGGTTACGGGTTCGGGCGCTCCTACTTGCGCAATGGTTTATAAGCTTACGGAGCGCCAGGGCGCGGATGGAGTTATGCAACCTGTTGCTAAGAAGTCTAAGAATAAGGCGACTGTTCCAGGGCGCAAACTTGCGTATCGTTCTTACGATTTTGGCGGCGTAAACGGCGGCGCTTCTGGTAATGGCGTGGCCGACTGCGAGCACGTGATTTCTGGATCAGAGAGTGCGCTCGCTGCTTTTAAACCGCAGGATTCTTGGGAAGATTTGCTAGTTGACTACGTGCAAAATGGCGAATTTAACACGGAGTTTATGGGTCATGACGCGATTGCGCGCGCACAGAATTATTGCGCCAAATCTCTTAGCAGACTTCCGATTTCTGCTCAAAGTCTTATGCGTGGCGACCCTGCGATTCCTACAGAAATCAGCGTTTTAGGCTAGTTTAGGCTGGTTTAGGCTAAGTTTATAAATCAGCTTTAATTTGAGTTACTCTAAAAGCCCAGATTGTTCATCTCTTCGTAGATTTTTTTGCACTCTGGGCAAACGGGGTAGTCGTTTGCCTCGCGCTTTGGAATCCACACTTTTCCGCACAACGCCACAACAGGGCGGCCAGTCAAGCGCGATTCAATTACGCGATCTTTGGAAACGTAGTGTGCAAAGCGGTCTGCGTCGCCGCCATCGTCCATTCGCGCGGATTCGTCTACTTCTGGCTTTTCGAGCACGCTTGTGCTTGTGCTAGACCCAGAATCTGGGAGGCTTTTTGAATCGTCTTCCATAACAGCGTTCAAATTAGCAGCGTTTGAGCTATCGCCATACTTTGAATCATTTGAAAACGTCATTGCATCCCTTTCGTACAAATCCTTTTCACACAAATCATGTTGCATAAATCGCGTTGCATAAATCATGTTTTGTTACTTGCGATTTATGTTTATACAAGCATAATTCATAATCGCAACAAATGCTGGCAAATGGGAACAAACGCGGGCAAAAGGGAACAAACGCAGGGAAGTGTGCCCGAGTTTGTTCCCAAAATTGGCTGAAACGTAAACAAACGTGGGGGAAAAGAAACAAATGCAGGGAGGCTTTCTTGCTTTTGTTTCCAAAATTGGCTGAAATGGGAACAAACGTGGGGGAAAAGAAACAAATGCGGGCAAAATAGGCCATATCTAGCCAGTGTCCAGCTCGTGGCCGATTCGTGGTAACCTAAAAGCATGACTATAGCTGTTTGCCCAGGCTCCTACGATCCCGTTACGGCCGGACACTTAGACGTGATACAACGTTGTACGCATCTTTTTAACGAAGTGCATGTTTTAGTGGCGGTTAACGCGGCCAAAAAGCCCATGTTTTCCGAGTTGGAGCGCGTAGATATTATTCGCAAGGCGCTGGAAGACCTAAAAGATGATTCGCCAGTCGGCAAGTTTGTGCCACCTTTGTGCGGGGCGTCTAAGTCGCCAGCGTGCAAAATAGTGGTTGCTTCTACCAGCGGTCTTATTACGGATTATTGCAAAAAAGTCGGCGCAACCGTAATTGTTAAGGGATTGCGTCAAAACGGAGACTATGAGGCGGAACTTGGAATGGCGCTGGTTAATCGCAAGCTGGCTGGCATTGAAACCATGTTCTTGCCAGCGGATCCTATTTTGGAACACGTTTCTAGCTCGGTTGTAAAAGATGTGGCTCGTCACGGCGGAGACGTTTCTGGAATGGTGCCAAATAATGTGATTCCGCTTTTGCAACACGTTTTTTCTAAGACAAATGCAATATCTCAATCATAAAATTAGCGAAATATTACAATGGTGAGTTAAATATCACCGAAATAAGTACAATATTACTAAAATAAGTACGTACTAAAATACGTACAATAAAATTGTTAAGAGATAAGAGAGCAGCTACTTAGCGAAGGAGCGAAAATGAGCGAAAACGAAGACGACACAATGGAAAGCCAAGTATCGGCAAACCACAGCCAAAAGTTGCCATTAAATCCAGTGATTGCAAATAACGACGATTCGCCTAGTGCTGCTTTTGAAGCTTATGACGCGGTGCCTGCGGCGAGTAAGGCGAGCGACGATGCGGCTGCTGGCGATTCTGCGGCTGCTGGCGATTCGTCTGGCAACGCAGCTGGCGATGTGCCTCAAAACCTGTTCCCAATGCCAGATTTGCGCGAGCGCGAAGACGGCGGCGCAATAGAGTTTGACGACGAAGAAGAAAACGCGTTTAAGGCCGCGGATCCGCAAACCGTTAGCGAGGAAGTACGCACAAAGTCGCGCGAGGAATTTACTACTGTTTACGACATAATCGACACAATGGAAGCCGCGCTAAACAGTGCAAAAGGCGTGCTTTTTGCTGCTGGAATGGCAAAGGTGGATCGCGAAGAGTTTGGCGATTATTTGTCTAGGCTAAAAGACATGCTGCCTGTTCAGCTGGAGCGCGCGAGTGCGTTAATGCGAGAAGCGGAGAGGCGCTTGCGTACGGCTCAAGCACAGGCAAACTCTGTTGTGAGTTCGGCGCAAAGTCAAGCCGCGCAAATGGTTGAAGAAGCCCAGGAGCGAGCCAAATTCTTGGCAGGTCAAGAAAATGTGGTTGCGATTGCAAAGAACCAAGCGCGAGATATTATAAGCAATGCGCAGGCAAAGGCCGATAAGCTTACGCGCGGCGCGGATCAGTACAGCGCCACGGTTATGGAAGGCCTAAAGCAGCAGTTAGACAAGCTGGAGCAAGACGTTCAAGCGGGTCAGCGCGTTTTGGAAGAGCGCAGGCGCGCGGCGGCACACGTTCGAAATGAGGCTGCAAACCAGATTGATGAAGAATTTGACAGTGAAAGCAGCGAAAGCGAAGAAAGGAATTAAAATGACATCGCATCCCTCCCAGTCTTTGTGGGCGGTACCAGTTGCGCAAATGGCGGCACGAGCGGGCAGTAGTATGCAGTTGCATCGCGCCTTCCCAGCGCCAGAGGGCATTGGAGACAGCGTTATTGGCGTGGAGCCAGGGAGTGATGTTACCGTAGATGGCAATTTTGATTCCGTTGTAGATGGGCTTATGTTTCAGGGCACTATTACCGCGCGCGTGCATGCGGAGTGCTCGCGATGCTTGATGCCGTTGCATAGAGATTGGCCTGTTGATGTGTGTGCGTTTTTTGCGCGCGTGGAGAGCGGCAAGGGCGGCAAGGGTGCAAATGGCGGCAAGAGCGGCGCGCGTTCTAATAACTCTAATAACTCTAATGATGATTTAGAAGATGCTGATATTTGGGACGAAGGCGACGATTCTGGAAACGTGTATCCGCTGGTTGGTGGCGGCGATTTTGCCGACATTGAGGCTCTGATTCGAGACACAATGGTTAGCGAGTTGCCACTTAAGCCTTTGTGCGAGCCTGATTGCAAGGGGCTTTGTTCGCAATGCGGAGAGAATCTGAATGAGCATCCGGATCATCATCACGACGTTACGGATATTCGTTTTGCGGCGCTTGAAGGACTTAAGGAAAAGCTTGAAGCGCAACAATCTGCCTGAATAAAAGTCCTTACTTGGTGTTGCGCGGCTTCCTATTTAACGTTGTAGGAGGGCTGGGTGTTTCTTGTCTCACAACGCTCCGCCTATTACGTGTAGTTTGTTGTTGCGGTTGTTCCGATTTGGCTTTGATTTTGTTTTTTGCTTAAGTTTGTTTGTAGGGTGAGTCATTGGATTATTTGGTATCGGCTGCCGCTCTTATACTGTTCGACCAAGAATCACCCAGCCCTCTTGCATGCTAGAACTTTTTCGTAGCTTTCATCACCGAGATTCTCAATTTTTCTTGCTACTTCAGCGAATCACCATCAAAGATGCTGAGGTTCGCTTCATCCGCGGCGAAAAATCTCGAATCTCCACCTTATTTGACGTGTGTTTGTGAATAATGTATGGCGCTTGCTGTAATATACAGAACGCTTAAGCTCAATCGGTTGAACGAAATAGAGGAAAGATTATGGCACTGCCAAAGTACAAGACCTCGCGCGCTAATACTCATTCGCGTCGCGCCAATTGGAAGGCTTCTGCCGTGCAGACTATTACCTGCCCGAACTGCGGTTCGCCAGCGTTGTCTCACATGGCTTGCCCAACCTGCGGTAACTTCCGCGGTCGCGTGTATCGCGAAGCAATTCGCTCTGCGCACACCAAGTAGGTTGTATTTTAAAAAAACCCTGCCATCGACGGGTGGCAGGGTTTTTGTTTTTGCGCGCTTTTATTGAGCTTGAAATTGTATAGAGCGATTTCATACTTAACGTTGCGCGAGGTTTGAGTATTTCTCTCCTCGCAAGTCCCGTCGCTACGCTCCTCTTTTATTGCTCGTAGAGAAATACATCAAACCTTCTGGATATTTAGAACTTTTTCGTATCTTTCATCACCGAGATTCTCGATTTTTCTTGCTCTCTCGGCGAGTCACCACCTTCGGCGCTGAGGCTCACCTCTTTCGCGGCGAAAAATCTCGAATCTCCACCTAGCTTGGCGTAATTTACATAAACTTGTAGTATTTCGTGGCTAATAGCGCAAATCAACGACTTCAATGCATGCGCTATAATGTTGAAGATATGAGTGGGAACAACACAAAAGACCAGTATGACGGCCAAAATGATGGCAATTACGGCGCATACAATAACCCAAATCAGCCAGAAGACGCTAAAACTAGTAGCATTGGCGTTGCGCGCACGCAAGATGGACACACGCAGGATGGGGATCCTACTAAGGAGCTTTTGCGCGCTCTTGGCACTACGATTTCGCCAGATTTGCTGGTGGAGGCTCTTACTCACCGCTCGTTTTCGCACGAGCATCCAGGCACTAAAAACTACGAGCGCCTAGAGTTTTTGGGCGATGCTGTTTTGGAGCTTGTTTCTACAGAAACGCTGTTTTCTGCTCACCCAGATATGACGGAAGGCCAGTTGGCTAAGCTTCGCGCTAAGGCTGTTTCGGAGTGGGCTTTGAGCGCGGTTGCTCGCGATAAGTTGCACGTTGGTTCGTACATTCTTTTGGGCCATGGCGAGATGGAGCATGGTGGCGCTCAAAAAGACTCGATTTTGTGCGATATTGTTGAGGCGCTTATTGGCGCGACTTTTGTTGAGCATGGCATTGACGAGGCGCGCGCTGTGGTGCATCGCTTGATTGACGACACTTTAGCGGAGGTTCTTACAGAAGGCCCAGCTTTGGATTGGAAGACTTCGCTTACGGTTTTGGCGCACGAGATGGGGCTTGACGAGCCGCAATATAGAATGTCGGTTTCTGGCCCAGATTATGCGCCTGTGTTTCGTGCGCGCGCGGTTTTGGCGCACGAAAATGGAGATGAGCTGCTGGGTGAGGCGGACGGTTCTAGCAAGCGCAAGGCTCAGCTTGCTGCTGCAGATAAAGCTTGGCACGTGTTGGATAGAAGGCGTAAGTCGAGCGCGAGCGAAGAAAGCGGTAATTAGGTCTTTCTGATTGCTGTTATATAGGCGATTTGAGGCGGTTCTATGGCTAGCAGTCGTAATAATAATGATTTATTATTTGACGATGATTCAGCATCATCAACGGTTGCTGGCGACTTTTGCGACTTCGGCTACCACTGTGCGCGCTACGTTGACTATTTGCGCGCCAACAAAGGCCTTGGAAAGGCCACTTTACGCGCGTACGGCGCGGATGTTTTACAATGCTTAGAGTGGTGCAGCCGCAATGGTTTTTGCGATTTGCGCGCGGTTTCCACCAGTGTTTTGCGCCAATGGATGTATTGGCTTAACAAGAATCACGCGCGCTCGAGTTTGGCGCGCAAAGTGGTAGCCGTGCGCGGCTTTTTTGCGTGGGCTACGCACGTTGGTTTGATTAGCGTAAATCCTGCGCAAATTCTTGCAACTCCTAAGATCGCTAATGAGCTTCCTACGGTTTTAGATGAAGCGCAGGCGCAAAAGTTGTTGGATTGTGCAGACGACTGTGCAGACAACTGTGCAGATGATTGTGCGGATAACTTTGCGCAGGACTCAACTGCACATGATTCAACTGCGCATGATTCAACGATGCAAAATTGCGCGCAAAAAAAGCCGCGCGCGCAAAAGTCGCAAGCTTCCGAGCATCAAGAAAACACGCCCCTAAAATCGCCCCTAAAATCGCCCCAAAAATCCCTCCAAGAACATGCACTCGCCCTTAGAAACGCTGCGATTCTAGAGCTTTTATACGCCACGGGCATGCGCGTTGGGGAGCTTACAAGCCTTAATGTGCAAGATATGGATTTTGAAAATCACACCGTAAAAGTTACAGGTAAAGGAAACAAGCAGCGCGTGGTGCCGTTTGGCGTTCCTGCTGCAAATGCGTGCAAAGAGTGGATTGAGCATGGGCGAAGTGCTCTGCTAGAAAAGCACGCCGCAAACTCAGCTGGTATGCAAGCGCTGTTTTTGGGCGCGCGAGCAAAGCGTATCGATCAGCGTGTTGTAAGAAGTATTGTTCACGCTGCCGCCGCAGCCGCAAACGTGCCAGATGTTGCTCCGCACGCACTCCGCCACAGTGCTGCAACGCATATGCTCAACGGTGGAGCGGATCTTCGCGAGGTTCAGGAGCTTTTGGGGCATTCCTCGCTTAACACAACCCAGCGCTACACGCACGTTTCTATTCAGGCTCTTAAGCAGCGCTATTCGCAGGCTTTCCCTCGTGCGTAGAAGGAGAATGCATATGCAGAAAGGCAGAGATGTGATTTGAATCACGTAATGCCGCTGCGTGGCTAAATGTATAATCGATTTATAAGCTTGATAGGAGGGTAAAACAGTGGTTGATGATTCAAATAAGCCTGAATCAAGCGCATTGATGAATAGCGTATCGACGAATAAGAATGTAGCGAATCAAAATGACTCCAGCGCGGCAGACGTTGAAATGAGCCAGTACGTGGCAGATCGCGCTCGCGTAAACGAAGATAAAATCCGCCAAGACGAACAAATCGTTGCAGAATTTGGCGAGTACAATTACGGCTGGCATGATTCGGATGCTGCAGGCGAGGCCGCAAAAAAGGGCATTGACGAGTCGGTTGTTCGCGCAATTTCCGCCGATAAAAACGAGCCAGAATGGATGCTAAACCTTCGCTTGCAAGGATACCGCGCGTTTTTGCAAAAGCCTATGCCAGATTGGGGCGTGGATTTACGCGGCTTTGACGCCGACGATTTTAAGTAC
Source organism: Bifidobacterium sp. UMB1197 (assembly GCF_030217745.1). Lineage (NCBI taxonomy): Bacteria > Bacillati > Actinomycetota > Actinomycetes > Bifidobacteriales > Bifidobacteriaceae > Bifidobacterium > Bifidobacterium sp. UMB1197. The sequence continues at coordinate 9,331 of NZ_JASOOL010000010.1, read as the reverse complement.
TACGTTCGCCCAGTACACGATCAAGCGAAAACTTGGGATGATTTGCCAGAAGATATTCGCAAAACTTACGATAGGCTTGGCATTCCAGAAGCGGAGAAAAAGCGCTTGGTTTCGGGCGTTGCAGCTCAGTACGAGTCGGAAGTTATTTACAATTCGATTCGCGAAGACTTGGCTGCGCAAGGCGTGATTTTTGTTGATACGGATACAGCAGTTCAAAAGTATCCCGATCTTGTAAAAAAGTATTTTGCAACCGTGATTCCAGTTGACGACAACAAGTTTGCGGCTCTTAACACAGCGGCTTGGAGTGGCGGCTCGTTTGTGTACGTGCCAAAAGGCGTGCATGTGGATATTCCGCTTCAGGCTTACTTCCGCATTAACACGCCAAACATGGGTCAGTTTGAGCGCACTTTGATTATTGCAGACGAAGGATCGTACGTGCATTACGTTGAAGGTTGCACAGCTCCGATTTATTCCACGGATTCGCTTCACGCTGCAAACGTTGAGATTGTTGTAGAAAAGCATGCGCGCGTGCGCTACACAACCGTGCAAAACTGGTCAAATAACGTGTACAACTTGGTTACCCAGCGAGCCTACGTGCGCGAAGGTGGCACAATGGAGTGGGTTGACGGCAACATTGGCTCCAAGGCAACTATGAAGTATCCTGCATGCATTCTCGCCGAGCCGTACGCAAAAGCGGAGACTATGTCTTTGAGCTTTGCTGGCCGCGGCCAGTACCAAGATACGGGTGCGAAGATGATTCATTTGGCTCCGCACACAAGTTCCACGATTGTTGCTAAGTCGATTTCGCGTGGCGGCGGGCGTTCTGCCTACCGCGGTCTTGTAAAAATTGTTAAAGGCGCTAGCGGCTCTAGCTCTTCGGTTGTGTGCGACGCTTTGCTCGTTGACGATTTTTCTAGGTCCGACACTTATCCCCATGTTGATGTGCGCGAAGATAACGTTTCGATGGCTCACGAGGCCACTGTTTCCAAGGTTTCCGAGGATCAGCTTTTCTATTTGATGAGCCGTGGACTTGAAGAAAAAGAAGCTATGGGAATGATTGTGCGCGGCTTTGTGGAGCCGATTAGTCGCCAGCTGCCAATGGAGTATGCTCTGGAGCTTAATCGTCTTGTGGAATTGCAAATGGAAGGATCCGTGGGGTGATGAGCGAAGATCTGAAAAAGAATTTAGGCAATAAAATGACGGAAAAAGAAATTAATATTCCTGTAGCAGACCCTAACGATCCTTATGCGGTTCCTGCTGCAATGCCTTCTAGCGCAGATAAATCCGTGCGCTCTTTTAGCGTGCAAGACTTTGCGATTCCAACGCGCAAGCAGGAAGATTGGAGATACACGCCAGTTGAGCGAATCTCCGAGTTTTTTGAGAGCTTTGAGCCGTCTAACAACGTTACGGTGGAGCTAAAAGGCGCTGATGGCGATTCGCATGCAACTCTACAAATTTTGCCAAAAAACGAGGCTCCGCACACCGAAATGAAGCCTTCGGATCGCGTGGCTGCTGTTGCGTGGAACTCGGCAAAATCGGCATACGTTTTGCATGTTTGCGGCGAAGCTACAAAGCCAATAATATTGCAAATCCACGGAAATCTTAAAAATGAAAGTACTTTGCAGTCGCTAGACGCTGCGAAATCATTAGACGCATTGCCATTAGACGCATTGCACTTAGTGATTGAAGCTGATTCCTGCACAAACGCGGATATTATTGTAGAGCACACAGGAGTTGCAAAGCTTGCTGAAGGCGTAGAAATCATTCTTGGAGAGAACGCGCATGTTTCTACAACGTTCATTCAAGAGTGGGATTCAGGCAGCAAACACGTTGGAAATCATAGGATTCATGTGGGTGCGGGAGCGTCTCTTCGCCACACAATGGTCACGCTTGGCGGAGACGTTGTGCGAATCCGCATGGATCAGGATTTTGGCGGCGAAAAGGGCGATTTGAACATGCTTGGCATGTATTTTGTGGACCCAGGCGAGCATGTTGAGCATCGTACGATGGTTGTTCACAATCACCCAGAATGCAAGTCGCGAGTAGTGTATAAGGGCGCGCTTTATGGCAAAGGAGCGCATTCTACATGGGTTGGAAACGCGCTTATTAAGCCAGAAGCTCCAGGCACGGATTCGTACGAGTTGAACCGAAATTTGGTGCTAACTCCTGGCGCGATTGCCGATTCGGAGCCAAATCTAGAAATCGAAAACGGCAATATTATTGGTGCGGGTCATGCAAGTTCGGTTGGTAGATTTGACGACGAGGAGCTGTTTTACTTGCAGTCTCGCGGCGTGAGCGAGGCGGATGCTAGGAAGCTTGTTGTGCGCGGATTCTTTAACGAGCTGATTGAGGAGATTGGCGTGCCGCAAATCGTAGATCATTTGATGGCTGCGATTGAGAGGCGTTTAGCTAAGACGGATGAATCGCAAGCAACCAACGAATCGAAATATGCGGAAGAATAGGAGATAAACATGTCAACTTTAGAAATCAAGGATTTGTACGCGTCTGTAGAAACAAAAGAGGGACGCAAGCAAATATTAAAAGGTGTAAATCTTACAGTTAATTCGGGCGAAACGCACGCGATTATGGGACCGAATGGCTCTGGAAAGTCTACTCTCGCATACACTTTGGCGGGTCACCCAAAGTACGAAGTGGATTCAGGCCAGGTGCTTTTAGACGGCGAAGATATTTTGAAGATGACTCCAGATGAGCGCGCAAAAGCTGGGCTGTTCCTTGCAATGCAATACCCGGTAGAGGTACCAGGCGTGTCGATGACGAACTTTTTGCGCACAGCAAAAACAGAGGTGAGCGGCGAGGCTCCGACTTTGCGTGCGTGGGTTAAAGAGCTTAACGAAGCAATGAAGCGCTTAAGAATGGATCCAAAGTTTGCGTCTCGCTCTGTAAACGAGGGCTTTTCGGGCGGCGAGAAAAAGCGTGCGGAAGTTTTGCAACTAGAGATTTTAAAACCAAAGTTTGCGATTTTGGACGAGACGGATTCTGGCCTAGATGTGGATGCTTTGCGAATTGTTTCGGAAGGCGTAAATCGCGCCAAAGAAAGCACTGGTTTGGGCATTATGATGGTTACGCATTACACGCGAATCCTTAAGTACATTAAGCCAGATATTGTGCACGTTTTTGCGCAAGGTCACTTTGTAAAGACTGCAGGGCCAGAGCTTGCGGACGAGTTGGAAGAAGAAGGATACGACAAGTATTTGCCAGAAGGCGCCAGCGAGTCTGCGATTGCATAAGCGGCGTGTCTAAAGCCGCGAGTAAACTTGTTTAAGTTTGGCTAAATAAAACGGAAGAGGTTTGTAATGACTGTTCGCGGTGATATTAGAAATGTGGCAATCGTAGCGCACGTTGACCATGGTAAAACAACGCTCGTAAATGCCATGCTTCAGCAGTCGCACGTATTCTCCGAGCGAGAAGAAGTGCCAGACCGCGTAATGGACTCCAACGACCTTGAGCGCGAAAAGGGCATTACCATTCTTGCCAAGAACACGGCCGTTCAATACACCGGCCCGCTTGCAGAAAAGTATGGTCACCCAGAGGGAATCACAATTAACGTAATCGATACCCCAGGCCACGCCGACTTTGGTGGCGAGGTGGAGCGCGGCATCTCCATGGTTGATGGCGTTGTGCTTCTCGTCGACGCTTCCGAAGGCCCACTTCCACAAACTCGATTCGTTCTACGCAAGGCACTTGAGGCAAAGTTGCCAGTGATTTTGTGCGTTAACAAAACGGATCGTCCAGACGCGCGTATTGACGAGGTTGTTAGCGAAGCTACGGATTTGCTTCTTGGCCTTGCACAAGACGTTGTTGAAGAAGGAATCGATCTAGATATTGATTCGCTTCTTGATTTGCCTGTTATTTATTGCGCCGCAAAGGCTGGCTATGCATCTTTGAATCAGCCAGAAAACGGCGGCTTGCCAGATAACGATAATTTGGAGCCTCTTTTTGACTCCATTATTTCCAACATTCCAGCACCAGAGTACGAGGAAGGCGCGCCTCTTCAGGCACACGTTGCAAACATTGATTCCTCCGACTTCCTTGGCCGCCTCGGCTTAGTGCGAATCTACAACGGCACTTTGGAAAAGGGCAAGACTTACGGTCTTTCTCGTGTAGACGGCTCGCTTGAAAACTTCCGCGTTTCCGAGCTTTTGCGCACGCAAGGCTTGGAGCGCACTCCTGTGGCATCCGCAGGCCCTGGAGATATCGTTGCAGTTGCAGGCGTTAACGACATTATGATTGGCGAGACTATTGTGGACCAGAACGATCCAAAGCCTCTTCCATTGATTCACGTTGATGACCCAGCTATCTCCATGACTTTCGGCATTAACGACTCGCCGCTTGCAGGCACGGAAGGCAAAGATCACAAGCTTACAGCGCGCATGATTAAAGATAGGCTTGATCGCGAGCTTATTGGTAACGTGTCTATTAAGGTTCTTCCAACAGACCGCCCAGATGCGTGGGAAGTTCAGGGTCGTGGCGAGTTGGCGTTGGCAGTTTTGGCGGAGCAAATGCGTCGCGAAGGCTACGAGCTTACAGTTGGTCGTCCTCAAGTTGTTACTAAGACGATTGATGGCCAAATTAACGAGCCTATGGAAAACACTACGATTGATGTTCCAGAAGAATACATGGGTACTGTTACGCAGCTTATGGCGGATCGCAAGGGTCGCATGGATTCTATGAGCAATCATGGATCTGGCTGGATTCGCTTGCAATTTACTGTTCCTTCTCGTGGTCTTATTGGCTTCCGCACAGCTCTTCTTTCTGCAACTCGCGGCACGGGAATCGCAAGCTCCATTTCTGCAGGCTATGCGCCTTGGGCTGGTCAGATTGTAACTCGCCAGAACGGTTCCATGGTTTGCGATCGCAAGGGTGTTGCAACGCCTTATGCTATGCAGCGTTTGCAGGCGCGCGGCGTGTTCTTTGTGGATCCGCAAAGCCCTGTGTACGAAGGCCAAATCGTTGGTATTAACAATAAGCCAGACGAGTTGGATGTTAATATTACGCTTGCTAAGCATATGACTAACATGCGTTCTTCTACAGCAGATGTGCTTGAGACTTTGACGCCACCAATTAAGATGAGCTTGGAAGAGTCGCTTGACTTTGCTAACGAGGACGAGTGCGTGGAAGTTACGCCTGAGTCGATTCGCGTGCGCAAGATTATTTTGAGCCGCGATGAATGGTACAAGTGGCGCGCTAAGCAGCGTAGGCAGAACAACAACGCTGCGTGATTGCTTTGTGTGATTGCTTTGTGTGATTGCTTAAAATGATGTTTAACATAAAGTCGCATTCCGTGCTATTTGCTGGCAGGTGTGCGGCTTTATGCGTTTTAGCGGCATTTTGCGCGGTTTTGGGCACTTTTGCGCACCGAATGGGCGCTATGTACAACTTTCCGTACGGTCTTGTAATCGCGTTTTTGCTTGTTATTTTGAGCGCGTGTTTTGCTCGCATGCTTTGCGGCGTTTTTGGCTTGATTTTGCACGCAATCGTATGCTGTTCGGTTGTTTGGATGATTGCGCTTGGATGGTTTAGGGTTTTTGGCGCGTTTCGTGGCGTGCTTGTTGCCGTTGGATTTGGCGTGGATAATCTTCCGTGGATTGCGCAAAATGCTGGATATTTTTGGCTTTATGGCATTATCATCGCTCACGTAGTTTTGCTTTGTATGCCTAATAAATTCTTTGCTATTTCTGGCGCTAAATAAGTGGCGCTAAATCAATGTAAGGTAGTCTTACTTATAGTCTTATATAGTCAGTCTTATAGTCTTAAAGTCTTACAATCTTAAAGTAGTTTGAGGAATAGTCATGAATAGCAATATAGTCATGAATAGTAATAAGAACAGTAATAGTTCCCGTAAATTATGCTATTTAGGGCCAGAAGGTTCTTTTACTCATCAAGCTGCTTTAAAAGTTAAAGAGCAATGTAAATCGCTAGGTGCTTTGCGCCTTATTCCAACTGCGTGTGAGAATATTTGTAATATTGCTAGCAAAATTGAAGATTGTCACGATTTGGGTATTATTGCGTGGGAAAACAATATTGAAGGCGTAGTAATACCTAATTTAGATTTATTAATTGATGCAAAAAATATGGTTGGCATTGCTCGCTTGGGCGTTGATATAAGTTTTGATGCTGTTGTTTGCAAGTCGGATTCAATCGAAAACTGTTCGACTATTGTTGCTCATCCTCACGCGTTGGCACAATGTCGTAAGTTTGCTCAAAAGCGCGGATTGAAAGAAAAAACTGCGTCTTCAAACGCTGCTGCTTGTAGGGATTTAGTTAATGGCGAAGTTGCTTTGTGCCCTAAAATTTGTGCTGATTTATACAATAGGCAAATTGTGAGTGAAGCTGTTGAAGATTTTTCTGGCGCTCGCACTGAGTTTTTAGTGTTAGCTCCTAGAGATGAGGCTTTAAGTTTTGTTAATATGCAGCGCGAAAGCTATTCATCTTTTTCTTCGATTATTGCTTTTATTCCGCGTTCTACGGGCGCTGGAGTGCTAGCAAATCTGCTTGATGTTGTGCGCGATCATGGTCTTAATATGACTTCTTTTATGTCTAGGCCGATTAAAGGTCAGGATGGTTTATATAGTTTTATTGCCACTGTTGATGCTGCCCCTTGGGATTCTACGTGTAAAGCTATGATTCAAGAGGTTGTTGAACATGGTGATTGGGTTCGAGTTTTAGCAGTGTATCCTTCTGATAATCAAGATAATCCTGTTATGAATGATTGGATGCTGCCAAATGGCGGAGTGTGCGTTGATGCTTCGAGTGCTTCGTCTGATACTTCGAGTGCTTTGAGTGCTTTGAACGTAATGCGTGCAGAAAGAGAATTATTATGGTAGAAGATGCTGAATTTTCTCAAAAATTTTCTGTTGGTATTGTGGGGCTTGGACTTATTGGCGGCTCAATCGCAAAGCGTTTGGTGGCCGCTGGCTCTTGCAAAGTGTACGCGTATAATCGCCATCAAACAATGTATAAAGAGGCGCGCGCCCTTGGAATCACTTGCGTTGAAAGCGTTTCGGAGCTTGCGCGCATGCAGCCAAATGTTTTGATTTTATGCAATTCGCTTGCCGCTATGCCAGAAGTTCTTGGCGAGATTTCGCGCGAAATCAACAAGCAGCGCACTACTTTGACGGATGTTGGTAGCGTTAAGGGGCTTGTGCGCCAGCAGGTTAAGGCCGCAGGGCTTGGCGATTGTTATATTGGCGCGCATCCTATGGCTGGAAGCGAGTTTACGGGTTGGCAGGCGTCGAGCGCGCAGCTGCTGGACGGCGCACTTTGGGCTGTTAGCGTTGATGAGAGCAGTGATTTTTGGCGGTTTTTGGCGGTTTTGCGTGTGATTGTGGGGTTGTGTGGAAACCGCGCTCTTGTGTTGAACGATTCTATACACGACGCTTCGGCGGCGCTGATTTCACACATGCCGCACGTTGTTTCTACTGCGCTGGCGAACGTTTTGTGTGGAAGCGAAAATCGCAATGTTGCGTTGCAAATGTCGGCTGGTTCTTGGCGAGATATGACGCGAGTGGCACTTACGGATCCAAATCGCACGCGTGCAATGGTTGCGGAAAATCGGCGAAATGTGGCGGATTTGCTGGGTAGTGTGATTGATGAGTTGAGCTTTGCAAAGAAGATGCTTGAGGGGAGCGATGAGTGCGATGAGCACGCGTTTTTTGCTAAGGCGGATTCTTGGCGCGAGTATAAATATGAGGAGCGCGTGGCGGATGACAGTAATGAATCTGCGGCGGCTCTCGATTTGCGCGAGCTTCGATTTGCCCTTGATTGCGCATGCGATTGGCAAAGTCAGCTGATTCAAAGCGCGCAAAGCGGGGAGCAGATTGTTGGCGTATCACTGAGTGACTCTGCGGTTGCTTGCGATTCGTGTGCGGCTCGCATAACGCTTCGCCGCGTCTCAACTCTCTAACCCGCAACAAACTCGGTAAATATCGTTCGCGCGCTACGCTTCTCAAGCGAAAGGCGCTTTGACTGAGCTTGAAATTGCATAACGCATTTCAAGCTCCTTCAAAGCGTGATTTGGCTCAAACATAAAGTCCAGTGGACTTTATGCGCCAAATCAGCCGAGCGGCTACTAATAGCCGCGAGGAATGGAACGCAAGCGAAGATATGAGAGCGACATGCCCCGTTTTCCATGCGACACGCCGTTGAATTTGTGTTGTATGTGAATCGTATGCTAGCGTTTTCGCTAACTTAAAACCAGTATCGTCTAATAGTAGAAGAAGCTAACTGTTAGTAAGTCTAACTTCTAGGGGATGTTGGTTTATTAAGTGTCCGTGTCTTTTCAATGGTGAAAGGGTGAAAGGAAGAGAGTTATGTCTACAGTTAAGCGTGTTGCGTATGCGATTTTGCAGCATTACGGCGCGATGAGTCACGAGCGTCTGGAATTGTTCACCTATTATAGTTACGCGCATTATTTGTCTTCAACTAATCTCAACTTGTTTTCTAATGGTTTTCAGGCTTGGAAGAATGGGCCGGTGTGTTTGGAATTGTTTAACTCGTGTTTGTTTAGTTTGGATTTGGTTTGCGCGCAGAATATTATTTTAAGCCCGTGTGAGTTTAGTAAAACGTTTGAGTGTTCTATGCTTCGTGAGATTTATAGCGTGTGTGATGTGTTGGATAATTTTAGTACTGCAAGTCTTGGCGTGCGTGTTAGGAGTGAGCTTCCTTGGGTTGATGCTAGAAAGGGTGTTGGTAGGAATTGTGCTTGTGATGTTGAGATTTCGCATAAGCTTATTCATGATTATTATGCGAAGCATCCTGTGGTTAATGTGAGTGAAGTGGTGTTGCATAGTAATCGTAGTGAGAATGGTATACGCGTGTTAAAGGGCGTGCGGCTTAAGAGTCTTAAGAATGCGGAGGATGAGCGGCGTAGGGCTTTGGATGAGGCTTATGCTATGAGTAATATCAGCCAGCATGCCAGGCTTGTTGAAGAGAATATTCTTAATAGTATTAGTAGACTACGTGAGTTTAATAATTTGGAGGATGATTCTAGTAGGAGTAGGGCGCGTTTAATAGCTAGGCGATTTAGTAGGCAGATATGCGAGTGTGAAAAGCAGGCTGTTAGGCGTGAAAATCTTCAAAAGAACTTGGAATTCTTAAAAAAGCAAAACAATGCTGATGCTAAAGATGCTGACGATGCTGATGCTAAGCCGAACGCGTAGATTTTCCCGACTTTGTTGCTCAAAACAGCACGTTTGACTACAAACTCGGGAAAAGATTGACGCACTTTGTACCATATTTATGATATGTACCCCTTTTTCTGGACACATATCCCTTTTACTTAATCACACTATCCACGCTGCGTGGATACTTC
>NZ_JASOOL010000108.1:0-234 GCF_030217745.1 Bifidobacterium sp. UMB1197 | reverse complement strand
CTAAATAACGTTCATAGGCCATAACTTGTGGGTGTTCCATTAAAAATGGTTTGATGTGACCTTCAGAGATCAATTTTTCTGATTTTCTGAGTTTAATTAATTTTTGATAGAAATTAAAAATTTCACCATCCAGTAGTTCTTTTTCAACGTTAATTCTATCTTGGTCTGTTGGCATAAGCCAAGGTTTGTGGTCACTAAAACCAGCATATTGAGAATTATCCCAGTGCATTGGAA
>NZ_JASOOL010000107.1:0-234 GCF_030217745.1 Bifidobacterium sp. UMB1197 | reverse complement strand
GTCAGAGGACGGTAAACCCAGTTGTTCACGTTTGGCTTCCAGCGCATGCATGGCGTCAAAGATAACTTTGTCGATATCCGCCCCCGAGGCCGCGCTGACCGTTGCTGCCAGTGTACCTTCGACCAACGGCGCAGCACACAAACGTACTTTTGCGGCGATCTTGGGAGCCAGCAATTCCAGCGCAGTTTCAGCACTCAATAATGCGCTACCCATATCCATCATGACCAGCACATG
>NZ_JASOOL010000106.1:0-234 GCF_030217745.1 Bifidobacterium sp. UMB1197 | reverse complement strand
CGTAAAGCACGTGTTCAAGTTTGGTGGATTTGTTGAAATTTCTACGTTTAAGTGTTTTGGAAAGCTCTGCTTCTGTTAATTTGCGATTTTCTTCGTGCTGCTCGCTGCAATCTGCTGGCGACTTTTGCGCGGTTTTTGCGCAAGAATGGCCACCTTTACTCGAATTGCTGCCGATTCCATTGCTGCTAATTCCAAGAATTTCTTCGAGCATATCTCGCACGTCTTTGCGAGGCT
>NZ_JASOOL010000105.1:0-234 GCF_030217745.1 Bifidobacterium sp. UMB1197 | reverse complement strand
GGGTTTTGGGTGTTGAGCGTGTTGCTTTCGGTTTTGGATGCTACTAGGGGCTTTTAAAACCGAAAGCTTTTTTGTTTCTTTTCCCGACTTTGTAGCTCAAAACAGCACGTTTGACTACAAACTCGGGAAAAGTTGACGCATTTTGTACCAAATTTGGCCTAATGATATGTACCCCTTTTTCTGGACAGTTAGTGAAAGGGTTATTTCATGTCAACTGGTAGATATAGTTACGAG
>NZ_JASOOL010000104.1:0-236 GCF_030217745.1 Bifidobacterium sp. UMB1197 | reverse complement strand
GTCAGCTGTAATTACGCGGCAATCTTGAGCCCGTAATCCAGCGAAATCATTTCTTACCGGTTCAAGATAGGCATCATAATCGGCTGGATTAAACTTACTCATGTCAATTTTAGCCCCATTAACCAAGGCCGTATTAATATAGTGACCCCCTAAATGATCATTAATAACTTGAACGTGTTCCGCTGCCGTGAAATGATCTGTTTCACCTTGTTGCGTCATGATATTACAGATATAAA
>NZ_JASOOL010000103.1:0-237 GCF_030217745.1 Bifidobacterium sp. UMB1197 | reverse complement strand
CAGCCGCCACCGGAGCCGGTGGTAGAACCAGAACCGGAACCTGAGCCGATCCCCGAACCGCCAAAAGAAGCACCGGTGGTCATTGAAAAGCCGAAGCCGAAACCTAAGCCAAAACCGAAGCCGGTGAAAAAGGTGGAGCAGCCAAAACGCGATGTCAAACCCGTAGAGTCGCGTCCGGCATCACCGTTTGAAAATACGGCACCCGCGCGCCCGACATCAAGTACGGCAACGGCTGCA
>NZ_JASOOL010000102.1:0-237 GCF_030217745.1 Bifidobacterium sp. UMB1197 | reverse complement strand
CTGCGTCGTCCGGAAATGACTTATGAAAAATTAACCACGCTGACGCCGTTTGCCCCTGCGTTGACAGACGAACAGGCGGCGGAACAGGTTGAGATTCAGGTTAAATACGAAGGTTATATCGCGCGCCAGCAAGATGAGATCGAAAAGCAACTGCGTAACGAGAACACCCTGCTACCAGCAACGCTGGATTACCGCCAGGTATCCGGTCTTTCTAACGAAGTGATCGCCAAACTTAAC
>NZ_JASOOL010000101.1:0-237 GCF_030217745.1 Bifidobacterium sp. UMB1197 | reverse complement strand
AATTTATCATTTGCCCCTTGAGTGGGATGCAATGCCCAATGAACACATGGATGAAATTAAAAATCCTAAAATTGTCCATTATAATCTCTTTTTTAAGCCTTGGCATTTCGCAGATGTTCAATATGGCAAATACTTCTGGGATGTTGCTAAAAAGTCTCCATATTATGGAGAACTAAAAGAACAATTAGCTAACTTCACCGATGAAGACCGTAAAAAAGCACGTGCCGACCTTGATTG
>NZ_JASOOL010000100.1:0-238 GCF_030217745.1 Bifidobacterium sp. UMB1197 | reverse complement strand
CAAGCTTATCCAGTTGTATCTTGCTCTAGCATAGAAGTCGAGCAAGTGCAGTATTATGCACACAGATTGCTTAATTTAAGTGATCAAAGAGAAAATTTAATCGCAAGAATGGTTAAGTTAGCGAAGTCTTTGCCTAATCATGATTTAGAAAACCTAGAAAGCATTCCAGGCTTTGCACAGACCACTGCTGTCAGAGTTTTAGCAGAGTTAGGAGATTTACGCAGATTTAGTAATCCTA
>NZ_JASOOL010000099.1:0-239 GCF_030217745.1 Bifidobacterium sp. UMB1197 | reverse complement strand
GACAACACGTCTGGCAGAAGGTCTGCGGGAAGCGGCAGAAGAAGCCGGAATTCCGCTGGTGGTAAACCACGTTGGCGGCATGTTCGGTATTTTCTTTACCGACGCCGAGTCCGTGACATGCTACCAGGATGTGATGTCCTGTGACGTGGAACGCTTTAACCGTTTCTTCCATATGATGCTGGACGAAGGTGTTTATCTGGCACCGTCAGCGTTTGAAGCGGGCTTTATGTCTGTGGCGC